>DATNPI010000139.1:0-9200 GCA_036703325.1 Coleofasciculaceae cyanobacterium
GTCCGCCATCGGGTAGCAGCGAGTCGCCCATCTCCACCCGTACCTTTTCGACAGGCACTCCCAGCGCCTCTGCTGCTGTAGCTGCCACCATCGTATACGCACCCGTACCCATGTCATTTCCAGCAGTGAGGACATGGACTGTACCATCTGGTAACAGCCGCACCTTGGCGGACGCGGCACCTCGGTAGCCAGGGAAAGTAGCACCTGCCACCCCCCAACCGATGAGTTTACCGTCGCGGGTCAGCGATCGCACCTGCATTGTCCTATCCTTCCAGCCGAAACGTTCTGCACCAACTTTCAGGCAATCAGCAAAATGCTTGGCTGAGAATGGCAGCCCCTTCCGCTGATGTTCCTTAGCTTCGTTTTTGAGGCGCAGTTCCACCGGGTCTAGCTTCAGCGACCAGGCTAGTTCATCCATCGCGGATTCCAGTGCCCACATACCTGGATTTTCTCCTGGCGCACGCATGAATGTCGGCGTACCCACATTCATCACGGCTAGTTCCTGGTTCAGCCGCATGTTAGGCGCGGCGTACATGACCGGCGTGATACCTGTACAAGGCTCTGTGAAGACATCCACCTGCGATGTGCAGGATTTCGCCTCGTGAGCGATCGCACTGAGCATACCATCTGCATTTGCCGCCAAACGAATCGTTTGCTCGGTTTCGGAGCGATGTCCGGTGTTTGCAGTCATCTGCCGTCGGTGGAGGACAACCTTGAGGGGACGCTGGAGCTGGCGTGCCGCCGCCGCCGTAAGAATGCCGTGGGGCCAGGGGAAGGCTTTAGAGCCGAAGCCGCCACCGAGGAAGGGCGTGACGATGCGTACCTTTTCCGAAGGGATACCGAACAGTTCGGCATAAGTGCGCTGGCAACCCATCACCCATTGTGAGGGTTCGTAGACGGTGAGCGAGTCCTGCCCTTGCCATTGGGCAATGATGGCATGGGGTTCCATCGCGGCGTGCAGTTCTGTGGAAGTCGTGTAAGTCGCCTGGACTTTTGCTGCTGCGCTTGCCATCCCTGTGGCAAACTGCCCCTTCTCGAACTTAAACTCCTCACCCATGTAGGGCGGAGCTTGCTTGAAGGTGGCGTTCTTAGCTTCAATTAATGGCTTTTGTGTCTCGTACTCGACTCTGACGAGATGTGCGGCGTGACGCGATCGCTCAAATGTATCTGCTACCACCAAGCCGATAATTTGCCCACCATAGTGAACTTTATCATCTGACAAGGGCAGACGAGCCTCGTAGATTTTGGAGGTCATGAAATTATTGGCGGGTGTGAACACCTTGGGAGCGTTCTTGTGGGTGAAAACAGCAATTACCCCTGGTGCCTTTTGAGCTGCGCTGGTGTCGATGCTTTTAATTCGCCCGTTAGCAATACTAGCCGTAACCAGATACCCGTGAACCAGTCCTGGTATTTGGTGTTCTGCCGCATAAGTGGCTGTGCCCGTTACCTTAGCTCGTCCATCTTTGCGGTTAACATCCGTGCCAATCACCTTGTTCATGCTACACCTCCTCCTTTTGCTGACACGGCGAGCGATCGCTTGATGGCTCGTTTCGCTAATTCGACTTTGAAGCTATTATGAGTCAGGGGTTTGGCTCCCTGTAGCGCAATTTCTGCTGCCTGCTGGAATGTTTCAGCATTAGCGGGTTTACCAATTAAAAACTTCTCTGCTTCAGTAGGACGCCAAGGCTTGTGGGCAACACCCCCCATTGCGATGCGTGCGTCTTTAATCTGCTCACCAACCACGTCAATAGCAGCAGCAACCGAAATCAACGCAAAAGCATAGGAAGCCCTATCCCGCAGTTTGAGATATACGCCAGACTTCGCAAATGGCACAGGCGGCACTACAACAGCCGTAATTAGTTCCCCTGGTTCTAAGTTGGCGTCCTGTTGGGGCGTCTCCCCCGGTAAACGGTGAAACTCTGCAAACGGGATTTGCCGCTTCCCCTTTGGTCCTTCCACCTCAACAACAGCATCCAATGCTGCCAGGGGAATGCACATATCAGAGGGATGAACAGCCAAGCATTGGTCGCTGGCTCCAAAGAGCGCGTGCATACGGTTAATACCTGTTGCCGCAGGACAGCCGCTTCCCGGTTCCCGCTTGTTGCAGGCAAATGCCGTGTCGTAGTAATAGGGGCAGCGAGTGCGTTGCAAGAGATTACCGCCGACGGAAGCAACGTTGCGAATTTGCTGAGACGCGCCGGACAGAATCGCACGAGATAGCATCGGATAGTTGCGTCGGACATCGGGATGGTCAGCTACTGCCGTATTGCTCACCAGTGCGCCGATACGCAATCCACCCCCAGCCGTCTGTTCAATGCGCTGCATCTCCAGTCGGGAGATGTCAATGAGCTGCGACGGCTCATCCAGAAAGACCTTCATCCGGTCAACCAGGTTCGTGCCACCCGCAATGAACAGTGCATCGTTGTTAGTAGACGCCCGTTGAACCGCATCTTTGACAGAAGTGGCGCGGATGTAAGAAAAGTTTTTCATGTCGCCATCTCCTTCAGTTCACTAACCATCATCGCTGCGGCAGGAGAGGGAGGCGTTTGTCCGGCTGCCTGCTGTACGGCTGCTACGATACCGTTGTAAGCGCTGCACCGACAGAGATTGCCGCTCAACCGCTCCTTGATTTCAGCCTCAGAGAGTCCAGCCAATTGCGGGGGACTGCTGAGATCTGGTGTGACGGCGCTAGCACAGCCCCGTTTAACTTCATCGAGTAGGGCAACCGACGCGCAAATCTGTCCTGGTGTGCAATAGCCGCATTGAAAGCCATCGTTATCGATGAACGCCGCCTGTACTGGATGGAGAACATCCCCCTTTGCAAGTCCTTCAATAGTGACAATCTTCTTGCCCTCTTGCATCACAGCCAAGGTGAGACAGGAGTAAGCTCGTTGTCCATCGATAAGGACTGTACAGGCTCCACACTGACCGTGATCGCAGCCCTTTTTGCTGCCTGTGAGTTCCATGCGTTCGCGCAGGGCATCCAGCAGGGTTACTCGTGGCTCGATAGTCAGCGATCGCGTCTCACCATTTACATTAAGTGTTACAGCCATTTCGCCTTCAGGGGCTTGCATAGCTCGCTCTTCCTTCGCTACTGTTGCCTGATTGAGCAATGAGGGAGCGGCTATCGCCGTCCCTGCTGCGGTCAGCGCCTGTCCCAAAAAATTGCGTCGGGACGTTCGTTTCGTCCTTCCTTCATGGTGTTCCATCGATTGCACCTCCAGTTAGGGTTGAGTCTACTCCCCAGTGGGAGGTTGGTTCGTAGCTTGTATCACTTGTCGAACAACTGTTTGAACAGATGCAGTGCCTATGAGGATTCTGAGCGCGGGTCTGCGGGTTACTGCACTAAAGGTGATTAGCCATCTCCAAAAACCCACCTAGCAGTCCCATTCTCCAAAGGTAATAATCCTATTTTCTAATGGTTTAAACACTTTTAGAAAAAGAATTGAGGAAGTATTTTTGTTAAATCGGTCTTGTTGAGAATACGAAACCGATCTTTTTACCATGAGCAAGCCCGATTAGAAGCGATCGCGGCGGAAAAAGTGCCTAAGAAAGCGGCTAAAGCTGCCAAGAAAGCTTTAGAAAAACAGCGTTAACCTGATAAAACAGGCGATCGCAACGGATACATCCCAAATTTGCAAGGACACAGTTCAAACAAGCTTATATAGCCGTTCTTATTGGGGTTTAATACTGGTTTGGGTAGGGGCAAGGGTATTAATCGCGTCCTTACTGTGTAATGGAAATGGTGCAAGATGTGAATTGAAATCGACTAAACCCTTTTAATACCAAGTTGCATTCAAAGATAGTAGATAGGGGGGCAAGGAGGACAAGGAGAAGAGAAAGTATTTAGCTAGAAGGGAAACCCGTGAAAAAAGTCTTTTGGTTGAGCTTAATGATAGTCGGTTTGGGGATTGTGTTGTTCTCTGGCTGCCAGAAGGAACCACTGGATACACCTTCTTCCGTCGTTTCGCCGTCACCAGCGCCAGACATCCGATACAATTCCTATACGCGATCGCACAGCGTGGTTCACACTCTGTTAATTCCAGCTAGTAGTCGTTTTTCGGTAATTCCTGATGTCTCTCCAGAACTTAGCACCTTGGAGAGCTTTGCCCAGAAGCACCAAGCGATCGCAGCAATCAATGGAGGCTTTTTTGATCCACAAAACCAAAAATCCACGGCCTACATTGTCCGGCAAGGGGTTCTAGTTGCCGACCCTCGCAAGAACGAGCGGCTGATGGACAATCCAAACTTAGCGCCGTATTTGGAGAAAATCCTTAACCGAACGGAGTTCCGACAATACAGTTGTGGAGCAACCGTCCGTTATGATATCGCCCTTCATAGTGAGCCGACTCCTACAGGTTGTCACTTAGTAGAGGCTCTTGGAGGTGGTCCCCGCTTATTGCCAGAGCTTACCTCACTTCAAGAGGGTTTTTTGGATTTTGACAACGGGTTAGTCATCCGAGACCCACTTAATAGTACTCAACCAAATGCCCGGAGTGCGGTTGGTATTACTGGTGATGGCAGCATTCTTTTAGTGATGGTGGCTCAAAAACCTCTAGCCCCCAAAACAAGCGGGATGTCGTTAACAGCGCTAGCTGACTTCATGAAAACTCTAGGGGTTGAAAAAGCGATGAATTTGGATGGGGGAAGCTCTTCTTCTTTTTATTACAAGGGCAAGACCTTTTACGGGAAAGTGAACGACCAAGGACATCAGCTTAAGCGACCTGTTTTGTCTGTTCTACTTGTTAAAGATAGGTAGGAATTGAGAGCAAGCCATCTACTCCAGGTGAGGCACTTGCAAGTCATGCCAGGTTAGGCTGTTAGTAATAGATGCCTGTTGGAAGCGGCTAAAGAGACTTGAGTATGGCTGAAAGACAACCAAATGCACCGGAAACACTACTGCTAGAACCGGGCACGTTGTGGAACAAGGTAACCGCGCGAACCGAATATGCTCATAGCTGTGGCGCACTCCAGCTTCTCCCAACAGAATACGAGTTTGTTGAACAAGGTGGCGTCAACTTCCTGGTTCGGGTTTTGCCCAGCCTCGCACGCAAAGATGAAGCCAAAAAGAAGCAGGACAAAGAAACTGCCACTTCATCGAAAGAATTCAACCCGTTCCTCCCTTATGAAGAAGACTTGTTCGTTGCCGACATTTCTGACACACACCTTTGTCTGTTGAACAAATACAGCATCATCGACCATCACCTGCTCATCGTCACGCGTTCGTTCGAGGAGCAGGAAACCTGGCTCACTTTACAAGATTTTGAGGCAATGTGGGCCTGCCTTGCCGAAATTGACGGCTTGGCGTTCTACAACGGGGGCAAGACTGCTGGTGCCAGCCAGCGACACAAGCACTTGCAACTTGTGCCACTGCCGCTTGCACCCCAGGGACCAAAGATACCCATTGAATGTGCGATCGCATCCGCCTGCTTTCAAGACTCCGTTGGGACTATACCTAGCTTTCCCTTCGTGCATGCCGTCGCTCAACTAGACCCCGATTGGGCTTCATCCCCCTTGGAAGCTGCCTCTTATTCGCTTGAGTGCTATCATAGGCTGCTTCGATCGGCGGGCTTAATTGACAGCAACGGAGTGAGCGGTTCCAGACAAGAAGGTGCCTACAATCTTATTGCTACGCGGTCTTGGATGCTGTTGGTGCCGCGCGCCTTTGAGAGTTTCTCCTCGATTCCCGTGAACTCATTAGGATTTGCGGGTACGCTCGTGGTACGGAACGAGGAGCAAATGAAGATTCTTTTAGACCACGGACCCATGACGGTTCTCAGAAACGTTGCTGTGACCGCTGCACTCCCAACTTAGCTTCCAGGCTTGATATAGAAATAGAAAACCTCAGGCAATGAGGAGGTATCAGTTCATTATTGCCTGAGGTTAACAAACCTATTGAATACAGTTAGGACACTAATGTTATACAGTGTAATACAAAAATCGGTATTTAGCACATCTGGGTAAAAAAGTTATACAGGCTAATACCCCCACCGTAATACAAGGCACGACATTTCAATGTGTTTTGCTCCAAATAGGAGTCGGGAAGCAGGGTTGAAAGAAGTAAACTTGCGAAGGGAGACGCTGCGCTAACGGAGGGAGCTAGCGCGATCGCAAGCATTGCAGGTAGAGGGTCTAACCTTAGATCAAGTAGTCCAATTTTTTTTGCAGGTTTTCCAATAAGTATTACTACTGATAAACAGCTAAACTAAACCCACCCCTAAACCTGCTTCTAGCATTGAACAATAGCAAGGAAATAAGCGCATGAGTCAAAGCGAAGTCGTAACAGCCCAAACAGTTGATTTGACAAACTGCGATAAGGAAGCCATTCATATCCCTGGCTCAATTCAACCTCATGGTCTACTTTTCGTATTAGAAGAACCCCATTTGAAAATATTGCAAGTCAGCAACAATACTTATGCTCTAATTGGTATCCACTCCCAGGATTTATTGGGAAAAAGCTTAGAAGACATTCTTGACTTACAGCAAATTCAATCTATAAGAAAATGTCTTGATTCCGATTTTGAAAGTATAAATCCTTTAAAATTATCAATAACCCATCAAGACCAAACCCTGAATTTTGATGGCATTATTCATCGATCAGATGATGCCTTAATTCTTGAACTAGAACCTAGTACATCTAAAGAAGATATTGATTTCTTTAAATTCTATCATTTAGTAAGAGGTACAATTACTAAGATGCAAAATGCGACCGATTTGCATGGATTGTACCAAAGTATTGTCAAAGAGGTGCGAAAAATCACAGGTTTCGACCGAGTCATGGTCTATCTATTTAACTCGGAAGGAGCTGGCACAGTCATTGCTGAAGATAAGCTAGAGAGTTTTAGTCCCTATCTTGGCTTACACTACCCTTCTTCAGATATTCCCCAGCAAGCCAAGCAACTATATACCCTCAATTTGCTTCGACTAATTCCTGATATTAATTATCAACCTGTAGAACTGATTCCTGCCCTCAATCCAGTTACCAATAAACCCTTGGATTTAAGCTTATCTGTTTTAAGGAGTGTTTCTCCTATACATATTAAGTATCTGAAAAACATGGGTGTGACGGCTTCCATGTCCATCTCATTAATTAGAGAAAAAAAACTATGGGGACTGATTGCTTGTCATCATTCGTCACCTAAGTATTTAACCTATGATGTGCGAACGTCTTGCGAGTTTTTGGGGCAAATTATGTCTTTAGAACTGGCTGCTAAAGAAGAGAACGAAGACCTAGAATATAAAATAAAACTTAAGTCAATTCAAGCAAAATTCATTGAGTCTATTCCTCAAGAAGAAAATTTAGTAGCCGCTTTATGTAAAGATAAATCTAACTTGTTAGACTTAGTTAATGCTCAAGGCGTTGCTGTGTGTGTGGATGGTCACTGGACTATTATCGGTAAAACACCCCAAGAAGCAGACATTAAAGACTTAATTGAATGGGTAGAAACCAAAATTGATAATAACCTCTTTTATACAGATACTTTGCCCAAAATTTACCCAGTGGCAGAGAAATATAAAGATATAGCAAGTGGATTGCTGGCACTATCTATCTCGAATATTCAAAAAAATTGTATTTTGTGGTTCCGTCCTGAAGTGATTCAAACCGTGAACTGGGGAGGCAATCCCAATAAGCCAGTTGAAGTTGAACAGGATGGAAGTTTACGTCTATCGCCTCGCCAATCCTTTGAGCTGTGGCAAGAAATGGTTCGAGCAAAGTCTCTACCTTGGAAGGAATGTGAAATTGATGTCGCGCTAGAACTCAGAAGCGCCATTGTAGGAATTGTACTGCGTAAGGCTGATGAACTGGCAAAAATTAATGTCGAATTAGAACGCAGCAATAGTGAACTGGATGCCTTTGCTTACATTGCTTCCCATGATTTGAAAGAGCCACTACGGGGAATCCATAACTACTCAAGCTTCCTAATCGAAGATTACGCTGATGTACTCACCGAAGATGGAGTTGCGAAACTACAAACCTTGGTACGTTTGACTCAGCGGATGGAGGACTTGATTGATTCTCTACTGCATTTTTCCCGTCTGGGTCGGGTGGAACTCTCGATGCAGAAGACTAACTTGAACGAGTTGTTAAAGAATGTTATAGATGTGTTAAGCATTAGCCTGAAAGACATCAACGTAGATATCCGCATTCCCCGACCTTTACCTGTAATACGA
Source organism: Coleofasciculaceae cyanobacterium (assembly GCA_036703325.1). Taxonomy (GTDB): domain Bacteria; phylum Cyanobacteriota; class Cyanobacteriia; order Cyanobacteriales; family Coleofasciculaceae; genus DATNPI01. The sequence continues at coordinate 8,173 of DATNPI010000139.1, forward strand.
TGTGACCGGGTTCAGGTTAGTGAAGTGTTTAGTAATTTGATCGGCAATGCGGTCAAATACAATGACAAGGTTGATCGGTGGATTGAAATTGGCTTTTTGGACTCTGTTGAGCAATCAGAAAATCCATATACTGAGGGGGAGGATAAGAAGCTAGATGAGAAACTTGTTTTCTATGTAAGAGATAACGGAATTGGGATTCGCGAAAAACATCAGGAGACCATCTTTCGCATTTTCAAGCGTTTGCACCCACCGAACAAATATGGGGGTGGAACGGGTGCTGGCTTAACAATTGCCAAGAAAATTGTGGAGCGGCATGGCGGTAAAATTTGGCTGTCCTCCACCTACGGGGAAGGTAGCACTTTCTATTTCACGTTGCACAGTTGAAGTGAATACATGGCAGGCGATCCGACTCAACCCTTACTGGTGATTGAAGACAGCGATGAAGATTTTGAAGCCTTTGGACGAATACTGCGGCAGTCGTCCATTGCGAACCCAATTTATCGTTGTACTGATGGAGATGAGGCTTTAGACTTTCTCTACCATACGGGTGAGTACATTGACTCTACAAAAGCCCCGCGTCCAACGATTATTTTGCTCGATCTCAATTTGCCAGGGACGGATGGGCGAGAGGTTCTTGAGCAGATCAAGGAGGATGAGGAACTCAAAATTATTCCGGTTGTGGTATTTACAACATCCTCTAACCCTAAGGATATTGAGACTTGTTATCGGCACGGGGTGAACGGTTACATCCTTAAGCCGATAGATATCAAAAAATTGATGAAAGCTGTTCAAGTTTTCATTGATTACTGGTTTGAAACGGTCATTCTTCCCGATTATCAAGGAGGTAGGTATGACGGAAAATCAACAGACGATTCTAATCGTTGATGATTGTCCGGCGGCTCTTCAGCAGGGTGGGTTAGCGAAGCTGAGTAATATACTACCTCTCCGAATGAGCGTCATCGCTTTGTAATTGATTGGCTTTGCTCAGATACGGCTGGTTTGACGGGATTGGTTGCCATAAGTCCGTC
>DATNPI010000142.1:0-1717 GCA_036703325.1 Coleofasciculaceae cyanobacterium
CAATAGGTGAGTGTCACTAACACGATTACACAACCAGCGGATGATGGCAGATCTGAGTTCCCTGTCTAACCTAACTCGACAATAACCAAAAACTATAAATCTAATGAATACGACCCAGGTACAACCCACCTCAATAAAAGGCATCTATGAAATGTGTATTGGCGTTCGCGATCCAATTCCTCTAATTCAATACTGGGAGCAATTCGGCTATCGGATTGGTCAGGTGGGTGAATTACCTGCACCAGCAGTAAACAAGTTGTATGGGGTCAATTCGTCTTTACGCTCAATTCGTCTTTACCACCAAGATGCAGATCATGGCCTAATCCGCTTGATGGTCTGGGAAAACCCAGTCAATGAAGGGTTACAGATGGCATCAATGAAGACAAAGGGAAATCGTTGGGCAACCGCATTAACGGCTGATATATTAAACATCCTGAATCATGTCGAAGAAGCGATCGCAGATGGTTGGCCGATTAAGCACACTTATCCTCAATGGTCGGTAATTTACAAAACCCAAGGAAAGGGGCGTCCTTTTGTCGATCCAACTGTCGGGGTACGGGAAATGATGCTGCTTCAACCTTTGACCCGACAAGTTCTATTTGAACGCTTCAACTATAGTCTGCCCTCTTACGGCAAGATTAATGAAAGCGCTTTCTTCAAAACCAGCCAGATTACCCACATGGGGATGGTTCTTCAGGATGACAGCAAGGAAACGCTCAGGTTTTATGAAGAGGTTCTGGGATTACTGCGTGTACTCGACGATCTAGAAAGTACCTATGAAACCTCCGAAACAGCCCGACAGATTTTTGACCTTCAACCCGATGAACGGTTTTTAGTAACAGCCTTTGACGACCCTCGGTCATCGAAATCGGACTTCCATGCCGCACGTTCTGGAAGACTTTATATCATTCGATTTCCTGATTCTATTAAGTTATCTGAGCGGTTTGATGAGGCCAAACCTGGGTGTTTAGGGATGTCATTGTACACTTACCGCGTGCAGGGGTTGGAAGACTATTTCAACCGTGTAAAGGCAAGTGCCGCTCAAAATATTACAGACATTGTGTCCAACGAGTTTGGAGAACAAAGCTTTTCCTTCGTCGCACCCGATCACTACTTCTGGACATTGATATCAGACTAATCAATTATTCTTCTTCAGGTTCTGGAATTGGGAACCTTTCTCCAGCTAGATAAGCCTCAAAGTGCTTTTGGAAGTATGTCCAAGAGGTCATGTCAGCGTCTAATGGGGCTTTTGGAGCATTTTTATACAGAGGAAGACGGGTATTAATTTCATCCTGAAGCAATTGGGGTAAGCCAGTAAAACCGTTCACTTTGAGGCTAGTGGCACTATAGATAAGATGACCCGCTCTATTGCCCATCTTCATCCAAGGTAACCACGGGCCAATCCTATCCCAACTTACGAACAGTTGAGAAACTGAGGTAGTTTCCGAATTCAGCAGATCCGCAGTCGGAACCGTCATTTTAAATAATTCAACGGCTTGATAGGTTGGATTAGGACTGTAATCAAGAAATCTTGGATCTTCAGCTAGGGGGTTTGGGTACGTAGGAAAGAAGTCAAATGCGAATGTCGTGATGTCACCATTCACGTAAGCGGGGAAACTTCCTTTAAAGTGACCTTCCACTGGATTGTTGGCAACATGAACAACCGTCACTATCTCCTCTGTCCAAGGATTTTCCCATTTGTGGAGAATTTCGCCTG
>DATNPI010000145.1:0-1923 GCA_036703325.1 Coleofasciculaceae cyanobacterium
GAATAGGTACGGCAGATGGGAGTGTCAGTCTGGTTAACCAAATCGCACATGACTTGCGCTTGCTCCAAAGCAGGCATCTGCTTGATTTGAGTCAGGGTACTTTCTGCGAAAATCATGTTGGCTGCCGACATCGCAGCGGGAGTAATTGTAGTTCCCATCTCGGTGTAGGCAAACCACAGTAAAGCTAACTGATCCTCAGCACTCAGTTGATTGAATGATTCAACTGTAGCTGGAACCACATCAGCAACTTGAGTGTTCGGGAAAATGGAACGTGCAGACTCGATAGTAAAAGACATGAGCAAAATCTCCAAAACGAAATTAAATTAATTTGTTGGCAGTTTTTCAAAAGGGGTAATGCTAGCTTGAAACTGCCGGACATAACTGATTTTTGAGATTGATCTCGTCATGTCTAAGGACATTACCCAAAATGCGTTGAGCGATCACGTAGGAAGACTGTTTGCAAATCACTAAACAGCTAAGTGCAGGAAGGAATTCATCAAAATTCAGGGGTTTGGTGAACCACATGTCAAACCCAGCCGAGAGAGCACGTTGTCGCGTCTCTTTATGGGCATAGGCTGTCACAGCCAGGGCTAGCGTCTCTTTCCCTCGCGCTGCCGTGAGTGTTCTCACTTGGCGAATCAGGGCAAAGCCATCCTCCTTAGGCAAGGCAATCTCGCTCACCAGGACATCCGGTTGCCATTGCATAAATAGTTCCAGAGCTTGCTGAACTAAAAAGGCTACTCGCACCTCTACACCATAGGGTTGCAGCAGCATCGTCATCAAATTGCAGGAATCAATATTGTTATCTACAACGAGCATTCGTAGCCCTTGGAGGGATGAAATATTATTCGGAAGTCCATGATCTATATACATAGCAGCTCCAATCGCATTTCACCTGTAACGAGTGGGAAAAAATGCTAACCCTACAGAGGCGTTAACCAAAAGGGGGATAATTTCTTCTTGTTCCCCCTACAGAATGGCAGAGTACTGCTTTATTTCTGGGGTTATTTGGTTAACTACGGCAGGAAAAGTAAGGGAAGTATCAGAGCTAAGTTCTTACAACGTGGGGCACTAACTATAAGGCGTTACTACTCCTATAGATAGTATTAGCTATCTATGCGTTTACTTACCCAGGAATCAACACTGTGTCAATGATGTGGATGACACCGTTATCAGCAGCAACATCTGGTGTTGAGACTGTGGCATCATTCACCTTGACACTGTCATTGGAAGCGTCAATTTTCACATCTGAACCTTCAACCGTAGTTGCTGATTTCAGCGTTAAGCTAAAGTCAGCCGCCTTCACCTTGCCTGAAACGACATGATAGGTCAAGATTTTCTTGAGCTTTGGAATGTCCTTAAGCAATGCGTCTACTGTGCCGTTTGGAAGCTTAGCAAATGCCTCATCAGTAGGTGCAAAGACAGTGAATGGACCCGCGCCTTTGAGAGTATCTACCAGACCAGCCGCCTTGACTGCAGCAACCAGGGTGTTGAAGGAACCAGCTTTAACGGCAGTATCAACAATATCAGCCATATATCCACCTAGTTTTGTGCAATCTGTTAACAACCTTTAGTATGACATTCTGCTGTTAGACATCATGTTTAACGAAGTGTGTGATTAGTGTATAAGTTGTATAGGTTGTACTGAAAAAATTTAAATCGTTACAAAAAAATGAAAGCTGAAATTGCCTCACCTAAAAATATGTGTCTTTGGGTGAGGAACATATTTCATCTAAATTGGGGGTGTCGTTTACGCCTCACTCTCGCCTGCGCTCTGCCGGGGGAGTTGTGGGTGTGTTTCTTAAGAGTATAGGAGTGGATCGCTGGTTAGAGGCGAATCGAGTGGAGAGCTTGAAGCGCTTTCAATCCCTGGTCGAAGCAGAAGTATTCCGACGAGCAGTTAGATAGAACGCGATCGCTCAA
>DATNPI010000164.1:0-4420 GCA_036703325.1 Coleofasciculaceae cyanobacterium
AGACACACTCAGCAGTGCCAAACGTCCCATGAATTAGTAGTCTCCCCTTTTTTACCAATAACTAGTAATTTTACTTATTTCAGCATAAAAGCAAAGCGGTATAGAACACGCTTTGCTAATGCGATCGCTTGCCCACACTAAGATAGTTTATTTTTCTGTGTTCACGAATTAAAGTATCGCTCGCAAAATCGTTTAAAAGAACAATATTCACAACCGAATACGATTTTTCCTAGTTAGCAATAAATCGCTGATTCTTAAACCCATTTATTGAAATCCTAGGAAGCGATAAAAATAACAACTAAATCTATTTTTATCCTAAGCTACGCCCCACTAAGGCTCCGGCGCTTTTCTTACATAGTTCATTGGTCATTAGTCAATCTGCCCACTCGATAGACGGAGTATTAATCTTATACCTTGCTAATGACTAATGACCAATGACTAAGAGCTAAAAACACTGAAACCCGCGAACGCAACTAAACAATCGCGAGTTTCTTGCCAACGATTAACTCCTCTCTCGTTTTACGGCATTGGATGGAAAAGGAGGTCAGGGAAAAAGCGGTTAATTTCAATTAAAATTGCTGCCTGAACAGATAACCAAGCCAACAATAAGACTGGTCCGAGCGAAAGATATCTGGTTAATCCTTGCATGAAATTTTCTCCTAATAACGGTAGTCAAGTCAAACTGAATTAGCGTGGTGAAACCGGAATCTCGTCTTCCTTGGCAGTCAATTCCCCCGTGGTTAGTTCTTTGAGGGCTGACAGAGGCCATGTAAAACCGGTTAGCATTTTACTGAGTGCTAGGGGCACATCAATAACGACTTCTTTTTCTTCTGGGTTACTGCCCTTCTTAATCGCTTGCAAATAGCTACGACCGACCCAACCGATCCAGCCAGCGATATAAAGAAACAGTACGCCAGGAATCAGAAAGTCACCAGCCCGATTTAAGCGACCATCCACAATCAAGTGGGGTAATCCCTCAGGGCCACAGTAAGCCTCAGAATAACGCTCAAACCGGTTTTTACCTGAATTGGGGTCAGCGGTAGTAGCGCGTGCCTCTTTGGCTCGCTGCTGAAAAGCCTTAGATTCCTTACAAGGCACTAGCCCAGACACCTCAGCCGAGGCTGCGGTTGCACAGCTAAACCACAGAGTAACGGCAAAAAACAGAGCTAACAATCGTCGCATAAATTATTTCCTTTTGTTACGAAACAAAAAGTTCTGTGTACATAATGAAAGATGCAACTCTTTGTACACCCAAGCAATCTTACTCTGACGGGTTAACCTAGTAAAGTTTAACTAACTAAAAGTAGATTTTTTATTAAGGTCATTGAGCAATGGCTTGCGTGTTAGCAATAGAAACAAGTTGTGATGAAACAGCGGTGGCGATTGTTAACAATCGTATTTGTTGCAGTAGTATTGTTGCTTCTCAAATTTCAGTTCATCAGCAGTATGGCGGCGTCGTGCCGGAAGTGGCCTCACGCTCTCATGTGGAGACGATCAATGAAGCGATCGCTCAAGCACTGGTTGAAGCTCAACTAGACTGGAGCGCAATTGACGCAATTGCGGCAACTTCTGCCCCTGGTTTGGTGGGGGCGCTGCTAGTCGGTTTAAGTGCCGCCAAAACTCTGGCGATTGTTCACCAAAAGCCATTCCTGGGCGTCCATCATCTTGAAGGTCATATTTACGCCAGCTATCTCAGTGAGCCTGAGTTAGAGCCGCCTTTCTTGTGTTTGCTGGTTTCTGGCGGTCACACAAGCTTAATTTATGTTAAAGACTGTGGTCATTACGAAACATTAGGAGAAACCCGCGATGATGCGGCGGGTGAAGCTTTTGATAAGGTAGCGCGGTTGTTGCATCTGGGTTATCCAGGTGGCCCAGTCATTGACCGTTTAGCGCGAGAGGGCAATCCTCAAGCCTTTCCCCTACCAGAAGGCAAGATTTCGGTTCCCACTGGCGGCTATCATCCCTATGACTCTAGTTTTAGCGGCTTGAAGACAGCAGTATTGCGGCTGGTGCAAAAGTTGGAGCAGGATACGTCTGAGCTACCAGTGAATGATATCGCTGCAAGCTTTCAGGAAACTGTGGCGAAATCGCTTACCAAAAGAGCGATCGCCTGTGCCCTGGACTACGGACTTAACACCATTGCCGTTGGCGGTGGCGTTGCTGCCAACAGCGGACTGAGAAAGCACCTGCAAGATGCAGCAGTTGGTCACAACTTGCGAGTACTCTTCCCTCCTCTCAAGTACTGTACAGATAACGCCGCCATGATTGGTTGTGCGGCCGCTGACCATTTCAATCGGGGACATACCTCCCCACTCACCTTGGGAGTTCACTCGCGCCTGCCGCTTACTGAAGTGATGCAGCTTTACTCTCTCGCGTAGGACAACTGGGACTAACGCCGCCTCGGTCGAAATACAACAAAATTTTCTCCAATCGTGACGTTATAGTCGCCGAAGAAGTTTTGTCCCAGAAGTGGGGTGGAGCCAACCACCACCGTGAAGTTGTTGAGTTCCGCCTTGCCGACTCTAAGAGAAGACACTCTTCCTCTGGGCATATCAATAACATCACCACTGCCAACCCTGATTTTCACGATGTCCTCCTGCTGGAACCTTGCTGCACGAGCCATCTCTGGGGTAATCGTCGTAAAAGTGGCTCCAGTATCCACGAGGATTGGGAATGTCCTATTGCCATTCAACGTGACAGCAATTACCGGGATTCCGCTAACGCGATCGCGAATTGGGACTCGAATCACTCCCTCGTTCTCCACAGGTCGTCGGGGAAGTCTTCTCTGAGCTAGCAACTCAAGAGTAGGTACAGAGTCATTACTCCGACTGGGTCGATTATCAGCGGCAACGCTTGCTCCTTCCAGGCAAATCAACACAGCAGCAGTTGTCAAACCCAGCCATCCAAAAGTACGTTTCATTTAAGTTATTAATAAAGTGCTTTCAACTCATCCATATATCCAGGCAGGGGGGAGCTTATGCACTTAAAGCCGGAAATATTTTTATCGGCTCAAAAATTGTACCCCTCCGTTCAATAGGAAAAGCCATCCTCCAAGCAAGAAGACAGTGGACATAGCTGCTAGCAGCAATCTCGTCAGGGTGCGGCGGAAGCGATAATAGCTCCCTGCCAGTAGGTGCTGCTCCCTAGTCGTTGCTCTCAACTCCGCCAAGACACAGAACCACATTTTTAAAAGTCCTAGGAAGCCCTCTCCTTGTCTCATCTCATCCCAGCAGAGGTCGCGAAACAGTTGAACCATCTCTTCCCCATAATTACGGCGGAAGGATGCAGGATACAAAAAGATTAGCCAACGGTAGAGATAAACCGAAGTTGACACAACCAACCTGATAATTAACCTCACGAGTCACTCCTTCCTGTGTTTGTGCTTGCTGTCAAGGTTGTTCGTGCTAACACTTGTTTCGCTTGAGCTATCCCCACGAGGTCAGCGAGACGTTCGGCATCCAGCGCAATGACTCGACGACCTAAATCGGTCAAACCGTAGTAGCGCCGTCTTTCGTCGTCAACAGCCGGATCGGCTCTTTCCTCAGACTCAGCAATTAGTCCCTCGGCTAGTAGGCGTTTGATGGTTCCATAAAGTGTGCCTGGTCCCATTTTCACGCTGCCATTAGTGCTGCGCTTGATTTCCTGCATAATCCCATACCCATGTCGTTCTTCATCTGCCAAGGCTAGAAGGATATGGAAGGTCGAAGGTTTGAGGGGGAGAAAACTTGTTGGGTCGGAATTTGAGTTCATGTTTCTCTCGCTGGTTCACTATATCAGTATATGATATATCTTAAGCAGATGTATCAAGTTTAGATATAAAAGCGAGTAACACATGAGACTCATCTATTTGGTTCTGGCTGGGGGCGCTTGTAGTCTCTCAATCGTGGCTATTCAGCTCTATCGTGCTTTTAGAGCTCGCTGCTTAACTTCATTTCGTCGGGATTTTCCCCCTCCATCTACCGGAGCGAGAGTCAGGCTACCCAAACCACGCCCAGGAAGTTCGGGAGCAGCAGAGGCAAAAGCTGAAGTTGAGGGCAGCCCTTTCTCAATAGTTCCTTAAAGGCATGACTTGCTGGTTTTGCTAAATTTATGAGCGATCGCGTTTGTACAGGACTTACGCAGCAACTCTATATATAGGGTGCGATGACGTTACGTAGTGGAAATAGAGAAATCGGCTTACGAAAAAGCCAAATGCTATTACTACAATGAACAACTCAGTTCTTGTCTATATAATTGAAACCTCTCCCGAGTGCGCTTCGCTCTCATTCGGGAGATTCCTCAGAACCTTATATCTAGCTTTTCGCTCGTCCCGGAGGAAGCTATCTGGCTAGAGTTTTCTGAGTTACTACGAATCAGCTCAACAGGGCTATGACCGCACTGACTTTCAGACGCGCTTACTCGATTTGCTGATTGTTGATAT
>DATNPI010000166.1:0-9443 GCA_036703325.1 Coleofasciculaceae cyanobacterium
AGAATTTACAGTCAATGTAATGCCGGGAATGCCAACGCTTTGGACAGAACGCTTGCCCCTAGAACAGGTGTTTTCCAATTTAATTAGTAACGGGATTAAACACAATCACCGACCCAATGGGCAGCTTGTAATTTCAGTGGAAGAACAAACAAACTTTTACGAGTTTATTGTTGCTGATAATGGACCGGGGATTGCTCCTGAGTTCCATGAAAAAGTTTTTGTAATGTTTCAAACCCTGACAAGCCCAGATAAGACGGAAAACACTGGTGTGGGTTTAGCAATAGTTAAAAAAATCATTGAAGATAAAGGAGGAACAATTTCCCTGGAATCTGAGCCGGGTCAGGGAGCAAGGTTCCGCTTCACCTGGCCAAAACCGCCAATGGAAAGAGGAGCTTAGTGATGAATGAAAAACAAACAAGTCTTTTACTGGTCGATGATGACGAAGTCGATGTGATGACAGTAAAACGAGCATTTAAAAAAAACAACATCACACATCCACTTTACATTGCGACAAATGGTGTCGAGGCATTAGCCCTGTTGCGGGGTAACGAAATGCCAAAGCTACTACCTGGGCATCGGAGATTAATTTTGCTTGACCTCAATATGCCCAAGATGGGCGGAATTGAGTTTTTGCGAGAGTTACGGACTGACCCAGAACTCAGAGCCTTGCCAGTGATTGTGCTGACAACCTCTAATGAGGACAAAGATAAGGTAGAAGCCTACAATCTCAACGTTGCGGGGTATATTATCAAACCTGTAACCTTTACTAAATTTGTCGAAGCCGTGGCAACGCTTAATAAATATTGGACACTGAGTGAAATGCCCTAATTGGTTATTTGTTGTTGGTTGTTGGCTATTAGGGATTGGCTTACTAACAACCTACAAATAACAAATAATAATAAAAATTATGGAAGAGATTATAAAAATCCTGGTCGTGGAAGATGATGAAGTTGATCGCATGGCAGTGCGCCGAGCGCTCAAAACAGCTGGAGTTCTAGTAGAAATAACAGCAGCAGTTGACTGCAAAAGCGCGATAGAGGCGATCGCGTCCGGCTGTGCCAACACCTTCCCGAATGAACAGAGCTTTGACTGTGTTTTACTCGACTATCGTCTGCCTGATGGCGATGGACTGGCTCTGGTTCGAGAAGTCCGTGGAGCAGGGAGTAAAGTGCCTTTAGTCGTCCTGACGGGTCAGGGAGACGAGCAAATTGCTGTCGAGCTGATGAAATCCGGGGCGTCAGACTATCTTCCCAAAAGTAAACTCTCACCAGAAACTTTATCGCGGAGTGTACGCAATGCCGTTCGCGTCTACCGGGCAGAAAGGGAGGTGGCGCTGGCGACTCAGCGACTGCGTGAAAGTGAAGAACGCTACCGCCTGGTACTTGAAGGTTCAAACGACGGAATTTGGGACTGGGATCTAATTACCCACAAAATTTATTGCAATGACCGCCTTTATGAAATTACTGGCTTGTTAGCCGATGAAGTAACTGTTAGTTACGATCTCTTTTTTGAGTTGCTACATCCGGAAGATCGATTCAGAATTAGTCAGGCTGTGGCGGCTCACTTGCAAGAGAATGTTGAACTGGATGTAGATTTTCGGCTGTTGCATACGTCTGGGGAATATCGCTACTGCATCGCTCGCGGCAAAGCTCAACGGGATGCACAAGGCAGACCATTCCGGATGTCTGGTGTTATTAGCGATATTACCGAGCGTAAGCGGGCAGAAGAATCGCTGCGATTTCTGGCTGAGGCGAGTGCTCACCTTTCAGCGTCCCTCGACTACGAGAAGACCTTAGAAAGCCTTGCCAAACTGGCAGTGCCTTTTCTGGCGGATTTGTGCGTCGTCGATATCGTTGAGAACGGTGCCGTGCGTCGGATAGGCGCTGCTTATGCCGATTCCACTCGCCAAGAGCAGGTGCGACAACTACAGTACCGCTACCCACCCGACCTCAACGGACAGCACCCGGCAATGAAGGTGTTACGTACAGGAATTTCTGCCCTAGTTCCGGAGATTGTGGAGGAGGAAATCATTGGAGCTACCCGTGATGCTGAACACCTGCAAATTGTTCGTGAGATGGGCTTTAAGTCCTACATGATCGTGCCCCTTTTAGTACGGAGGCGGGCGCTTGGTACGATTTTCTTAGTGTCTACTCAACAGGGGCGTCGTTATGGTAAAGCTGACTTGGCTCTGGCGGAGGAACTTGCCCGTCGAGCGGTGTTATCGATAGAAAATGGTCAGCTTTATCGTGATAGCGAAGCGGCTCGAAGAGCGGCACAGGAAGCTACGGAGAATCTGCGTCAAGCGATTTTGATTCTGGGAGAACAGCAGCAGCAACTGCGAACACTACAGCAGCTGACGAATTTACTCAACCAGCGCTTAACTGACTTACCGGGTCTGTTGCGGGAGATGGTGGGAGCGGTGGCAGGCGCAATTCCGGGGGCTGAGTTTTGCTTCATCATGCTCAATAACCCTCAATGTAATGGTCTGGTCTTGACTGTGACGACTGGGGTTGGTACGGAAAAGCTGCGGTTGGAAGACACTTTTTCCCCTGAGGATGGGCTGCTTTCTGGGGTATTTTTGAGTGGCGAGTCTCAGTTGATTCAGGATGGTGATTGCCACGACGCTCGAAGACACGGCTTAGGTTCGCCATCACACACGTTAGAGGAGGTCCCGGCGGCGATTTATGCTGTGGCGATCGAGTCGGTGCAGGCGGGGCGTTTGGGAGTATTAGCGATCGGTAACTGGAAAGATAGAAATGCTTTTGATGAGGAAGACCGGAATCTGCTAGTGGCAGTGGGTGAACAGGCAGCGATCGCAATTGACAATGCCAGGATGATTAAAGCGCTGGAGGAGCAAGAGGCACGTTTAGAAGATCAGAACGAGAGGCTTGCGGCTCAGAACCAAGAACTGGAAATCCAGCGACAGCAGCTTCAACTGCAAAACCTACAACTATTAGAAGCGGCGCGGTTGAAATCTCAGTTCCTTGCCACCATGTCTCATGAGTTGCGGACACCGATGAATGCTGTTATAGGCTTTTCCCAACTGCTATTGCGCCAGCGCCAAAACCCATTAACACCCCATCAAGTCGATATGATGGAACGGATTCTCAACAATGGCAAACACCTGCTGACACTGATTAATGACATTCTTGACCTCTCCAAAATCGAGGCCGGACGTTTGGAGCTGAAACTGGAAGCCTTTAACCTGGTGACGCTGGTAAGAGCAACTACCAATGAACTCCGCTCCCTAGCTGATGAGAAGCACTTAGCGTTGCACGTCGAAGCCGATTTAAAAAATCCTAGCGCTATCAATGACAGCGTCCGCCTGCGGCAGATTTTAGTTAATCTCCTCTCAAATGCGATTAAGTTTACCGAAACTGGCAGTGTGCAGGTAGTACTGAAGGAACTCTCCCTAGACCGCTTACTTCTCACTGTCGAAGATACGGGGATTGGTATTGCCGAGGATGACTTGAAGCGTATTTTTGAGGAGTTCCGGCAACTCGATCAGACGACTACTCGCAAGTACTCTGGGACAGGTTTGGGACTAGCTATTACAAAATCATTAGTTGAGTTGATGCAAGGAACCATTGAGGTTGAAAGCCAGCTTGGTCAAGGTTCAACATTCCGCATCGAGTTGCCACGGGCAGTAAAAGCCTCAGTTCAAAACTCTAATTACACGCTTAACTACAGTGAGCCGCTAGGAGCTAGCACCGTAGACCGTGGCCGCAAAGTCCAATATCTAGGGTAGGGACAGTAGTTCTCGCTTCTCGCCCTGTGAGACTTTAACTTGTCCCTCATCGTCTACATCAACAACTACCGCGTCTCCGTCTTTGACACGACCGCTTAAGATTTCCTCGGCGAGGCAGTCTTCCAACAGGCGGGTGATGGCCCGACGCAGAGGACGTGCTCCGTAACTGGGGTTATAGCCTTCTTCCACCAGGCGGTCTTTAAACCGTTCAGTGACTTCCAAAGTAATTCCTTGCTCAGTTAAACGGCTGCATACTTCGGCTAACAGGATGGAGGAAATTTGTTTAACCTCATTCTTGGTCAGTTGCCGGAAGACAATGATTTCATCGAGACGGTTCAGGAACTCTGGACGGAAGTAAACTTTAAGTTCTTCATTCACCAAGGAGCAAATGCTTCTGTAGTGAGAGTCAGCTTGATTGTCACTCCCCTCAAAACCAAAACCACCGCCACCTTTTTCAATCACCTTGGAACCCACGTTGGAAGTCATAATCAACAACGTGTTCCTAAAGTCCACAGTGCGACCCTTCGTATCTGTCAAACGACCGTCTTCCAGGATTTGCAGCAGCAGGTTGAACACGTCAGGGTGTGCTTTTTCGATTTCGTCAAACAGCACCACTGTATAGGGACGACGGCGAACGGCTTCGGTCAGTTGTCCTCCTTCGTTGTAACCCACAAATCCGGGAGGGGAACCGATGAGCTTGGAGACGGTGTGACGCTCCATGTATTCGGACATATCCAACCGAATCATGGCAGATTCAGACCCGAAGTAGTAAGCAGCCAGTGACTTGGCGAGTTCCGTCTTACCCACCCCAGTGGGACCAGAGAAGATAAAACTGGCAATCGGTCGATTGGGGTTACTGATGCCAACTCGGGCGCGACGAATTGCACGGGAAATTGCCTTGACGGCTTCTTCTTGACCGATGAGCCGCTGATGTAGGGTATCTTCCATCTGGAGCAGCTTTTCGGATTCGGATTCGCTCAGTTTGTTCACTGGGATTCCCGTCCATGAGCCGACAATGTGGGCGATGTCCTCTTCATTGACTACGGGATAGCACTCAGCATCAGTAGAGATGGAGTTATTGTCTTGAACGAGCGCCCGAATCTCAGCCTGAAGTTCTAGTTCGCGATCGCGCATTTCTCCTGCCTTGCTGAACTCTTGCAACGCAATAGCCTCTTCTTTATCCTTTAGGACTTGGCGTAGTTCTTTGTTCAGGCTCTTGGCAACCGATGGCACTTTAGAGTTGAGTATCCGGACGCGAGAACCGGCTTCATCAATCAGGTCAATTGCTTTGTCGGGTAAGTAGCGGTCTGAGATATATCGGTCTGAGAGTTTAGCGGCAGCTTCTAGGGCAAGGTCTGAGATTTCGAGCTTGTGGTGCTGTTCGTAGCGATCGCGCAACCCGTACAATATCTCAATCGTTTCCTCAACGCTGGGTTCATTCACCATCACAGGTTGGAAACGACGTTCTAAAGCGGCATCCCGCTCAATATACTTACGATATTCATCCAGAGTGGTCGCGCCAATACACTGGAGTTCGCCGCGCGCCAGGGCAGGCTTAAGGATGTTAGCGGCATCAAGCGCACCTTCCCCTGCCCCCGCCCCTACCAAAGTATGAACCTCGTCAATTACCAGAATCACATCCTTGCAAGCACGGAGTTCCTCTATGATTTTCTTGAGGCGCTCCTCGAACTCGCCTCGGTACTTAGTGCCTGCGATCAACGAGCCGATATTTAGGGTGAGAACCTGCTTGCCTTGAAGGCGATCGGGAATATCGTTGTTGACAATGCGCCGAGCTAGCCCCTCCGCTAGCGCTGTTTTACCTACTCCTGGCTCTCCTATCAATATAGGATTGTTCTTGGTGCGACGACCCAGAATTTGAATCATTCGTTCAACTTCCTTTTGGCGACCCACGACAGGATCGAGCTTGCCCTGTGCTGCTAGTTGAGTCAAGTTGGTGCCACATTCGTCGAGGGTTGGTGTCTTTTTGCGGATGTGGCTAGTATTACTCGGAGCAGATGTCGTCTCGTTAAGCATCTGAAATACTTTAGCCCGTATTTCTATTGAGTCAACTCCCACGTTTAAGAGTACTTTTGCCGCCACACCCTCTCCATCCCGGATCAGACCAAGAAGCAAGTGTTCGGTGCCAATGTAGTCCTGCCCTAGTGTGCGAGCTTCTTCCAGGGACAGATCAAGAACACGCTTGCTCCTTGGGGTGAAGGGAACTTCAACAACGGCAAAGCCAGAACCTCGACCAATAATTTTTTCAACCTCTTCCCTTGCCTCTTTCAGAGAGACGCCGAGGGAGCTCAAGACTTTTGCCGCGACACCATTTCCTTCTCCAATCAAACCCAAAAGGATCTGCTCTGTACCTATAAAATTGTGACCGAGGCGACGTGCTTCCTCTTGGGCCAGCCTAATTACCTTAATAGCTGTATCTGTAAAGCGTTCAAACATAGGTGTGTCCTTATGGGGGGAGTACTTGCTATCCTGTCTGGGTTGGGGATTTTAAGCCCGCCATTTCAACCAGAGCCTCTCTGTGAAACTGAACCACGCAAGAGGCTGATTCTCGATAAGGCACACATGTGGATACTTTCAGTGTGATGTTGTTCTGTGTTAAATCCAGTAACCGTTGCACCGTACAGGCTTGCATCTTCTGCTTACAGTAGGCAATGATGCGATCTCCGACCTTAATATCTAGCGCTTGAATATTCATTAAATACTTATCCTCATGGTCAAGGAATTGGCTCAACCAGCCCTATTCAGTACAGAGAAAGCTTATCGGCACGACTCCACTGATTTGCCAATTATTCTTCTGGAGCGTCTTGGTTCACTACCGCCCTTATTACTCTTTGCCTTTAGATAAGAAAAATAGATTTTTAGCTTTTAGCTACTCAACTGTTGTAGTGTCTCTTAAGAGTAACACATAAATAAAACTTGTAATAATATCAAAAAAATATTTTCTTTGTCAAAATTATACGACTATACTGAAATTATTGTTCAGCTGTCGGGTTTTAAAAATGCTAGATAAGTTAACGAAGCCGCTTGAAGCCCTAACTCAGCTGACCGCTAGCCAAAGCCGACAGGATACAGCCATCACTCTTGGGCGATCGATGATAATTCAGCATAATTGCCCTTGCTGCTCAGATATCTTACTCCGTCATATGCGTTTGGGAGGACTTTACTGGCAATGTAGCTCTTGTCATCAAGAGATGCCAGTCTAAGTTATTACGCATTTAACTTGGCATATAAACTTGTCAGTAAAAAGGCAAAGGGAAAGGGCATTTCCTACTACCTTTCATCTTTCTCCTAAAGCCGTTGATACCTGATTGAAAAATGCTCCAACCGATCAAGACAAATTGTAAGTTACAACCCGTTGTTTTAATTGACCAGCAAGGTAAACGTTCCAGTGGATATTATATCTATGAACATATTGACTTAGCATTGTTCAGTAACCAGCCCTCACGCTGGACAGTTTTTGACAAAAACCGAGAAAAGTACGATTTTTATGGATGCATTGAATCAGCGAAAAAAGTTAGAGACTAAAAGAACTTTACAAAATAAAAAAGCCATGAGAACTGATGAATTTTTAAGTCGATACGCAGTGGGACAAAGGGACTTTAGGGGAGTGAACCTGATTGGGGCACAACTGAAAAGGAGCAATCTCAGTTATGCCAATCTTAGTGGCGCAGATCTGAGGGGCGCAAACTTAACGGCGGCCAATCTCAGTCATGTCAATCTTCGCCAGGCCACCCTAACTGGGGCAAATTTAACCGAAGCAAACTTGACGGAAGTCAACCTAAGTGAGACACACATTTGTGATGTCAACTTCAGTCGTGCCAACTTGCGTGGGGCAACAATGCCTGATGGTGCTACACAGACTTAATTGAATTTGTAAATTCGTAAAAGTTAATAAACTAGTGCCATGAAGCTCCAGCAAAACAGCAGCACGCGTAGAGTGTGCATTGCACACCTTAATTTCAAGGCAGCCAGAAATCTGGCAAGACAGCTTTCCCCAACCCGTGCACTGTTTTGTTGATAGTCCGAGCAAACTGAATATGTGGCTCGTCAGGCTCGACGGGTATGATGTTAGCCTTACTCCCATAACCAAAGCGTCCAATCACCAGATTTGCCGCCTCCAAACCCGTGACATAAGCCTTTTCCTGTGACCAAGAACCGTGGCGGTTAGCAATCCAATCCCCACTCATGAAGACATTTTTGATATTCGTTGTGGCCTTCAGTAGGTACTGGTAGCTACCTGGTGCAAAGTGAGTTACACCTTGCGGCACCCGAATAACGCTGCTGTCGATAACCGTTGCTTCTCGAAATGCTGGGATACAGGTAGCTAAATCACCCTGGACTTTCTGGACAATTTGCTCATCGCTCAGGGGTAGCAGCTGATTCGCGTGATAAAAGTCAGCTTCAATCACACTACCTGGTTCATCACGGTATTCGTCATGCAGTGCATTGAGGTCAAAAAACGTCCATCCTGTTGTTGGGTCGAAGCCGAAGCAGGCGTTGGAGGGATGGCGAATGGGGATTTTGCGGTCAAACCACAGCCGCGCCGCCAGCACGTCAATTGCCCCCAAGTTCGTCAAGTCGCGGAATTCCCGGTAACTTTGCAAGCTGGGGCTACCTGACACAATCTTTTTCATGCCGCTGACGCTAACAGAAAAAATCACTGCGTCTGCCTCAAAGACTTCATCGCCGCAGACAACCCCTTTTGCCTTGCCACTGCTGTCGAGGATGATGTCATTCACCCGTTTATTGGTCAGTACTTTTCCGCCAACCTTCTCAATGCGTTCAACCCAAGGCTTAAATATCATTTCTCCAACCGTTCCACGACACCACACCACATCAAAGTCCGGTTGGTGAGCGAGGATGAAGTAGTAAAGCATTCCCAAGGCTGCTGCCGCCGAACACTGTTCGCCTGGTGCAAATAAGCCCACCAACAGCATCGGCTCGAAGGAATCTTTATAAAGTCGGGCAGAGACGCCAAACTGTTTGAACAGTTCACGGGCGGTTACAAAGTCATAACGGCACCATGCTTCATCAGAGTTGTCAAAATCGATTACAGCATAGAGCAGAGGTAGGGCAGAAAGGCGGTCAATTAATGGCAACCGCTTGAATTGGGTGTAGAGAAAGGTTCCCAGTGGGGTGGGGAGTCGCGGTTCGTTTTGGAAAATGGGTGATTCGACTTCCAGTCCGGCTGGTGAATATTGGGAGGAACGGGTGAAAGGGGTGAAGGGATTCAGCCCCAATTCTCGAACCAGGGAAAAGATGTTGCTGTAGGGATACCAGAAGCCATGAATACCTCCCTCAACGGAACGTCCACCAGCAGTTTTCCAGCCTGCTACTAATCCACCGGGATAGGGGCTAGCTTCCAAGAGTGTGACATCGTAGCCTTGTTGCGCTAGGTGATAAGTTGCGCCTAATCCAGCCCAACCTGCACCTACGACAACTACCCGTTTTTGTTCTGATGCTTCTGACATCCTGTACCTCGTAAGTCTCTGTTTTCAGAATGCCATGATTGGGATTAACTTCGGTTGAGAACGTCTAAACAGAAGAGGCAGTACAAGGAGAGTATGTGATGAAAACGTTTTCGCTAAACTCAATAACTTTTCACTAAAGCTAGGGTCTGTTTGCAAACATTCCTACGATCGCGTTGATCTTTTTTAAGAAGCGATCGCGCCTATTG
>DATNPI010000175.1:0-19336 GCA_036703325.1 Coleofasciculaceae cyanobacterium
AAGCTATTTTGAAATTACCATCACTTTTTTCAGATTTATGATGCGCAAGATAACAATTCTTTTGATGTCCCTGACCTTGTGTTGGACTACATTAGCGTGTAGTTCTCCTACACCAACACAATCTCAGCAGACTCGTAGGAACAATCCCTCGTCCGCTCCTACTCAGTTGAGTGATGGGAAATATCCGGTGCAGCAGGCGACCTACGATGATGTCAACGGGGAATACTCCATAATGTTGCTCAATACCCCGCCGGGAACTCCCCCAGTCTATCGCACGACGAATTTGCAGATGGCTCGTTTGACCGATGCAGAGATGCAGGCAGGACAGAAGAGTTATCTAAGTACTGAAGGGGGCCAGGCAGCGCTGCACCTGACGGAGGATTTTAAGATTGAATACGTTCACAACGTCACCGAGACTCAGACCAATCCTCAAACCGGTCAACAAGAAACGGTTGTGGTTCGTCAACAATCTGGCTTCTGGGCTCCGTTTGCTGGAGCCTTAGCTGGTCAAGCCATAGGCAGTTTGTTATTTAGACCTCAATATTATGTGCCGCCAGTTTATCAACCGGGCGTTGTGCTAAATGGCTATGGTGGATATGGCAGCACATATAACCAGGCGGTTAATCGATACCAAACCCGCTACCAAACGCCGCCACCTGCTGTTAAAAATAGTCAGAGTTTCCGGACGACTGGTCGGTTAAGATCCCCTTCGTATAATCAACCAACAACTCGTCGTCAAACGCCGTCAAACGGTACTCGCTCTACAGGGTCAGGTTACGGTACGAGTACGTTACGCCGCTCTAACAAATCGACTCCGTCACGAACTAAGAGTCCAGGTAGTTTTGGCAGTAGTCAGCGCTCCAGGAGTCCGAGGTCGTTCGGCACCGGCAGACGCCGCTAAAGTAAGCTTCTAGCTGGTGACCTTGTAATAAACCGACTTGTCGGTCTCCAACCTGCTCAACTTCACCCCATTAAAGTTGAGCAGGTATTGTTTTTTATTGGCGATTAGCCCCCACCCCCCAATCTGGGGGAGTCGTAGAGACGTTCCGCTGGAACGTCTCTACTCTTGTTATGCGGGTTGCTGAAAAAGGGGGTATAAAATCCGGAGTTGGTATTAGGTCTTGTTCCCCCCTTTCGTTGGGGGGTTATACCATTTGGGCTTAAACTTGACACATTTGAATTTCTGAAACTACCTATTTGCAAAGCTTTCAAAATCCAAAATCGTTCGACTGAACTTCGACACGCTCAGTTACCGCGCGGACAGTGAGCTTGTCGAACTGCACGCCGAAGTCCAAAATCCAAAAGGGTATTAGGGGGCTGAATGCGTAAGTTGTTTACTAGCTAATTCCTGACAGTCTGAGAAAATAACAATTATTCGTTCAGCCCTGAAAAATTCATGGAAACCTGGCAAGCCATCTTTGCTGCTTCGACATTTGTCATTGTAATCGTCTTGATTATGACGGAGTGGGTACACCTAACCATTGCTGCCTTTTTGGGAGCATTGCTGCTGGTGTTTGCCAACATTATGACATTGAAAGACGCGATCGGATACATCAGTCAAAGTTATGCAACACTGGCTTTATTCTTCGGAGTCATGGTACTTGTACGGGCATTTGAGCCTACCAAAATCTTTGAATACTTAGCCACTCAAATGGTGCTATTAGCTAGAGGAAAAGGCAAAAACCTACTGCTAGGCATCGTAGGCATTACAACCCCAATTTGTGCGGTTTTACCCAATGCCACAACAGTGATGTTGTTAGCACCTTTGATTCCACCAATGGCGCAGGAAGTCGGAGTGGATTTTGTCCCTCTGCTGATTCTGATGGTGTTTGTTGCTAATAGTGCTGGACTACTAACGCTAGTTGGTGACCCAGCCACATATATTGTTGGCGATGCCATCAATATAAGCTTTACAGATTACCTGCTCCGTTTGAGTCTAGGTGGAGCCATTGCCGTGGCGACGATATTAGTTATGATACCGTTTCTATTCCGTAAGCTCTGGCGCAAACAATTGGAGAATTTGGATCAACTGCCACACCCTAAAATTAATCATCCCAAAGTTTTGGCTTTAGGTGGCTTACTTGTCGCCCTTGTGCTGCTGTTTTTTGTAGTAGGAGAAACACTACCTGTTCCCATTTCACCGGCTGCCGTGGCTTTGTTAGGAGCCGCTTTAGCATTGCTCCTCGCTCATCAGAGCAAAATTGATTCAGTTAATAATATACTGCGGGATGTAGACTGGAGTACATTGATATTTTTCATGTGTACTTTTGTGATAATTGGCGGACTGGAGAAAACGGGTGTAGTTAACAGTGTCTCCAGCGTATTGGCAGCAATATTAGGACGAAATATTGTATTGGGGTCTTTGATATTGCTCTTTTTTGTAGGCTTACTCTCCAGCGTTGTCCCCAACATCCCGCTTGTTGTAGCCATGGTGCCGCTACTCAAACAGTACCTTGTCAACGTCGGGTTCGTAGGTTCGGAAGTGCTAGTACCGGGTTTCGAGGGGCAGTTTCCACCAGAAGTGCTACCGCTGTTTTACGCCATGATGTTTGGTGCAACTTTGGGAGGGAATGGAACATTAGTTGGAGCCTCCTCTAACATCGTAGCGGCAGGAATTTCTGAGCTGCACGGACGGCGGATATCGTTTAAAACTTTTCTGCACTATGGTTTGCCAGTGATGCTACTGCAACTGATAACGGCTGCTGTATATGTGACGATTCGCTTTCTGCTTTAGGTCGGCTGGAATATGGGAAAGCTGGCAGGTTGGTAGAACAACGAAGTAATGAAAATCGTTCTCCTGCGGAGTTCACAACCAAGGAATGAAAATCTTTCTCTCTCGCCCCTTCTTGACTACACCCTGTGGTAGAGATTTCAGGCGTCCGTAAGGGGTTTCACCCCTTGGGGAGATGATCTTAACCCTCGTAACCCATGATTCTGTCAGGTAAGTAAGTAAAGACTGTGATTTTGCCGAAATAGGGCGAACCGATTCCAGCAATCTTTTTACACTTACACGACACATAAAAAAATAACCTGGACGAGGAAGACATCATGTTTCAGAGTGGAGCAATGGAACTGGCGCTTAGTAGCTGGACATCGTGGCTAGCACAGGTTCCAGTAGATCCAACGGTCAACACCGCCGAGGAAGCGTCTTTGGTCTTTAGTGGGCCACAATTTTTTACGGCCTTGATTTCTGGCGTGTTGCTGGCGTTTGGCTTCCAGCTGTTGTTAACAAACCTCTCTGTTGCCGTCGGTATTTCTTACTTGGGAAATCAATCAGATTCTGATGATGATAAAGGCGGTAGCTTGGGCGGGACGATTCGCAAAATAGGCACAGGGGTAGGAATTTGGACTCTGGTGACGGTCACTATTGCCTTATTCCTCGCTTGTTTCATGGCGGTGAAACTGAGCTTGCTTGAGAGTTGGTTTCTGGGGGCGATTGTTGGTCTTGTGATCTGGGCAACGTACTTCTCACTGCTGGTTTGGGTTAGTTCGACAACAGTGGGTTCTCTAATCGGGTCAGTTGTAAATACAGCGACTTCTGGCTTTCAGGCGATTGTGGGAACAGCTGCCGCCGCCATTGGAGGCGGTGCCGCCAGTAGGCAAGTTGTGGCTACGGCTGAAGCTGCTGCTGGTGCTTTCCGCCGTGAATTAACCTCAGCTATCGACCCGGTTAGTCTGCGGGAGAATGTTGAGGACTACATACAATCGCTGCGCCCCCCAGAATTAAATCTGCAATCGATTCGGCAGGAGTTTGAAAATTTACTCAATGACCCGAATTTGAGAGAAATTGCAGGCAGCGATTCCCTCCGCAATGTTGATCGACAGACGTTTGTGGATTTAATCAG
This sequence comes from Coleofasciculaceae cyanobacterium, assembly GCA_036703325.1. GTDB lineage: Bacteria > Cyanobacteriota > Cyanobacteriia > Cyanobacteriales > Coleofasciculaceae > DATNPI01. Next base: position 3,846 of record DATNPI010000175.1, read on the forward strand.
CAGCCGTAGCGATTTATCGAAAAAGGATGTTAATCGGCTTGCTGACCAGCTGGAAGGTGCCTGGAAAAACACGGTAGCTAAACTGCAACCGCAAAAGAATCCAATGGCAGAATTAGTGGACTCTCTTAGGTCAGCTCCAGCCGAGCAGCTACTGGGAGGTCAGTTGAGTCAGAAGCTGGACGAGCTAATTGGAGAACTACGCAAAAACCGTCAGCCCGAAAGCTCTCAGACTAAAAGCGATGAGTCCCAACGCCCTGCTGGCCCAGTCGCTCAAGCAATGACGTTGGGTGTTAATAGTCTGATTGGTCTGGTGATGGGACGAACAGATCTTTCCGACTTTGATGTTGAAAAAATTGTTGGTCAACTGCAAACACTTAGAGGTCAAGTGGGTGAGCAGGTGGATAAAGTTTCTGCTCAACTGAGTCCTAACCAACCAGCATTGCCCTACAGCACAGTTCGGGCGGATGTAGAAAACTATCTGCTCAATACCTACACCTGGCAGATGAAGCCGCAAACCATTGAGCGGGAGTTCCGAGATGTGCTTTATGACCCAGCAGCTGATCCCGGAAGCGTCGCTCATGAATTGGAGCAGCTGAATCGGTCGGATTTTGCTGATTTGCTGGAACAGAAGGGTGTCTTTACCCAGGAAAAAATTAGAGATATTTCCAATTTACTCGAATCGATTCGGTTGGAAGTTTTGACGGAAGCAAGGGCGGCACAGGAACGAGATCACTCGCTCGCCTTGTTTCACCAGGTGGAACAATATCTGCTCACCACCCCTAAACAAGACCTGACTCCGGAAAAAATTCAGCTCAACTTCAAACCGATTCTGGAAGACCAAGATGCGGATTATGAGCACCTGAGTATTCGTCTTGCCCAACTTGATCGCGCTACCTTAGAACGGTTGTTGAGTCAGCGTCAAGACATGACGCCGCAGGAAGCTGACGCGATCATGCCTCAGCTGGAAAAGGCACGCGATAATGCTCTGAGAGAATCTCAAGAAGTGCAAGAGGCAGGTAAGGCCCAAATCGAAGCCCAGTGGCTCAAAGTCCAGTCCTTGCTGCGTGACACCGGTAAAGCTGAACTGAATCCCGAACACATTGAGCGGGAACTGAAAATGGTTTTGGATAACCCACAAGCAGGACTAGCAGCACTGCGGTCACGGGCGTCTCGCTTTGACCGTGATACCTTGGTGCAGCTATTGAACCAGCGTCAAGACCTGAGTGAAGAGCAAATTAATCGGAGTCTCGATCAGATTGAAAGAGCCTGGACTCGCGTCCGCTACACGCCCGATAGACTCGCAGGGAAAGCCAAAGAGCAGTACGACCAAGCAACATCAGCCCTTGCTCATTACCTACGTAACACGGGTAAGGCAGAACTCAATCCTGAAGGTATCAAGCGTGACTTAACTACACTGCTAAATAATCCTCAAGCCGGTGTCTATGCCCTGAGAGGACGTTTGGCAAGTATGGATCGCGATACCTTAGTCAAGTTGCTCAGTCAACGGCGGGACTTGAGTGAGGAGCAAGTCAATCAGATCATTGACCAGGTGCAATCCACGATTCGCAGCATTGTTAAGGCACCCCGACGCTTTGCTAGCCGCACTCAGCGTCAGGTGCAGGATTTCCAAGGAGCGATCGCCGATTACCTGCGCTCCACGGGCAAGGAAGAACTCCATCCTGAAGGGATTAAGCGTGACGTGCAGCTACTGCTCAACGATCCCCGCGCCGGGATGTCGAGTCTGAGCGATCGCCTTTCCCATTTTGACCGTTCCACTCTTGTATCACTGCTTTCCCAACGGGAAGACATCTCAGAAGAGGACGTGAACCGCATTGTTGATCAAATCGTCGGGGTTCGCGACCAATTTATGGCACAACTGCGGAATCTCCAAATGAGCATCCAGGCTACGATTGACCGAATCTTTGCCAAAATCCGCAACTACCTCAACAGTCTCGACCGACCCGAACTCAACTACGACGGCATCAAGAGTGATATTCGCAAGTTATTTGATGACCCGCAAGCTGGGTTTGACGCGTTGCGCGATCGCCTGGGTCAGTTTGATCGCGATACCTTAGTCGCGCTCATGAGTTCCCGCGAAGATATCTCTGAGGCTGATGCCAACGGACTCATTGACCAGATTGAGCGTACCCGCAACAGTGTGCTGCAACGAGCAGAACGCCTGCAATTAGAAGCACAACGACGACTCGATGAAGTCAAATATCAAGCCCAACGACAAGCCGAAGAAACTCGTAAAGCTGCCGCTACTGCTGCTTGGTGGCTGTTCTTTACCGCCTTTGTTTCTGGTCTTGCCTCAGCGGGTGCAGGTGCTTTAGGCGTCCTATAACTCCCTTAAACGTAGAACCTTTCTAGAGCCAAAAATCAAGCCTTTCCATACCGGAAGGCTTTTTTTTGCGCTTAGAGGCGTTGCATACATCACACTGTAGGAGCACGATATTATCCATCGGTGTCAAGTTGCAGAGCATCCCATTGCCAATCGTAATTTTTCTTCTCACTCTTACCCTCGTTATTTGGCAGCCACGAGGGCTGGGTATCGGATTTAGTGCTTTGGGGGGGGCAGTTCTTGCCCTCGCCACTGGTGTCGTCAGCTTGCAGGACATTCCCACAGTTTGGGCGCTTGTCTGGAACGCCACGTTTACTCTGATTGCCTTGGTAATTATTTCCCTCATCCTGGATGAAGCAGGTTTTTTCCGATGGTTGGCGCTTCTGGTTGCTCATGGGGGTATTGGTCGTGGTCGTCTACTTTTCCCCTTGGTGGTATTGCTGGGAGCATCAGTAACGGCTTTACTGACCAACGATGCCGCTGTCCTGATCTGGACGCCTGCGGTGATGGAAATACTGCTGTTGCTGGGCTTTAGTCCAAGAGGGACTTTGGCATTTATTTTCGCTACTGGTTTTATCGCCGATACGGCAAGCTTGCCACTGCCAGTGAGCAATCTGGTGAATATCATCGCCAGTGACTATTTCAAGATTTCCTTTTTGCGCTACGTTATGGTGATGGTGCCAGTAAATTTTATGGCGATCGCTACCAGTTTGGGTGTCCTCTGGTTCTACTTTGGCCGGGACATTCCACCCACCTACAGCCTTGCTTCTCTGCCACCATCGGCTAGCGCGATTCGCGATCCCTTGGTTTGCAAGTGGAGCTTTGCCATTTTAGGGTTACTCCTTATTGGCTACTTTTTTGCCCCATTGCTCTCGATCCCCGTCTCCGTTATCACCGGCATCGGTGCCTTGATCATGCTGGCACTAGCGGGACGTTGGTTCCACAGGCATGACTCCCCTGCCATAGAACTCCCCAAGGTTGTGCGTAGAGCGCCTTGGCAAGTAATTTTATTGACACTGGGGATGTATTTAGTAGTCATCGGTGTATATCATGCTGATGTGACGGCTCTATTAAGCCAGTATTTGGAACAGCTGTCTGCCTGGGGACTCACCATTGCCGCCACCGGTACTGGCTTGCTCGCCACTCTACTGTCTGGGGTGATAAACAATCTCTCAACGGTATTGATTAATGCCCTAGCGATTCAAGATGTCACGGGGATCGATCCAGCAATTCGAGAAGTAATGGTGTATGCGAATGTGATTGGTTGCAACATTGGGGCAAAGATTACACCAATCGGCAGTCTATCAACTCTGCTCTGGCTCGACCTCTTGCGGCGTAAAGGACTCGACATCGGCTGGGGTCAATATGTTCGCATGGCTGTGAGCCTGACAATTCCTGTTCTGATTGTGAGTTTGCTAAGTTTAGCCATCTGGCTACCCTGGCTAATTGCCTGAGACTATCCTACACATTGGGTAAGCCACAAAACTTCTGTAAGCCTTCAAGGAAATTTAATAGCAAAGACGCGGAGAGTATTCTATGGATAGAATCTCTAATCAATAACTTAAGGAATATTAAATACTAGTTAAAGTAATATAAAATACTATTAATTTATTCAGGGAAACAATACCTAGCGTTTAGACTAGCTATAAAGATTAAAAAGTTTTTTGACTCTAGGGTGTGCCTGCTTACCTCTCAACAACAGCTTTTGGGACAGAAATGCTTAATGCCTAGCCAATGGCTGTTTTCAGGGTGTTTTTCAAACTGTGTAGCGCGGAGCGCGAAGTAGGAGCAAGCGCTTTGCCACCCTCTCCTAGCTCCTTATCGCTTTTGGAAAACAAGAGAGGAGTTGAGTACAGTACATCAGGTAAAAAGCAATGGCAACCCAAGCGGCAGAAACTATAACCACCGAGAGTAACGCAGTGAAAGCAGTGCCGAACCATGCTCTTTGTGACGCTCTGGATAAGTTTTTAATACTCTCGCTGGATATGTTTTTCATCGCGGGTATTGATGGCTATTTCCAGCAGCTGAACCCGATGTGCGAGAAAACACTAGGCTACACTACTGAGGAATTTTTCAGTCAACCGTGGATTGAATTTATTCATCCAGACGACCAACAAGCAACACTCGATCAGTTGAATCAACTTGCCCCATGCACTGACGCGATACAGTTTGAAAATCGCTACTGCTGCAAAGACGGTTCATACAAGTGGTTGTTGTGGAACGCAACCCTATGCGAAGATCGGCAATTGATTTATGCGATCGCTCGTGACATTACCGCTGGCAAACAGGCAGAGGCGGCGCAGCGGGAAAGTGAAGACTACTTCCGCTTATTGGTGGAGGACGTTAAGGATTATGCGATTATCAGGCTTGACCCCAGAGGTCGTGTTGTCAGCTGGAACACAGGTGCCGAACGCATCAATCAGTATGGAGCTTCAGAGATTATCGGTCAACATGTCTCCTGCTTTTATACCCAAGAGGATATTGCGATCGGCAAACCGGAGCAAGGATTAGAAATCGCAGTGCATCAGGGGCGTTTTGAAGAAGAACGCCCCTGTGTTCGCAAAGACGGGTCAGAGTTCTGGGCAAATGTCGTGACTACCGCCTTGCGAGACGAGGACGGACAGCTACGCGGCTTTGCAAGGGTGATGCAAGATATCACAGAGCGCAAGCTTGCCCAGGAAGCACGACAAAAAACTCATGAGGAGTTGGAAAAACGTGTTGAGGAACGCACAGCTGAACTAACACACACTAATGAGCGTCTGAAACAGGAGATTGCTGAACACAAGCGAACAGAAGCCGCTTTGCGGGAATCGCAGGATCGCTTGAAAAACCAAGCCAAGGAACTGGAAGCAGAAACACAGCGCGTAACCTCTTTATTGCAAGAATTTCAGCATACCCAAACTCAGCTGATTCATACCGAAAAAATGTCGAGTCTGGGGCAGATGGTTGCTGGTGTCGCCCATGAAATTAACAACCCTGTTGGTTTCATCTACGGCAACCTCGATTACGCGACCTGCTACATCAAAGACCTGATGCGCTTAGTGGAACTCTATGCATTCCACTATCCTAAGCCCGTTGTCCAAATCCAGGCAGAGATGCAAGCCATCGACTTGGATTTCCTGATGGCAGATATGCCGAAACTGCTGGCCTCAATGAAGGTGGGGGCTAACCGCCTTCGCCAGATTGTCTTATCGTTGCAGAACTTCTTGAGGGCAGAGCAAACGGAAATGAAGCCGTTAGACATCCATGAAGGGATTGAAAGTACGCTACTGCTTTTGCAATATCGTCTGAAAGCGACAGCTGAACGCTCAGAAATTACAGTCCTCAAAGAGTACGGTAATCTGCCACTGGTGGAATGTTATGCAGGACAGCTCAATCAGGTATTTATGAATCTTCTCACCAATGCCGTTGATGTTTTAGATGAGTCAGCTGATGGGAAAGCTCTCCCCCGTCGCATCACAATTAGCACTAGCGTTGAGGCAATAAGCAGAGAAGACAAGGGAGCAAGTCGTGAAAAAATGATCCCTCATGCTGTTATTCGGATTGCTGACAATGGTGTAGGGATGAGTGAGGAAGTTTGCCACAGGCTGTTTGAGCCGTTTTTTACGACTAAATCACTGGGGAAAGGTAGAGGTTTGGGTTTGTCAATTAGTTACCAAATCGTCGTGGAAGAACACGGCGGTCAATTGACTTGTAATTCCGAACCTGGGAAAGGGACAGAGTTGTCGATTGCGATTCCGATTCGGCAGAACGACTGATAAGCTATGGTGCAGGTAATTCGCAATATGCACTTATGGGGAAAAGGGAAGTACCTTTTCCCTAAAACCGATTAGTTAAATATGCAATGCAATACGCACAACACCTTATAGTGACCGACTAACCTTCAACCCGTTGGCGGCTTGCAAACCCACTTCCACAATGGGTGACTTGCTCCCTGCTGACAAATCCGGTGTACCTGTTGCTCTAAACGCCTCTGTTCCTGGCGTGGTATTCCCAATAAGATATTGCGACTCTGCCAGACTAAGACGGAGACACTCATGGCAATACACAAAGCCAGACCTAAGGCGGGCAGAGGGTTGAAGAAAATGCCATAGCGCACTGCTGACCAAGTAAAATGCGATCGCAACAGAGAAAGTTCATAGCGCCACCCCCATAGGCTTAACGATCCAAGCGTTATCCAAAGGATGACGACCACCAACCACCGACCATAGACAGTCAGCTGATGTAAGCGTTGTACCTGTGCCTTGAAGGTAGGGTCGAACTCTGGTTGTTCGGTTTGAGCGGTTGGAGGGGGCTGGGCGTCTGGCTGATCCATTTTGGCGGTGAGGTGAAGTCGTAGCGCTTTATATCCTCTAAACTTCGTCGGGAGTTTTAGCGTCTGTTATCGGCATAGCTTGAGTTTTGCCGGTGCGTTCTCTCCACCAAGCCAGCAGCGTACTGGCAATGAAAATACTCGAATAAGCCCCTGCTGTAAACCCAATTATCAAACACAGGGCAAAATTTTTCAGAGTTTCGCCGCCAAACAGGAAGATCGAAAACAACGTCAGCAGCACGGTTAATGTTGTGTTGATCGAGCGGGTCAGGGTTTGATTAACCGCATCCTCAACAACTTGATCAATGTGCTGCTCCGGATGCAGGTTGATTACCTCCCGCACCCGGTCGTAAATCACCACGGTATCATTGACCGAGAAACCAATAATCGTCAGGATACCAACGACAAAGAGGCTATCAATTTCAACACCTTGCACCAGCCCCAAGATGGAGAACATACCAAGGGTGATCAAAACATCGTGGAACAGGGCAACGAAGGCGAAGAAGGCGTAGTCGAACTGGAACCGGAAGGATAGGTAGACGAGAATACCCGCAAAAGAGAGGATGATCGCGAGTAAGCCAGAGGAAAACAGCTGCCGACCCAAGGTAGGACCAACGGTGTCATTCTGGATACTTTTTGGGTCAAACGCGCCAATTTTTTCGCTTAGAACATTTTGCAGCTTGGTACGTTGCTCAACATCTAATGACTTTGTCCGAATCGTTACCCCTGGTTGTTGTTTTTCCCCTTGTTTGTCCAAAAGTTGGATGCTGCTGTTGGCCAAACCCTGCTCATCCATCACTTGCCGAACGGCGGAGATGTCGATGGGTTTGTCGCAGTTACCGGGTTTTGAGCAATCAAGCTCATATTGCAGCCGTGTGCCACCGACAAAATCTAGACCTAGACGCAAAGGCGACCCTAGTGTTGCTGTAGAAATCACCATGCTGATGATGCCAGCAAGAATGGTGGCGGCAGAGATAGTCCACCAAAGTGATCGCTGTTTAATTACATTAAGTTTCATCTTGACTCCCTCTGCCTATGATTTCACTGTTGCTGGTGGGTTGGGAACAAATAGTTCAGGCTTTTGACGCAACCCTGGAAATCCCAGAACCATCAACAGCAGGAAAGTACGACTACAGGTAAGGGCGGTAAACATACTCACGGCTACTCCCAAACCCAATGTTAGTGCAAAGCCCTTCACCAAACCTGAACCCAGCCAAAACAGTGCCGCACAAGCAATCACGGTAGTCACGTTTCCGTCCAAAATACTAGAAAATGCCCGGTAAAAACCCGATTCAACAGAGCGATACAACGTCTTACCCGCTCGCAACTCTTCTCGCGTCCGCTCAAAAATCAGCACATTAGCATCAACAGCCATACCAATGCTGAGGATGAAGCCGGCAATTCCTGGTAGGGTTAATGTGACACCCAAGAGGGAAAAAGCTGCAACTGTCAGCAGTGAGTAGATCACCAGGGCAACGTCAGCAATCAGACCGGGGAGGCGATAGTAGACGGCCATGAAAATCAATACTAAAACCAGACCACCAATACCAGCATAGATGCTACGTTGAACACTGTCTCGCCCGAGAGTTGCGCCCACGGTACGATTCTCCACGATTTCCACAGGTACTGGTAAGGCACCCCCCCGCAACTGTACAGCAAATTCATTGGCAGATTGGGCTGTGTAGCGGCCAGTAATTACAGCATTCCCACCAGTGATGCCAGTTGATGCAAATTCTGGCCCGACGGTGGGCGCACTAATCAGGGCATTATCGAGGAAGATACCGATACTGCGACCAGTTCCCGCCAATTCTTTGGTCAGTTGAGCAAACCCTTCCCCCCCTTTGGCATCAAAGCGGATGGCAACTTCCCAGTTATTACCCGCTTGAGTTGGCTGAGGATTGGCATCTTTCAGATTTTTGCCGGTGACATTGGTGGGTTCAAACAGGTTGATGATCGCTTCGTTACTGCGCTCAAGGGCAGCTTGATTTTGTGCGATCGCTTTTTCGTCGCCACTCTTCCTCAACTCGGTCTGCTTCTGTACTAATTCTGCCCTTACCTGTTGTTCAATCTGTAGCTGTGCCTCTGTCCCTGGTTTTTGCTTACGAAAATCCAGCTGTGCTGTGCCACCCAACACCCGTTCTGCCTGTTGCGGGTCATTCACCCCTGGCAGTTGCACCAAGATTTGATCAGATCCAACGGTTTGTACCACTGGTTCTGAAACCCCAAGTCCGTTGACCCGACTTTCAACGACACTTAGAACGGCTTCTAATTCCTTTGGCGTGATTTTTTTAATTTCTTCTGTGGTCTTTACCTGAATTGTCAGTTGCGCTCCTCCCTGTAAGTCCAGTCCCAGCCGGATGGGAATCTTCACCAGTACCGTGATTGCCGCAATCACGAGGACTAGAATCAAGGCTAATACTAAACGCTGTTTTTGCATAACTACGACCCGCCCCAACAAATGATATGATAATCTGTTTTGACGTTGACAAGTCGAGCAGTAATGCCCTTCTTAGCTGGTAAACTGTCGGCTTTTCACAAAATTGTTCAGGGGGGTTGGAAGTTGGAAGGATGAACGTTAAAGTGACGCGCCTAGGTCGCGATCGGAAGGTAACCTGCAACCTGCTCGTCCTGCAACCTTTTAACTTTAAACCCGCAAGGTCATCATCTTTTGTACAGCCTCTACAATCTGCTGGGGTTGTACAATTGTCAGGTTCTCCAGAGCACCGTTGTAAGGTGTTGGGATATCCTGAGAAGCCAGCCGCAGTACGGGCGCGTCCAACTCATCAAACAACCTGTCATTAATTGACGCGGTCAATTCCGCCCCAATTCCACCAGTCTTCATGCATTCTTCCACGATAATTACCCGGTGGGTTTTGCGAACGGAGGCACCAATTGTCTCAAAGTCTAAGGGCTTAAGGGAAATCAGATCAATGATCTCTGGGTCAAACCCCTCTTTTTCCAGCTGCTTCACCGCTTGCATGGCATGGTGGCGCATCCGGGAGTAGGTGAGAATGGTGACATCTTTGCCCGTTCGTACTACTTCCGCTTTATCGAGGGGTAGCAAATATTCTTCTTCTGGCAGGTCTTCTTTTAAGTTGTAGAGAAGGACGTGTTCGAAGAACAACACGGGATTATCGTCGCGGATTGCAGATTTGAGCAGCCCCTTAGCGTTGTAAGGTGTTGAGCAGGCGACGATTTTTAAACCTGGAACTGCTTGAAAGTAGGCTTCTAGACGCTGGGAGTGTTCGGCACCCAACTGACGCCCAACACCGCCAGGACCACGAATCACCATCGGAATTTTGAAATTTCCGCCGGAGGTATAGCGCAGCATCCCGGCATTATTGGCAATTTGGTTGAAGGCAAGGAGTAAAAAGCCCATGTTCATGCCTTCGATGATTGGTCGTAAACCGGCCATTGCTGCCCCGACTGCCATGCCGGTAAAGCTATTTTCGGCAATTGGGGTATCGAGAACCCGCAGATCACCGTATTTTTTGTACAAATCTTTGGTGACTTTGTAGGAACCGCCGTAGTGTCCGACATCTTCACCGAGAACAAATACAGCTTCATCGCGTGCCATTTCTTCATCAATAGCTGCGCGGAGGGCGTTGAAGAAAAGTGTTTCTGCCATCAGTAACCTAACCAAATGCGGCAAATGCCATCCTAGCATTGCCCCAAGCATGCTAAAAGAAATTTGGGCTACTCCTATGCATCGAGGCAAGGCAGAATCGCTACGCTGAAGAGTACGCTATGCTACGCAAATGCTTCACCCACTCTTAGAGCTATCCAATCTATCAGACTAAGCACTTATACTTGTTACCAAGGGTCAGCTGAGGTCGGTGGCTGTCAGGTCAGGCGATCGCTGCCAAGAGACAGGCAACTGCCACACGATACAATAGTTTCAGCACTTCAGTACAAGGCTCTCTCAGTAGCTGACAGCGAGGAGTCATGTGTGATTAAATCTTGTCGATCAACGCAAGCTAGGAAAGACCCTCTTGTCAGCAGTATATAGGATAAGTAAAGTCGTTGAGCAAGTTGGCACCAAAACCGAGAGGAGATAAGAGCGCGCATGGGCAAGGTAGTCGGCATTGACCTGGGTACAACAAACTCCGTGGTGGCTGTCATGGAGGGCGGCAAGCCGGTTGTAATTGCCAATGCAGAAGGAATGCGGACAACACCTTCGGTGGTTGGCTTCAGTAAGGACGGAGAACGCCTAGTTGGACAGATGGCACGTCGTCAAGCCGTGCTCAATCCCCAGAATACGTTCTATGCCGTCAAGCGCTTCATTGGGCGCAAGTATGCCGAAGTCAGCCCAGAGTCCAAGCGCGTACCCTACACGATTCGCCGGGATGATAATGGCAATATAAAAATTCGATGCCCCCGTTTGAAGAAAGAATTTGCCCCAGAAGAAATTTCGGCGATGGTGCTGCGAAAGTTAGCCGATGAGGCAAGTCGCTACCTGGGAGAGTCGGTAACGGGTGCGGTGATTACAGTTCCCGCTTATTTCAATGATTCTCAGCGGCAGGCGACGCGAGACGCAGGGCGAATTGCCGGTTTGGAGGTTTTGCGGATTCTCAATGAACCAACGGCGGCGGCTTTGGCGTATGGGTTGGATCGCAAACAGAGCGAGACAATCCTGGTATTTGATTTGGGTGGTGGCACGTTTGATGTTTCCATCCTGGAAGTCGGAGATGGGGTGTTTGAGGTGAAAGCCACCAGTGGTGATACTCAACTGGGTGGCAATGATTTTGATCGCAAAATTGTTGACTGGTTGGCAGAGCAGTTTTTAGAAACAGAAGGGGCAGATCTGAGGAGCGATCGCCAAGCCCTACAACGCCTTTATGAAGCAGCAGAAAAAGCGAAAATTGAGCTTTCAGGGGTGAGTGTCACAGATATTAATTTGCCGTTTATTACGGCCACAGAGGACGGTCCTAAGCATCTAGAGACCCGGCTCACTCGACCCCAGTTCGAGGGGCTGTGTGCAGATCTCATCAGTCGATTGCGCCGACCACTAAAACGCGCACTGTCAGACGCCGGTTTAAGTCCAGTCCAAATCGATGAAGTGGTGTTGGTGGGTGGCTCGACACGCATCCCCTTAGTGCAACAACTCGTGCGGAGCTTAATTGACAAAGAACCAAATCAGAATGTTAATCCCGATGAAGTAGTGGCAGTCGGAGCGGCCATTCAGGCAGGAATTCTCACCAGTGAAATTAAGGATGTCCTGTTGTTGGATGTGACGCCGTTGTCTTTGGGGTTAGAAACTATCGGTGGTGTCATGAAGAAGCTCATCCCCCGCAACACCACAATCCCAGTACGGCGCTATGATATTTTCTCGACCGCTGAAAACAATCAGACGCTAGTGGAGATTCATGTCTTACAGGGCGAACGTGAAATGGCGGCGGATAATAAGTCTCTAGGTCGGTTTAAGCTCACCGGTATTCCCCCAGCACCACGCGGAGTCCCCCAAATAAAGGTGGATTTTGATATTGATGCCAATGGGATTTTGCAGGTCACGGCTTTAGATAAGACGACGGGTCGAGAACAGAGCGTCGCGATTCAAGAAGCTTCTACTCTTAGTGAGGCGGAGGTCAATCAAATGATTCGTCAGGCCGAGCAATTTGCCCAGTCTGACCGGGCAAGGCGCGAACGGGTGGAGAAGCGCAATCGGGCTGAAACCTTAGCGAATGATGCGGAACGGCAACTCAAAGAGGTGGCGCTAGATTTTGGTACGCAGTTTGCTGGTGCTTATCGGCGTCGAATTGAAGCTTTGGTTCAGGAAATGCGTGCAGCGATCAAACGTGATGATGAGCGTGCTATTGATCGCTCAGAATCTGATCTTCGGGATGCACTTTATGAGCTAAAGCGAGAGGTGCGACTGCAATACTCTGATGAGGAGGAAGATGATTTTTTTGGGTCGATTCGTCGCACATTCTCGGGAGAAAGTGAAAGTGATCGATATCGTGAACGTAATGACCGACGAGACTCTTACGGTGTCGGCGGTGGTCGATCTTATCAGGAGCGCTCACGTCCTACCTCGCTTGAAAATGATTGGGATGATGAGGATGATGACTGGTTTTGATACAAGCGACTAACTGGAAAATGCTCCTTCTAGCAAGCTTTTCTAATTTTCTAAGGAGTTTACGAAGACCATCCCTTTCAGGAACTTGAGTAGACACTCGCTCTCCGGATAAAGCCCAAGCTGATCGTTAAGAGTAAACAGCTTCTGGCTAATTGAAGAATCGCTAAGTACACTAATTTGTATGCAAAACTTTCGGGATTATTACGAGATTTTGGGAGTGCCCACAGAGGCATCCGGCGAGGAGATTAAAAAGGTTTATCGGCGGTTGGCTCGGCAGTATCACCCTGATCTGAATCCGGGAGACAAAGCAGCAGAGGAAAAGTTTAAGGATATCGGTGAGGCATATGAGGTACTCTCCGACTCAAATAAGCGATCGCAGTATGATCAGTTCAGTCGCTTTTGGAAGAAAAAAGGATTTAATAAGAAAGCTGCCAAAGCACCAAATTTTAGAACCACAGGGGATAACTCTGACGGAGCGTTTCGCACTCGTAATGGCAGTGGTCGTAACTCTACCCAGGAAGTCGATTTCAGCCAGTTCGGCGACTTTAACAGCTTTGTTGATCAACTTCTGGGGCGTCGCCAGCCCGGAAAAACGGCGACAACGGCTCCCGAACGTTCTAGCGTCCGGGTTAGCTCATCTGATGCCTACCGACCAGGGACTACAAAAACTGCCTACACTGTTAGCCCGCGCTCTACTAACGCCAAAGATGTCGAGGCTCGATTAACGCTGCCTTTGGAAAAAGCCTATGAAGGAGGGAGAGAGCGAATTCGCCTGGAAGATGGACGCTCTCTAGAAGTTGACCTGCCTGCCGGGATGCTCACAGGTCAGCGTGTGCGACTAAAAGGTCAGGGCATCGCCGGTGGTAACCTATACTTAAAAATTACAGTAGCACCGCATCCTTTCTTTAAGCTTGAAGGGTCAGATGTCTTATGTCAGCTTCCAGTGACACCGAGTGAAGCTGTGTTGGGGGGAGCAATAGAAGTGCCTACCCTGGATGGCCGAGTAAAAATGAATATTCCTAGTGGAGTCAGATCGGGTCAACGACTACGCCTTGCCGGTAAGGGATATCCGACTTCCAATAGGGTTCGAGGCGATCAGTTAGTCGAAATTCAAATTGTTGTTCCTCGAACTATTAGTCCACTAGCACGAGAACTCTACGAAAAGCTGAGGCAGATTGAAAATTTTAATCCTCGCCTGGATTTGCCAGTTTAGCGCTCTTTTGTCACTCTAGGCGGAGGAAAAGTGGAAATCACCAGTCTCGTGGGTAGAGGGAATAGCGCCCGAGAATCGATTCATAAAAGAAATTAATCGAGTAAAGCCGACTTCTAACAGCGGAATTGGAAATACTTCTAACCAAAGCTCTCTGGAGATTGAAGCCAATAAAAGGCTGTATAATTAAGCGGAGATTATTGAGTAAGTTTTTCCAACCCTTGTTATCATCCCAGTGAGGATGTTCAGCAAATAGAAAACCCGCCCGATGCGGTGTAGTATCGGACAGAGGAGTTTTGACGGTTTGCAAGGCACTTGAATGTAGGCTTACCATCAGGTAAGCGCTAGAAACAAGTTCCCACCATTTCTGAATATGAGCATATTCAGTCAGGCGAAAATCTGCCCAGCCTAATTCATTCTTGCTTTGCTTTAGCCCATACTCGACCCAATTCCGTAACCCGTAAAAATTGCCAACTTGATGATATTTAATATTAGGAACTATAGTCATTACATACCAAGTTTCGTTGGCTGGTAGAGTTTCGGGATTCGTCACCATTTTCAATTTTGCCGAGATTCCCGATATATTGTCGGCTCACATAGTCAGTCTTTTTTCCTTTTTTTCGATCTCCTGTTTCATCAATAATTAGCTGGATTCTTCTTCCCTGCAAACTTTGCAGGATTAGTTGTAGCCTCGGCTCTCTAAGGGCTTCTGCTTGCCACGGCGATTCCGTCAAGAAGTGATGCAGTGACTGGGAATTTTCTAGTCCAACTACTTCGGCTATTGCTGGCAGGGTTTTTCGCTTAATCTCTGACACTATCCCCATATGCAACTGTTTAAAAGCTTCAAAGCTCCTAACTTCTGGAAACAGCTTTCTATAGTCTTCACAATATTCGTCCACAAACTTCACTGTGGGTCGAGCCTCTCTCGGCGCTATCATTTGCTGGGCTTGGGTTTCAACGATTTTCCCTGATTATACTTTTCCCAGAGTGACAAAAGAGCGTTAGAGTGAATGTCTCCCGAAAAGCGGACTGTAGTTATTAATAGCTCGTCCCTCTTTTGTTACTTCGGGGAAACAATCACGATTTTTGTGGGGACGAAGCGTTCTTGCCGCGAACTGAGCGTAAAGCGCATAAGGTTTATCCAGTAATGCTTCGCCCGACCTCTAAGCCCCAAAGTAAGAAAAGAGGGCTCAATTGTTCTGGGGAAAGGCGTGGCGAAGAATAGATTCACCGCCCTTACACAGTTTATCTCGTGAACGTGCTACATAAGCGCCGATTGACCGCAGTACGGCACACGAAGGTGCGGGAGCCGTGGCAGTTTGGCAAAGCAATGTTATTCGTTACTGGTAAATACATATAAATACATACTAAAACCTCTTTCCCGCTCAGAGAAAGAGGTTTTGCTCGAATAATAGACCTGGCACCGAGCTATTTTCCCGTGGGGCAACCCCCAAAGTATCTTCGCCGCGGCTACGTTTCACTGCCGAGTTCGGGATGGGTTCGGAGTGGGACCATGGCGCTAGAGGCACCAGGATGGGTTAACACCCTCAAG
>DATNPI010000185.1:0-8886 GCA_036703325.1 Coleofasciculaceae cyanobacterium
AGAGAAGCAAAGAGTTCTGCTTGGTACAATAACCCCTCACAGTGACGATTCCAACGCTTTTGGTCGGCGTGAGTGGTGTAGCAGCCACGATGGAATTCTAGATACAGCTCATCATTCCAGACGGGAAAGGTGAGGGGGTGACGGGGTGAGGGGGTGATTGAGTTGTTGGTTTGTTCGAGAGTCTCGTAGAGAATTCTCCCCTTCTCCCCCTCTCCCTTAATACCCTGCAAATAGGTATCAGCGGTGGTAAATTCCAGGCTTGGGAAAAATGGTGACTGCTGCCAACGCTTTGCCACCTCCAACATATCGCGGGTAGGACCACCGCCATGATCCCCGACACCAGGAAGCCAGAAAGCGTCTTTCAAATTAGTTTGAGTTTCCCAATCAACGGCATAAGATGCCATTGTGATTGGATTGGTATCCATAACACCACTGGTGTTGGGGGGAGACATCAGGCTGAAGATTTCGGTGCCATCGGGCGATCGCCACCAGAAGACACCGTAGGGAAACTTGGTGGTGTCGTTCCAGTGAAGCTTCTGGGTAACAAAGTATTCAAGTCCTCCCTGTTTAAGAATTTGCGGTAGCTGCCAACAGAAACCAAAGCTATCCGGTACCCACGCCACTGTCGTCAATTGACCAAATTTCTCCTGAACGTAACGCTGGGCATAGAGTACCTGTCGGACAATTGATTCACCGTTAATCAGGTTTAATTCTGGCTCTACCCACATCCCGCCTACAACTTCCCAGCGTCCTGCTGCTACTTGTTGTTTGATGGAGGCAAACAGGTCAGGGCGATGCTGTTCTATCCAGGCATAGAGTGCTGGTGTGGAATGGCAGAATGTTAGGTCTGGAAACTCCTGCTGTAGCGTCAATACTGATTCGAAGGTGCGTTGAGCAACCTCCCAGGTTTCACTCACTGTCCACAACCAAGCGAGATCTAGGTGAGCATGACCCAATATGTGGATGTTGGATGTTGGATGTTGGATTTGGGATTGGAGTTTTTGGCGTAGGGTAATAAGCGATCGCGCAAATTCGTCCTGCTGTGACACCGTATCCCAATCAATCTCAGCTATAGCTGCTGCCAGCGTATCTAATTTTTCTGGCTCAAAGGTTTCTAGATATTTGTGCAATACAGCTAACTCATCGGCGACAAAACCGGGGTCTATGCCGTTACCAGTAGCAGCTTCGGATAGACAGGGCGAGTTTACTTCGTAAACGCAGCGCGATCGCATCAATGCGCCAATATCATGATTAGGGCTGACAAGCCGTAACGCTACCGTAATCTCTTCTCCTGGCACCACGGCTGAACTGAGTAGCACCCTAGCGGAGGAATCAAATAAATCACCCTCTTGCACCAACTGACCATTAACAAAAACCTGCGCGGACTCTGCCCACCAAGTCAACGCCAGCCGCAAAGCTAATCCTGCCAAAGGATAACCTTGTAAATCTTGGGGAATCACTAAGCGTTGACCCAACCACATCACCTGCCGTCCAGCTTGCCAAGTAATGTAGCCTTTGGCATTTAGCTCGACGGACGACCAGTTGAAAGGGTCACAAGTTGTCGCGACCTCAATTGGAATGTTTTCAGCGCAGGAGAACCAACTCGCCTGAATGTTGATTTGAGTATAGGTGCGTAATTTGTCAATAGATTCAGAGAGCGAAACAGATTGGGAGTCAAACGAAGTCATAAGTTTACAAGGAAAGCGCCTCTCACAGTAGTAAGAAATTGGATGGCATGAAATCTTCCACCACCGTACCCATTAGAGTTGGCGTTTGGAGGCGCGTCACGTAGCTGTGCTTTTCCCTATTGCGAAGGAATTGCTGTTCCTGACTGTGGGAGTATACGAGCTGCCAAGAAACTGTTTGCGATATGACTCAATCTCAAAGTGCCAATCATCAATGGGCCTATACTTTAACAACATTGCCACGGATTGAACAATAGCGATCGCTTCGCGATTAGTATCGAGTGAACCTTGCTTGATCAAGTTGTACTCTTGAGAGAACACCTCAAAGCTTTGAAACGTCCCATCTTTGTAAAGGAAATGAGAGATTAGCAGAACCGAAATTTTGTGAGTTTTAAGGTTATTTGTGTAGATGTGCCGTTTCTGAGGTGGTTTGAGCTTGTGTGCTTTTTTGTTAGGATTGTCCAATTCTGTTAAAGCAAACAAATGGTCACAGCAAATATAAATATCATACTTATATTTGTCCAATTGGCTGTGTTCCAATTGATGCTTAAGATTGTCTAAATCAGCGTTACGTTTTGGTATAAATACCCAAGTAGATATTGCTCTAGGAGTATCGCGTCTTACTAGTTTCAAATAGCCGCGTGAGCTATCAAACCGAGCAATTTCTTCATAACCATAAACTGGACTACCACTAGGAGCTTTCCAGAACTGCACCTTTATCCATATCAAAAAATCCAGAAGGATGCGGTCAAGATTCATGTCTTGGTAGGAGAGAACATTCAAAAGTAGTCCATTCTGAGTCAGATAAGAGCAAGCTTAGGAAGCCAAAATGAAGTGGCGAGAGCGGTATTAACCCTTAATTCGTATGGTTAATTGAACTGAATACTGTGCCACAAGCACTCTGGCTTCCAGGTGCTTCACTGATTACGGCTGTGGTTCAGGCAATAGCTGCCACGCCTCCGGCTTACTCACACCAATTCGAACGGGTTCGCCCAAAAAATTTGGCACGAGGTAGTAGTCTGTCTCATATAAACAAAGCTGATCATCAGGACGGCGAAGTTTGTATTGATACTGAGGAACATGACTATCTCGATTGAGTATCTCAATCAACTGGTTATACTCGTCAAGACTGTCACGCCAAGCGGTGAGATAGTTGTATCCTGTCCATTGATAGGGTTGAAAAACGCCACGCTCTGGCGACAAAAGGTCGTTGGTGTGTTGACAGATATTACTAATCATCGAAGTGATGACGACAATGCGACCATCGGCACGTTTCTCACGGATAAAATCAAGGACACGTAAATAATCTGCATCCAGCAAAGATGCTTCGTTCTGTGTTGAATTAGTCATGGCTTCCTCTAAAGCTAAAAAACTGGGAATAGAAAAATAGCGTTCTCCGCTTCCACGCCAGAAAACCTGAGCTTCGGCTAAATCCCATCTCAAACATTGTTGAGCCAGTTGGGCATAGCGCTGGCGCAAAGCGATCGCCTTTTTTTTGCTTGGGCAATGGATTTGTATGATGTTTTTGTTGAATGTCACTCCACTGGTAGCCAGATCAACTACACACTCAGTTTTGAATAAACGAGTGGCGTGGCAGTCAACTACGGCGAGAGCATTCTTAATTGATGTATGCATGCGAGTTGGCTACGGTTATCTCGAAGTTCCCTCGATTTTTTGCCAAGTCAATCACGCCCTCTGCTTTGAACAAACAAGCTATGTGTTAACCAAACGGTCACCTCCTCAACAAGAGGGAGTTCATTCTTAATGAATAGATCTATGTCCGTTGGTTCGTGATAGTGCTTGGCATTTCCTTGGGAAACGTACAATCTCGAATTGCTATCAGTTCCGATGTGGAAATCGGCATTGTATCTCTGAGTAAAACCGACGACAGTGCTACTAATTCTTCATTTGTCGGGTATTCCCCAGAAGCAAGCTGTCTTACTCTTGAGGTCTGTATCCCGGCATCGGTGGCAATACGCCGCCAAGTGCGTCTGCGGTTTTTTTCTTCATGCAACAATGACGCGATTGTTTCGTTTTTTGAGACAGCCGCGTCGGTTGTTCCTACCCTCCTAATGCGCTCATCTACTACTGATTTGTGCCGATCAACGTATTCAAGAATCGCTTCTCTGGCTGCATCGTTTTGACTTTTCCCCAGGCTCAGACAGGTTAGCTCGAAGTCGAGTTTTTCGGCGGGAGCTAGCCTGCAACGTATTTCCTTTCTGCCATCAGTCATGTCTAAATCCTGTGAAGTCTGGTTGGTTGAAAAATACTTGTAGATGCTATGCCGACCCTGATGCATGAAAGAAACTTATTGAGGCAGTAACCCCAAAAGCTTTCGTCCTGACCTGATTCGCTACTCGGCAGCGCCTTTCGCTACTCCGTGAGAGAGCGTGACTTCTTTCCCCTGTAAGTCAGGGTGAATTTCTCGTTACCGCTCATCTGTTGTTTTTACTTTAGTACGCAATGCCGCAAAAACGCAATAGTTTTTGCGTAAAAATGGAATTCAGTAAAAATACGGAAGACGAACCAGTAGCTTAGGCTTACTGTAAATCTAGGGTTAGACAAGACAAACCCTTGTGAGATGAAAGCTCACGAACATTGAATGAAAGTCTCTCTCCCCTGCTTCGAGAGCCTATTTTCAGGTGAGATAGCAGGCAGGAAATACCTTGCTCTCCCAGCGCTAGCTGAACAACTCAACTTCAAGCTAATACCAGGTTGTAATCCAACAGGTCAGAAGGCTTGCTGTCGCCCTCTAATCTTATAGGTCTATAGAGGATGCGTCGGAAAGCCCTTAGGGATATGGGGTTGGGCTTTGGGTTGAGTCAAAACGATGCTGCTCTGGTAGAGACTCGAGAACACGCTTAACTACACATCCGCTGGATTTTAGATTTATGAACAACCTTCAATCATCAGACACTGAACGCCGTATAGAAGACCTTGAGAAAAAAATCGAGGTTCTGGGCACAACAGCTAAGTATCGAGGGAGAGCAATCACTGCCTTGGCACTGACTGTTGCCGCCTTGGCTGTCCCCGTTGCTGTTTTGGTGCCAATTTTCACGACTGATTGGTCTTACGCCATTGGAGATAATGGAAAAGTTTCATTCCACATCGCTTCAAAAAAACTTGATTTGAATTGGGTTAATACTTTTTTCCCGCCAAGCACCATGGGAGTGCTCTTGATAGCAGCAGCGCTGAGTTTGACGGGGCAAGGGGATAAAGTTGGGTTGTTGCTGGCTCGATACATCCCGTTTGTGCCAAATCCCCAACCTTCCCCAGAAGCTTCAAAGATAGAGCAAAACCAACGCTGACCACGTAATACCAAATCCGTTTCAATAATCCGCTTATTCCCTCTCAGAGGGGGAGGGGGAGAGATTGTCTACTGAAGCAAAAAAGGGGTGTACAAGGCGGATTTGGTATAAGACCTGCATAGCTTCAGTGCTTTTTAAGGGTAAGTTTTTCTGAGCGTTATTTGCTCAAGATCTTGGAGAAATTTAGTGAAATAGCAGGACAAACGTAGGATATGACTAACATCGAAACGCAACAGGTGCTTATCAACCACGGACTTCTTGACCCACCTGCTGATGGAGTTTGGGGCGCACAAAGTCGAGCGGCATTGGAAGATTTTCAGAGAATGCACCAATTACCCCCATCTGGGCAGGTGGATGTGGCAACTCGCGCTTGCTTAGAAGAGACCCCAGTTTCCAAAATCAAACTGGGAACTGACCTAGCATCAAAGATTATCAGCTTCATGTTGAAGCAGAACTACTTCATCTGTCGTGGAAAGAGCCGATACAACATTGTCTATGTAGAAGGAACAAATGGAGACGGAACCCCAAATAGTGATACTTTCAACGAGTGGAATGATCGGCGTGTCCTGATTGAGATAGAGTCGGACACTCCAAAGATAGTAGGCAACTGGTTAGCGACTACTGAGCCAGGAGCAACCTACACGTTTCACCCGATGAATCCAAATGGAGCATTCCGAATTGCGTTTGGACAATATTGTGCTTGGACAGTTGGGCTACATGGGCAAACACAATATCCAGCACTGGTGCAGTGTGGTGTAATTTCGGGCTATCGCGATCAGAATATGGACGGAAAGAGGACTGGCGACCCCTTCGTAACGGGTGATGGTTATGGAGTCAACCAGCATCACGGCTGGAATATGCAATGTGTTGATGAGGCTTCAGCCGGTTGTCTTGTTGGTCAGTCCATTGAGGCACACCAAGAGTTCATGGAACTCCTGAGAAGCGATCGCAGATATAAGGTGAATCCCCGTTACGTCTTTTACACCACCATCATTCCAGGAGACCAGCTGTCAACTGAAGGATGAAGGATGAAGGATGAAGGATGAAATTACCCCACCCATAAATGGATGCGGCATGAATATCGAAAAATCTGATTTTTTTCATGCCACTTGCGGACAGAGAGCATATACCGAGATTGTTCTCACTTCATCCTTCATCCTTTACACTTCAGACTTCTTTAATCAATGCGTAAGTCCTACCAGCGATTAGCCCTATTTTTTAGCGCCTTTCATCTCCCGTTAAGCGCTGCGCCTATAATGGAGGGCTTCACGGCGATTAAGATAAGAAGAGATTTAGTAGCCATGCCTACCCCCTGACGCCCATGCCCTCCGGCTCTTCTGGTCGCTATCAAAGTCGATTGTTCAATTTTCTGAATCGGCAAGCTCTCCGATTGACAGCTCAATGCGATCGCGCGGTACGGCAGCTAAAAGTTGCAGCCGTCTGGGGAGTGCAAATTGTGCTGTATCCAGTGTATCTGCTGGTACAAACAGGTCTATCTGCTGGGCGTCAACTCTCTAACTCAGCACAAGCGGGATGGCCTCAATTAAAAGAATTTACTAATAAACAGTACCAAAAGACGCTACCAGCAGCGGACACACCGATTCAGCAGGTGCTAAATGAAGTTAGTACTTTGCCACGCCCAAAGGTGCAAGATACTGTACAGGTACAAGAATCCCAATTGCCAACGCCAGTTTTTTGCCCCTCTGGCGAGATGGTTCCAGCATCCCAGCCCGAACTGAGCAAAACAGCTCAAGAATCGAAGGGTGAGGGTTGTGTGATTCAGGGAGTAGCGACGCTGTTGGCAACGCGCACTCTGGTACTTGTCACGGTTGAAAATCAAATTCTCGATATTTTAACGCCCCAGCAGCAGAAAAAACTCTCAGCTAAAATTAGCTGGGAGGTAGCAGATCTCCTGCGTCAAAGGCGTCTAGCTCGCTCGTTAGAACAAAAGCAAGCGACTCGTCGGCTCGACACACTAGAGCAGCCCCAGGTTTTTCTACCAGTAAAGCTTTTCTGGTATGTAATGGCATGGGTGCAGACCAGTCCGGTGGCGATCGCCGCGAATCTCTTCCAGGAATCCACCCTTGTCAGTCATCTTGCTCCACAACAACGTCGAATTGTCTCACCGACTTACACGCCTCGACCGAGGCGTCAACTACCAGCGTCGAATCACCCGGTAATAACAACACCCCAGGGGGTACCACAGTCAGTCATCGGCAGTACTCGTACTCCTAGGGCGATCGCTTTTCTTGATCGCACTGTTGCTGAACTGGAATCCCATCAGTTAGTACCAGGGTCTGAAGTAATAGTTGCGCTAGGCGAAAGCGCTACGCGATCGCTGCGCGATCGCACTCAGCAACTACTCCAACCGATACAATCGAAATTCATGACGCCCAGACGCTCAACTACATCTCTAGAAGCGTCTCAAACTAATAAATTTCGGATTCAAGCCTTAATTTACGCCGCAGTAGACTACTTTTTTGGCAGACGACGCTCGAATCTGCCTCAGACGGGTTCCCAGGAGCGATCGGCAATCCCACCTAACCCTCAACGGAAAGCACATCAGCTATCAGGGCGTCATTCAAGTGCTTTGCCCCCAAGTACACGACCTTCAAACTTAGACCTCTCAGATATCGGTGAACCTGACCCCTGGCTAACGTGGAGCGATTTATTTGGTAACCCAGAGGCAACAGGATTAAGCCAAAATCTCACCCCCCCTTCTCAACGAGTGGGCAGCCAAGGAGAGGGGGAGCCCCAACTCCCAAATCCCAAATCCCAAGTCCAGCTTCCTGAGGCTTTCAACGGCAAGATACCTGTGAGACCGAGAAATTCTGTTTGGGCTGCAATCAAGCGTTACTTGAGTCCCAATCAGACTCCCGGAAAGCTTTCTGCACCCACTACACGGGAGCCGAGAGCCGAACGTCCCAAATCCGTCGTCCAGATTGCCAAACTCAAAACTCAAAGCACTACCTCTGTCCCCACCCTTACACAACGCCAACCTCTAGCCCCAACTGTCGCCGCTTCCCGTAGCAAAAGCGTGTCTTCTTCTAAAGAAGACACCACCGCCCTAACTACCCCTTCCTCCCCTTCCTCAGACGGTCATCTTAAACCAGCGCCCGATTGGATTGAAACTCAAGCAACCCCAACTGGATACGTCAAGCACCCACTAGAGAAATTACTGGGCTGGCTAGATATCGCTATGCTCTGGGTAGAGGAGCTAGTTATAAAAGTTTGGCGGTGGATGCAGCCGCGTAAGTGACAGCGGCTCAAGCTACAACCCATTGAAAATGGTGCAAGATGTCAGTTAAAACTTACAACCCTCTGGATTCATTTATGGAGATAATTCAAAATCCAAAATCAAAATTGGTGGACAGAAATGACTCTACCGCTTGTTAACAACTAGCGTACCAGCAATGATATCGTGAAGGGCTTGCTTTTTCTCCGTAAAGGCCGCCATGATGTAGCCAATCAACAAAATCAGGGTGGAAAGAAACTTGCTGAAATATCTTATTGTCGCCTTAACAAAAGAGATACGTTTACCGTTTAGGTCAGTCACAACAATTTCTAACGCCTGTTTTCCCAGTGTCGCCTGTTTGGGGGAACTCTCCTGGATTGCATAGTAAAGCCAACCAATCACAATCCCCACAAGATTGCCAACCAAATTTGCCAGAGTATCATTATTAATTACACTTAAGACTATACCAACTACAATTCCGATTAGGATACTGATGATAGCTAGAATAACTCCATCAAGCAAGGCAGCCAAGAACCTTTTTCCGAAATCTGCATACTGTGTCATTTGCAGCTATCCCCCGTACTTATTGATTCGTTGAAGAACGCACCCTCCAAGTTTGGCTCATTTATGAAGGAGTGGCAATGGTGTGTGTAGCGGT
>DATNPI010000202.1:0-6176 GCA_036703325.1 Coleofasciculaceae cyanobacterium
ATTGAGGGATTGCCAGGGGATGCCACACGGGTTGTGTCCGGTCGGGTGACACCAGAGCAGTATCGAGTTTATCTCCGGGAGTCAGAAGACCAAGGGAGAGGGGAAAAGGGGGAGAATTTTTCAACTCAAACCAAGGACGGAGAACAAACCTTCACCCCTTCACCCCCTCACCCCCTCTCGCAGATTGAGGGTAGTGGCGATTTACCTCCTGCCTTAGTTGAGCAAGTGGCGCTCCTCGTGCGGGATTTGGAAAACCGTTATCATGGCATCCCGCAGGATATTGAGTGGAGCTATGACGGTAACCAGTTGTGGTTGCTGCAAGCGCGACCGATTACCACCTTGCAACCGATTTGGACGCGCAAGATTGCGGCTGAGGTGATTCCGGGACTGATTCGACCTCTGACTTGGTCGATTAATCGTCCCCTCACTTGCGGTGTCTGGGGAGAAATTTTTACTGTAGTTTTAGGCGATCGCTCTCAGGGATTAGATTTCAATGAAACGGCGGCGCTGCACTACTCCCGCGCCTATTTCAATGCCACCCTGTTAGGGCAGATTTTTCGACGCATGGGTTTGCCGCCGGAAAGTCTGGAATTTCTCACCAGGGGAGCTAAGTTCTCTAAACCGCCGATGAGTTCTACTCTGCGAAACCTGCCAGGGTTACTGCGGTTACTGGGTCGGGAATGGAGTTTAGACAAAGACTTTGAATCGGATTACCAAAAGCAATTTGCTCCAGTACTCGGTCAGCTGAGTACTCAACCCGCGTCTAGATTGTCCCCACTGGCACTGCTAGAACGAATCGACATGATTCTGGAGGTACTCAAACGAGCCACTTACTACAGTATTCTCGCTCCTTTGAGTACGTCGCTGCGACAAGCGATTCTGCGGGTTAAGGATACAGAACTGGATAATAGTCAGACGCCGGAGGTGGCAAGCTTGCGATCGCTTGCTCGACTGGCAGAAGATGCCCGTCACTTGTTAAGCAGATCGCAAGAGGCTTATGAAAGTGGTGCTGCTCTGTTTGCTGCCCTGGCTGAAATCCCAGATGGTAGAAGCATCTTAGAACAGTTTGACCAATTTCTTGACCGCTATGGCTACCTGAGTGAAGTAGCAACCGATATTGCAGTGCCAACCTGGAAAGAAGACCCTCGACCTGTTCGGCAATTGTTCACTCAGTTTCTCTCTCAACCACTACCCGCGTCTCCAAAACCTACGCCGCAGGGCAGCAAACCTTACTGGGTACAAGCACGTCTTAATCTCAAAGGTCGAGTCACAGAAGTTTATTCTCAGCTGTTGGCTCATCTACGCTGGAGCTTTGTGGCTCTAGAGGCAAGCTGGCTGAAATCAGGCCTGCTCTCTGAACCAGGGGATATTTTTTTCTTGGAGTTTTCTGAAGTTCGGCAACTTGTTGCCGATGCTGACCAGGTACTGAAAGAGCGACTTTCGGAAATTTTGCAACAGAGGCGATCGCTTCTCGAACAACATCGCCAATTAACTACTGTACCTTCCCTGTTCTATGGCAACGCTCCTCCTTCACCCCTTGCTCCTCACCCCTCATCCCACCCTTCTCAACAGCGCCTGCAAGGAATTGGGGCCAGTTCTGGACAAATAGAGGGTTGGGTGAGAGTTTTGAGCAACTTGCAAACCTTTCCAGACATTGACCAACAAACAATTCTTGTCGTACCCTACACGGATTCCGGTTGGGCACCACTTCTAGCGCGTGCCGGTGGTCTAATTTCCGAAGTTGGTGGGCGTCTTTCCCACGGCGCAATTGTTGCTCGTGAGTATGGCATCCCCGCGGTGATGGATATTCACAACGCTACCCAGGTGTTACGAGATGGTCAGCGGGTGCGAATTGATGGTCAGTTAGGTGTTGTTGAGTTGTTGGATTAGGATTTTTCTTAGTCTGTTTAACGCATTTCCTTTCATGAAAATAGGGGCTAGGGACTAGGGGGCGGGGGCTAGAGGGAAGAGATTTTCCTTCCCATTAGTTACAATCAGCTCTAGAACGTTAAGAAATTTATACTTCAAATGCGATCGCTCCTCTTGTATATAAATAAAACACTAGGTTAGGCTGCGATTAATGATGATGCTGACGGGCTTGCGCTAGATGGCAAATGAGGAACATCTCGCTTTGCTCAGGCAAGGGGTAGATGGTTGGAACGCGTGGAAGGCAAACAACCCTGAAATACGACCGGATCTCAGCTTTGCAACCGGCAAAGGGCTAATTATCAGGGAAGCAAAACTCAGTGGTGTAGACCTCAGCAGGGCAAACCTCAGCAGGGCAAACCTCAGCAGGGCAGATCTGATTGGGGCAAACCTTAGTGCAGCAAACCTCAGCGAGGCATACCTCAGTGAGGCAGACCTCATTGGTGCTAACCTCAATAGTGCAGACTTCAGTAGGGCAGACCTCATCGGTGCCAACCTTATCGGTGCCAACCTCAATGGTGCCTATCTCAGTGGTGCTGACCTCAGCAAGGCAAATCTCAGTGGTGCCGACCTCATTGGGGCAAAACTTATTGGGGCAAAACTTAGTGGAACCAACCTCAGTGGTGCCAACCTCACTAGAGCAAATCTTATTGGAGCATACCTCAGGGGCGCAAACCTTAGAGGCGCAACCCTCAACAGGGCAAACTTCAGCAGAACAAACCTCAGCAAGGCAAACCTACAAAGAACTAAAGCGCTGAATACCAACTTCAACAAGGCGATATTAACTGAAGCCTGTTTGGAAGACTGGCATATTAACAGCGGCACAAATCTTGACAAAGTGATTTGTGACTACGTTTACTTACAAACCAATCAACAGGAGCGCTTCCCTACTGAGGGAAGCTTTGCACCAGGAGAGTTTACCCAGTTATTTCAAAAGACTTTAGAAGCCGTTGAACTGACTTTTCGCAACGGTATTGACTGGCAGGCATTCCTCACTTCATTCCAAAAGCTACAAGTTGAGAGTGGCGATTTGGAGGTATTCATTCAAGCCATTGAGAACCAAAACAATGGTGTTCTTATTATCCGGCTAAACGTTCCTCCTGATGTAAATAAGGGAGAAATTGAAAATTACTTAAAGCAAGAATATAAAGCTCAACTTAAAGCGATAGACAAGGAATACCGATATCATCTACAAGCGACCTATGAGCAAATAGCAATTCATCGTCAACAGAGCGCGAACCTAGCAGAAATAGTTAAACGGATGGCTGGCAGAACCATCAATGTTGAAGCTAGAGCGATCGTGGAACACAAAGCTGTGTTAGAAGCCTGTAAGGATGACCCGACTGATACCCAAGTCAGCCCCTTTGTTGATACGGAACGAGGTAGCCTCCAGGAGCAATCTATCCAACCCACCTACGTCCCTGAGCAAAAGCAAAACCTCATAGATACGGCAATCAAGATTCAGAAATTACTACAACAACTAGAGCAGATATATCCCATCAATACACCACTGGAAAAACAGATGGTGGTCACAGAGGTTATCAAGCGTATTGAGGAGAATCCAACTTTGAAAGCCTGGGTGGTGGGTGCTTTGAAAGGAGTCGGTATTGAAGCACTGAAACACTTAATCGATCATCCCCTAGTTAATGTCTTGCTGGCTGCCCTAGAAGGTTATCAGGAAGTAGATATTTTAGGGAATGTGGAGCATGGAGAATAGGGAATAGGAAGAGTAATCTAGTGCAGTGCGGCAGAAATAACCCACCCGTTAAAAAAGGTTCAAACGCTTACTGTAAAAGCTTTCTTCCCTTCTGCCTGGTCACTGAGCGTGTCGAAGTGCTGCCTTCTTACTGGTCACTGAGCG
Organism: Coleofasciculaceae cyanobacterium; assembly: GCA_036703325.1. Classification (GTDB taxonomy): domain Bacteria; phylum Cyanobacteriota; class Cyanobacteriia; order Cyanobacteriales; family Coleofasciculaceae; genus DATNPI01. The sequence goes on from DATNPI010000202.1 coordinate 3,788, forward strand.
TGTCGAAGTGCTGCCTTCTTGCACTAGTCAGCCTGAACCTGAAAGGCAACGTCCTTCCAAACAGCGGCACAGTTATATTGAGAATTATCGTGACTTACGAAAAGGTGCCATAGCCTTGGAACGACCGACAAAACTACAGGTGGCTCCTGATGCACCGATGTGTGGCGTAAAGCTGGACAGCTTTTATCAAACTCCGACGTGGATGGCGATTCGGGCTATCCGCGCCAAACTTACAGCTGCCGATTTATATTTGTGGATGTATCTGCAAATGATCGACCTTGAAGGCGATCGCTTAACAAATATCCCTAACCCGAAAGACATCGCCGAAGCCATTGGCGTCTCAGAGCGGCAAGTCAAATGGTCAATCGCCAAGCTTGATAAGGAGGGGCTTTACCACTATCAAGTTGACCCCTGGAAAGGTCAAAACTTAAGTGCTCTAGAGGCTAAAAAACTTCGTGAACAGCAGCTTCAGAACAAGGAAATAGCTTCTGTGGCGTCAGAGGAGAACTTTCACCAAGAAGGGGCTAGGAGTTTGGGACTAGGGATGAGGGAACCTGAGTCGCGCCCCGTTGTGCTAACAAGCTCAGTTTCTGGTGAACCAATTAAATCTGACAATACTAGTCACCAGTCCCTAGCCCCTACCGTCTCTAACGATTGCCTGATGACGTTGTCCAAACCAGAACCCTTAGAAGCATTGCCGCAAGAAAGTGTATTCTCTGGTTATGAGCATTGTTCCGACACTAGCACGTTGAGCAAAATTGAAGCAGCTGAGTCCTGGCTAGCCGGACGTGGAGAAATTCCACCTTGGCGCATCAAGCATGGTGTCAACGGCATCAATATGGAATTTGCTGAGTGGTTACGCCAAAAGCAAATGCACCAGTTAAAAAAGGAAATACCTCTTTTTGACACCCTTGGCTGGATTGCGAACCGGGAACCGGGGGGGAGATACTTCGCCTCTCATAGCCAACTAGTTGAAGCAGTGAGGGAGTGGCAGCAGTCTATACTTGAGTGGAATGCACCAACTCCAGGACAGCTCTTAGCTTCAGAGGTAGCAATTGCCCTCAATCAGAGCCAAGCTGATGTAGTGGTTGACCGCTTCAAAAAGACGGCTGACAAGTATGATTGGGAGATTGCCCCAGGAGAGCCGGTGCCACAAATTCTGGAGTGGTATGCCAAGAAAATTCAATACTCTAAACGTCCTGAATTTGCGGGTAAGCCGCCGATGGCTTTAGCAAGACAAGATTTTTGCGATCGCTTCCTAGCAGCTGGCATCTACGAAGAATATCAGAAGTGGGCCAAGTCAGTCCTTGCCAACCATCAGGCCAAACTACAGACTACTACAACGAACCACGAGGAAGCAACAGACAGAACGATTGAGGTAGCTTCTCGTCCCACAGGCACAGTAGTTAATCGCATCAAAGCTTACATTTCTCAAGCTCATGTTGCCGTTTTGCGTAAGAGTCTCCAGAACACAATCAACACAGCCCTCCAAGCTTCAGATGTTACCTGGGAGGAAAAGCTTGAAGCTTTCCAAATTGTTTTGGACAACCAATACCTACATGATTGGGCGGTCAAACAAGCCGAGTTTCATGGCTTAGAAATTGTAGATGGAAAAGTGGAAGTAGCATTTTGAAACAGATTGGTGAAATCTTACAAACGGACTACTGCCAGGAAGGGGAACCCATATTATCCGTTATTGAACGAGACTGGCATAAGTGGTTAGGCGATCGCAACCACGACCCAGACGCCATTGAAGTGCTAGCTCATTACGCAGATGCCCTTTTCCGAGTTGGAGTTGACCTAACCGACTTTGATTTGATTGACACAATAACAGGGCATCTTTGGTACTTAGAAGAAGCCATCCTTCTTACCCTTTCTAAAAAAGACCTGGACAATGCAACAGGTTATCTGATAGAAGCTCTGCGTAGTCAGCGAAGAATGTGGAAAGACCATAGCGTTAGAACACAATCACGTCTGTCGGTCTACACTGCTGCTGACTGGCAGCCTGAATTATCATCGCCGCCTCCCGGCTACTTTGAGTCTGTTAAAAAGATGTTGCAGAGCAAGCGAAACAATCCCTCACTGCACAACTGATCCAAGTCTCTCGGCAAATCATAAATTTACTCAAAAGTCAAGTAAATTTAAAAAAGACTTAGCTGGGTAGGCGATTGGTCAATGCTGTTCCAGGGTAAAGGTGGAACTGGGGCACCGTGCTGTTCAAGCAACTGCTGGAAGTGACGAGCATTTCCGGGAGAATACTTCTCAATTGGACAGTGGACAAAGAAGTAAATGCGCTTACCCAAGCGCAACCACTGGTCAACCAACGTCACCCATTCTTCCATAAACGGCTGATTCACTTTCTGTTCAGGATGGGTGATAAAGCGCACCA
>DATNPI010000204.1:0-2587 GCA_036703325.1 Coleofasciculaceae cyanobacterium
TTGATGCTGAAGGTTGCACTATTTTGCCTGGATCAAAGAAGAAAACTCTACCGCAACTAGAGCCGCTAGAACTGATTATTCAAGGTGATTTTATTTGGTCTTACGGTGGATATGAACCCAAAGTGCCGATTCCCAATATCCTCAATGAAATTGCTTCTCAATATGAGTTTATTGGTCATACAGCTGATACAAGCGTGGAGACGGATTTGCTCCCGATGCTGCTAAATATGCACGACTACAATCACCAAAATGGCACCCATCGACCTCTATTTAAGATTGAGGAAGTGCAGTTTGAAAGTTTTATCGATAGCGGTCATCAGTCTCACGCATTTTACAGTATGCCAACAGCACCAACTAGCTGGAGGGAAAAACTGAGTAATCCCGATTTGCTCATGATTCCAAAAATTATCAAAGCTCACCTAGAAAATTACTTTCCGTCCTTAGTGATATTTCACGGGGAAAACGGGTTGGGCAAACTTGCACAAATTCACCTGTTTGTGCCAGAGTCCAAAACTCGGACACGAACCTATGTGCTGATGTACGCACTACTTAAAAACCCTGCCTTTAAGGCTCTAGGAGAAAAGTTTCTCAACTTGGCTAAAGTAGTGGTCGAGCAAGATGCTGATATTCTGCGGAAAATCTATCCGAACACGCCTCAGAAAATCAAGCTAAATAATGAAGTTGGCATGGATTGGGTAAGGCGAAATTTTGAGAACTGGCCAGAAATTGCGGAACCGAACCTCTCTAAATAATGAATGGATTACATTTTCCTAATTTCAGCCTACAATGGGCGTCGGAAAACTGAGGGAGCCGTTGCATGGAAGCGCCTCTAGTTCGTACTTCAAAGACCATCAAAAAGCTGGAGGCGCACCTGCGTGGCCTGGTAGGAAAGGCGATCGCAGATTACAACATGATCGAGGAGGGCGATCGCGTGATGGTCTGCTTGTCGGGTGGCAAGGATTCCCACACCTTACTCGACCTACTGCTGAGACTCCAGCGCAAGGCTCCAATCAAGTTTGATATCCTCGCCGTGAACCTAGATCAGAAACAGCCAGGTTTTCCAGCGCATGTGCTGCCAGAGTATTTGGAATCGGTGGGGGTGCCGTACCGGATTGTCGAACAGGACACTTACAGCATTGTTGAGCGCGTCATCCCTGAAGGAAAAACCATGTGCGGTCTATGTTCGCGCTTGCGTCGCGGCATTCTCTATCGTGTTGCAAGTGAAGAGGGTGCTACTAAGATCGCCCTTGGTCATCATCGGGATGACATTGTAGAAACCTTGTTTCTCAATATGTTTCATGGGGGACAATTGAAAGCAATGCCGCCAAAGCTGTTGAGCGACGACGGACGGCATATGGTCATTCGACCGCTAGCCTACTGTCCAGAGCCTGATATTCGGCATTACGCAGACCTCAGACAGTTTCCCATCATTCCGTGCAATCTGTGCGGTTCTCAGGAGAACTTACAGCGCACACAGATCAAGCAGCTCCTACAGTCTTGGGAACAGGAATATCCAGGCCGTACTGAGACTTTGTTCCACAGCCTTCAAAATGTCACTCCGTCCCATCTTGCCGATACCCAGTTGTTCGATTTCGCAAATTTGGGCGAAAAGCAGAAACCTCAGATTAGCCAGTAAGCGATCGCAGGAGTAAAGACTATAGCGGTTCTCAGTTGCACATATCACACGGTAGGGACACGATATATCGTGCCCCTACCAACTCGAATTCCTAGAATAGGATTTCAGGCAAAGTCGAGGCCGTGTTGCTTCAGTTCATCCAAAGAAACGTATTCCACAGCTAATGCATGGGTTGCTGACAAAACTACAGGTGGAGCAACTCCAGCATCTAGCGCCTCCTTCCATCGACTCGCGCACAAACACCAGCGATCGCCAGGTTTCAGGCCAGGAAAATCAAACGCTGGAACTGGCATACTCAAGTCATTCCCCCTCAACTTGGTGAATGCAAGGAACTCTTCAGTCACTTGTGCACAGACTATATGTGAACCCACGTCACCAGCTCCAGTGCTACATTTTCCGTCTCGATAAAATCCAGTCATAGGGGAGGTGCAGCAAGTTTCCAGCTCTCCTCCAAGGACGTTTCTAGCACTTGTCATAACATCAACTTCTTTGCAACAGCCTGTCAATTAGTAGATTACTCCAGATACGCTTGCGATCGGCAAGTCGTAACACGACGCCAAAATTTGCGATCGCGATTCCTGGAGATTATCCGAATACAAGGGGTCACAGCCAACAACGTCGAATCCCTGTCGCCTCGCCTCTGCAACAAATGACGCCTGGTCTGCCGGACAGTCTAGAATTTTATGGCTTTTCCAGTCCGATAATTCCAGATCGAACTATTCCTCCTCAAAAGTGCGATCGCTAACATCTCTACATAACCCGAACTTTTCTCGCATCGCGTCCTCCTTTTCTCTAAAGCCGACCAGTATGGCTGTTCCAGCCTTAACAAAAAGCGGTCGCTTGAGAAGCATCGCGTCCTTGGCAAACGCCTCAACCCACTGCTCATCCGTCCAAGTCTGCTTCTCATCACCCAGCGCCCGGTAGGACTGACCAGAGGTGTTCCGCATCGGC
>DATNPI010000210.1:0-6966 GCA_036703325.1 Coleofasciculaceae cyanobacterium
CATTCGCAGTACTGTTAGTTCTGCACCAGAGTCTCGCTGGACAAACAATTCGGGTTTCTCGAAGGGTGCTTCAGCAATTAGCTGAGGTTTACCACCCTCGACTGCCTGCATTTGAGCAGATGGTTCAGCAGAAGTAGAAGATGTATGCCAACCCAGTGATACCAGTACAGCCATGACAGCCAGAACAGGTAGGATAAATTGGCGAACTAGATACTTTCCTAAAGCTATCATCATTTTAACTCCCAGTGTTGATTTCAATTTATAGAAACTTTGTACAAAAACAAAATTCTTTGCAACCCAACGTTAATCATTTCTTGAAACTTATAGAGTCAATATCACTTCAACAATTTACTTAGCTTTATTGTTTCGCTTTCGGCAGATTAGGAACAGTCAAGATAAATAACTTAGTTTCAACTTAAGCGTTGTAGAAGCTTAATTGGCAAAGTGAAGCTTAGGTAGCTAGGATTACGCCATTGCCTTCGACACCAACGTTAGCTTAGCTGAACGCATACTCAATCTATCCTTAAGGGTGGCAGCAGTGTTGACTCTATTGTGGTGACAAGTTCCGAAAGGAAAAGAGTTAACTCGCTTGCTTGCAACAGTTGATTACTTGGGTATCAAGCGATCGCACTCTCCCAGCAAGCTCCTTCCGAACGATTCTTGACGTTTCCTACAAAATTCTTTGAAAGGGTGTTTAAAGATTTCTCTGACAACGCTTAAGGTAAAACTAACTTATTTATCTTGACTGTTCCTAATCCGCAGAAAACGGAACAATGAAATTAATCAAGTTGGGTCAAAGATGACGAACCCAAGAGTAGACAACCCTCTAACAGCTCTACTCACAAGGTTCCTTAACATTTACACAATTGAGGTCAAACACCATGGCTTACACCTACACTAACGCTCAGTTCCGCAGCATCCTGAATGGTTTAGGCTTCAGAAAGCGAGGTCTGAGTGAACCGCAGTTTCCTGTATCCAGCGATAACAGTTCGCTGGGCGACACTGCAACTGTGCAGGCAATCATCGACTTTCAGCGGTACTTTAATCTCGCTCCGGATGGGATTGTCGGTCCACTGACAATGGCTAAGGCAGAAAAGCAGATGAATGTCATTCACTACGAACTAGATTTAATCATGCAACCGAATCCGCCTCTGCGACCACAACCCCCCTTATACGGGTCTCAAACATCGGCAGCCGTTCGTGATTTTCGTCGTCGCTACGGCTTTGAACCAGATGGCAACCCCAATAACGATTTCGTTGCGGATATTGCCGTTCGTCGCAAGCTGGATCAACTGACACCAGGATTAGCCAGCTCAGAGTTCGACTCCATAACATCCGAGTCTACAACCGTGTAGTAGCAATAAGGAGTAGGGGATGTACCGGAACTCATACGACGGGAGAGAGATTTTTATCCTTCCTGTAGGTAACGGGTAATGGGTTAATTGAACGCGATTACCCATTACCAAAAACGGAGAGATGAAGTCACTAACAATTAATGTCCTAGGGCGTGTTTTCAAACCCGGAGATCCCCCCCTGCCAGAGTTAAAAAGGGGGGAGAATGAGCGTCAAAGTCCCCCTTTTTAACTCTGATTTAGGGGGATCTCAACCGACATCAGCGAAGCCAATAAAGTTTGAAAACACGCCCTAGGACTTACGCATTGGCAGGAAGAAACTGGCGATCGCTTGCTTTGTGTACCCCTTGAAGATATGGCTCTGTGTTCGGTTGTCAAAGCTGGACAGCTTATTGATTGCTTGGAGGCGATCGCAATGTCTTTGATCGTTGAAGGGAGTGAATCAAGCACCTTACAACTACCCGCCGAGATTTTACAGGCAATTGGGCCTAATACCCGCTGCCTAGTAGAGACAATTGCAGAAATTTCCGTTTGCTGATTAAAGCTAGGGTTGAGTAATTTTGAACCCTTCAAAGGTAATTTCACAGCCCTCTCCCTGTGGAGAAGCTGCCATCAAACCAACCTGTACTGTCTCAGTATCCGTAAGATAAGCCAGCCGCAGCATTTGATAATCTTTGCCCTCCAGAGAATACTGCACCTCGATTGCCTCTGCCCGACGCTGTACTCGCAACCAGAGCGAAACCGGAGGTTGTAGAAGAGGAATAACTGACCAATCTGAAAAGTCCCGTGTCACCACTGCACTCACGTTTTGGACATTTTCCACATACTCAATGCCGCACTTAAGCCAGGTGGTTTCCTTCTCCCGCACCATCAGCCCTGCCTGATCGTAAAGCACCTGATAGTCTCCGGTAATTTTGACCTCAGCTGTAAAATCTCCAGTTACTTCTTGATAGTAGAAGTGGCCATCATCTCGAATGAATCCATAATGGGTTTTTCGCCAAAAATCAGTTTTTGCGGCGGTTTTAACCAGGATGCGATCGCCAGAGTGCGACCATTGAGCAGGTTGATTGAGCCATTGCATCATTTTTTTATCTCGTCGAGGGATTCTAAGAACTGACGTAGAAGGGTAATGAAGGTTTGTGTTTCAGTCGATGTGAATTGAGCCAGAAGTTGCTTTTCGCGCTCAAATAGAACGGGCATCACGGTATCAGCCAGCTGTAATCCTTTGGCTGTCAGCTGTACGATCGCACTGCGGCGATCGTCCGGATTGCGAATCCGCATGACAATGCCGTCTTGCTCTAGGCGATCAATCCGGTTAGTCATAGCCCCCGAAGACAGCATCAGCAAGCCATAAAGATCCGTCGGTTTGAGTTGATAGGGCGATCCCTGACGCCGCAGCGTTGCCAGCACGTCAAACGACCAGACGTTCAGACCATAATCCACCAGTACACTCTCCCGATGCTTTTCCAGCAACCGGGCAATTCGCAGCACCCGCCCCACCACTGCGACAGCTGAAACGTCCAGCTGAGGAGCTTCTTGCCGCCATTGTTCCAAAATTTCGTCAATGCGATCGTCTTTCATTGCACCATTTTATCTCGACATCGAGATTCTTGACATTTACCTTTATTTTAAGTATCTTGATATCAAGATAACTTTGGAGACTTGGAGGAATAACCATGAACGTTCTACTGACTAGCGCCACAGGTTATATCGGCAGTGCTGTTGCAGCAGCCTTGCAAGCTTCCGGGCATCACGTAATCGGCATTGCCCGTTCTGAAGCCTCTGCACAGCGATTAAAAGCTTTGGGAATTCAGGCGTATCGAGGAGATTTAACTGATGCAGCTAGTTTGCGTCAGGCAGCTCAAATAGCAGACGCAGTGATTCATACAGCTGCAACAAATGATGCAAACATGGCAACCCTCGATCGGCTGGCTGTCGAAGCAATATTGGCTGCTCTGGACGGAACGCAAAAGCCTTTCGTTTACACCAGTGGAATTTGGGTGATCGGCGATACAGCTGGACAGATTGCGGATGAGACGACTCCTTTGAAGCCATCACCGATTGTCGCGTGGCGTCCTGCGGTTGAGCAGGTGGTATTAGCCGCTGCTCAACGGGGAGTGCGATCGGTAGTCATCCGTCCGGCATTGGTTTATGGGCAGGGTGGAGGATTGGTAGCGATGCTGATTCAGGCGGGACGGGATAACGGTGCTGTACCCGTTGTGGGTGATGGACGCAACCTTTGGCCGTTGATCCATGTGGAAGACTTGGCAAAGCTATATGTCAAAGCAATGGAACAAGCCCCTGCGGGAACGATGCTGATTGGGGCAAGTGGCGAACATCTGCCATTGCAGGAGGTAGCTTTAGCGGCTGCCCAGGCTGCTGGGTTGGAAGATCGCCTGCAATTTCTAACGTTGGATGAGGCACGGCAAACTTGGGGCTTGCTAGCGGATGCACTCGCCCTGGATCAACAAGTGAATAGCGATCGGGCAAGACACTTACTGAACTGGGTTCCCGAAGCCCCTTCTGTTCTGGAAGAACTGAGCAAGGGTTCTTACCGTCATGCGATCGCCGCTTGACCTAAACAGTAATTGAAATCGCAGCAACTGCGGTGCAGTAATTTCACCATGACACTCATATCGTTCAGCCGCTTACAGGCGATTACTTCTCGCTGTCAAATTTGCTTATATCTTGGACTATCGTTGCTGAGTGGTGCCGTATTGCCCATTCAAGCTAGCCTCAATGCTCAATTAGCCCGATCGCTTCATTCGGTTCCTCTTGCCGCAACGATTTCATACTTTGTCGGTGCGATCGCCTTAATTGGACTTTTAGCGACAGGACAGTTTGGCTATCTAAACTGGTCAGGTTTGTGGAAAGCTCCCCGATGGAGTTTTCTTGGAGGGTTACTGGGAGCCTGGTATATCGCTTCCAGTGCTTACTTTGTCTCTGTTTTAGGCACAACCTCAACATTGGGATTTGTTGTTTTTGGACAGACGATCGCCGGAATGACGGTTGACCATTTTGGTTGGCTAGGCGTGAACCGTCGTCAGCTGACTCGCAATCGTCGCTTTGCAGTTGGGTTATTAGTTGTGGCAATGTTTTTCCTTTCAATTCAAACCTAATTCTATGGAAATCTTGTTTGCATTGCTTGGGGCTGGTTCGGCAGGTAGTTTTTTAGCGATCGGTGCTGCCGCTAATGCGCGATTGATGAGAACATTACATTCCCCAATCGCTGCTGCCGCCATTAATTTCATCGTTGGGTTTAGCGTTCTATCTGTATTGTTGGGGATGGGTATCCTTAAATCCTCATTCAACCTTGAAATGCTGGTTAGCGTTCCCTGGTGGGCATTTTTAGGTGGATTTCTAGGAGCAACTTTCGTTACTTTAAACACTTTAACTATCCCTAAACTGGGATTAACAACGACTGCGATTGCTGTTGTTCTAAGCCAGATGACGATGTCACTCGCGATCGATCATTTAGGATGGTTTGGTGTCATTCAACGCTCTGTCAGCGTATCGAAACTCTTTGGAATTGGATTATTATTTGTAGCGGTCGCTCTTACCCAACTCGATAGTAACCGTTCCAACTCTCCTCAAAGATAGTGTCTTTGATCGTTAAAGCGGTTCTTTCAGCTGAATGACTAGCGATCGCTCCATGCTCAATGTGACGATTCAAGAGCCTGTACTTGCGCTTCTGACAGCCCCAGTATTGTAGCGACTTGTGCAATCTCCATGCCCGTTGCTAATAAATTTCGGGCAGCTTGTAACAGCTGTGCCTTGACTTGTTCTCTTGCCACACGCGCCTGCTCGGTATCGGTTATACCAAGTTGCAGTCCAAGAGGTAATCTGTCATGCTGACCGGAATGCAGTAAAGCGAAGCATCTCGGAGATTCTTCGCTACGCTCAGAATGACATATAGTAGAGGTTGAGGTCAGATGCAGTAAAACAATTCTCGCGAGTGTAATTCTTCAACCGGAGAGTGCGACTGAGCAATTGAGGCTGGAGATCGTGAAACTCGTCAGGTAAACCAGGCTCCTCTGGGTTCTCACTGGGTAGATCGTACATTGTGGGCAATGTTTCTCGTGGTGATCGCGGCGGATCAACTTGTTCGAGTGCTGGTTTGCGAGTGATGGGAACCATAGCCAACCTCAAAGCTTGCCTTATCCTTAGTTTTACTTCATGTTACGAGGAACCGTAGTGTGATCGCCGTTTCTCAGCTGAGTTGTTTTGTGTCTATAGATAGCTGCAATCAGGCAACTTAAGAATCAGTAAAATAGCTCTAAACAGACACCTTATTGATTGCTTAGAGGGGATGGTAATGTCTTTGATCGTTGAAGTGAGTGAATCAGGCACCTTACAACTACCCGCAGAGATTTTACAGGCAATTGGGTCCAATACCCGCTTCGTGGTAGAGGTGGAACGCGATCGCGACAGCGTTGCGAAACAATACCGCTTAATCCTGTCCCCCGTTCCCCCAGAACAACCCTTTTGGGCAACCGCCACGCCTGAAGAACGAGCGGAACGATTAATGCAGTGGGTACAAAGCCATCAAAATGGTGCCAACCTACCTGATGAAGCGTTACGTCGGGAAAATATCTACGACTAATGACTAACTATCTCCTCGATACCAATGTTTTGCTTCGCATGAGTGACAAGACTTCACCAGTAAACTTACTAGCTGGTAGAGCAACAGCTACTCTTCTAAGGCAACGAGAGCGCGTTTTCGTCACCAGTCAGAACATCATTGAGTTCTGGGTTGTTGCAACTCGTCCAGCACAAGTCAATGGTTTGGGATGGAGTGTCGAACAAACTCGTACTGAAATCGAGCAGATTTTAAATCAGTTTCCGCAGCTTGAGGAAACGCCACAAATATTCCCCCATTGGTTCAATCTGGTAACAAGCTATCAACTTCAGGGTAAGCGCGTACATGATGCCCGGTTGGTTGCTGTGATGTTAGCGCATGGTGTAACGCATTTACTGACGTTTAACCCAGATGATTTCCGGAACATTAATGAAATTGTAGTGGTTCATCCCCAATCGATCACGAACCTAGAGGCGGAAGGCTAGGCAGTGTTTTCAAACCCAGAATTGCCTGAAATTGTAGTAGCGCGGCAAGCTTAATTTGCTGGGTTAGGGTAGAGACGACGTAATTTGACCCTTGCATCCTTTGTAGTGAAACGCCACTGCACCTGAGCCTGTTGTTGATTACGCTGGTGTTGCCAAGCTCCAAGCTCTTGGTTAAGCGTCAAATCAGTACCAATTCGACGCTCAAGACATTGCTGACGTAAGACACTCAACTCAATTGAGCGTGACATTCAACCAACTACCGTTACGGAGAGTGTAAAACAACTCTAAACGCCGTGCTAGACGATGCGCTTCATCGGCATCAAATGCAACATACGAGCGAAGCAATATGGTGAGTGTTGAGGTTGTCACACCCGCCAGGGGTTCAAACCGAATGGCACTAAGATAAGCGATCGCCAGTCAGGTAAGGTTAAAGGAATGTGCGAGTTGCGCTCCAGCTATAATTCATTGTTCACGTAGATGATCTAAGGTTTCCCGATGTCAAAACCTCCCTCCATAATTGATGCTGATATGAGTCGATCGGTTACTCCAC
>DATNPI010000213.1:0-1830 GCA_036703325.1 Coleofasciculaceae cyanobacterium
TCTGCTCAAGCCAAGGTAATCGTGCCGATGATTTGGGACGAAGCAGGTCAAAGCCCGACAGCCGGAAGGTTTGCCGTCCAATTGACCGAGGACGTGATGGCGACTGACGGGGCGATCGCCTTGCCGTCCGGCACCGTCTTAATTACTCAAGTAGAAAATGTCACGCGCGGAAATCGACTGGTTTCTCAAAGCGTGGTGGCGCTTGTTTACCCCGATTCTGCTGGCCGCATCCAACAAGTACCCATTCCTCCCGGATACTTAATCGTTCGCGGAACCGATAACCAACCTCTCATTGCCGACAGTTTATTTGACAGAGGTTCTGAAATAGCCAAGGCTGATATTTTAGTGGGAATTCTCGGCAGCTTGGGGCGGGTAGGAGAAATAATTAATCGACCCGCCCAAGAGACTTTCAGCCAGCAGAGCGGCTTTTTTGGAAGTACGGCTGTTAAAACAACAACCTCGCGTGAACCCAACATCCTAGCAGCCGCTTTAGAGGGATTCTTTACACCTACTGCCCAACGGCTGCGAGAAAGATCGGATCGCAACGCGCAAGAACTTTTGAAGCGAGGCAACGTGGCGATCGTACCAGAAGGAACTCAAGTTTCAGTATTCGTCAATGCCTTTGTCACAGTGCAGAGATAACGGAGTTGACATCTTCCCCGCCCTAAAGGAACGGAGATTCCAAGAATCACTTCTTGGACTTCCTCTTTCCACGACTCGGCTTACTCAGACCGGGCTTTATACAAAAATCTTGGAGGTAATATAACCATGAAAAAACTCTCTCGGAAAATTCGTCTGGCTTTACTTTCTCCTGCCTTACTAATTGCCACTGCATTTAGCAATGTCAATATTGGGCAAGCTCAAACATCGGCCCTAAAAATTGTAGGAAGAGATGCAGCAACAAATGCAACTACCAACCTTCAAGTATGGTCTGGCCGTTCCAGCGTTATTGACTTTAGCCAGACTGGTGAAGTCATTATGTACATCCGGTTGGCAGATCCGTCCAGGGCTGTCTTTAACACTGATGCTGAATTAAAAACTAACCAAGCTAGAACCATATTTGTCCAACCGATTCAACCCTTACAATTCCCTGGCGCTACAACAGCCAACATTACTAACCTGTTTGTTAAAACTCGCTCTCCTGAAGGAATTGAACGCCTTTATACTTTCAATGTCGTTCACCGGGACGGGCAACCTACTAATAATGGCATTGCCATCTCTACGGTAGTACCCGGGCAGGAGCCAAGCGTAACTTTAGCAGACAATCGAACGGCGGCGCTCAGGGACATCGACAGGGGATTAGACATTGCCATCCGAAGAGGTTACACGCCTCCCAATGACCCCGTTGTCTTCAAAGTTCGAGAGTTCATTGCTCTAGCTCGAAATGGCACAGCTATTGCTAAAGCTGCTGAGAAAACTAATCTATCAATGTCTGTTGTTATTTCACTAGGACAGCTAGGAATTAGTCGTGAATTATTGTTTGGAACACCACAAACACCTTCTCCTTCTCTTCCCTCCAACTCGAATCTTTTAAACTCAAATCCACGTAAACCTTAGTAATGTACGCACGATCAATGCACCCTCTTTAGCATTGTCCATTGGCATTCGTCTTTCAACATCGAAACTGTGCTGTATAACTTCTGGTTTATTAAAGATTTCGTAAGCTAGAGGTATATCTGCATATGCGATCGATTGTATTGCAAGTCTTCAATAAGATTGTCAACCCACCCCTGATAAGAGATATATGGCACCTTAAAAACAGGTCTTAACTCTTCCCAATCCTCCACTTGAAAAAGATAGGGCGCTAACTGTTCTAAGTAGGAACGACCG
>DATNPI010000219.1:0-7184 GCA_036703325.1 Coleofasciculaceae cyanobacterium
TTCTTAACGTCATAGCCTGACAACCCTTTACTTGTCTGTTTGTATATCTGGTTCATTAAGTTCAGACAATAATTCCATAGCCAACGGCAGTTACCAAACGATTGTTCTAGTAACTGTTGTTGCTGCGGATTGGGATAGAGTCTGACTTTAACGACTTTGAGCATTTTAGAGCGAAATCTATTTGCTATAAATAACTCTAGTATCTTTTGGTCAACGTACGTACCTACGTTGACCCGCGATTCATCCCACTCTGATTTTTCAGGGGTACTCGCTACGCTCGATAAATCCCCCTCTAAATTCAGAGTGGGGCTTCTCGCGGCTTAAGCTAAAAAATTTCGTGAGGTCAGACAATGTCAGGACTTACGCCAAATTATCCATTAGTCTTTAGTCCTAGGGTAGGGTGCGTTGCCAGGTACCTACGTGTAGAGTTGCTGCGTAAGCCCTGAATGTAACACCCAAATCAGCAACTAGCTGCCAAGCCGCCGCCGTGCGTGGTTGCTCTACTCCCCGAGCAGAACTTCGTTAAGGGTTATCAATAATTCTTGTGCCGTGTAAGGCTTCGACAAAAATGCTTTGACGCCAGCCCCCATAGCTACATTAACCTTATCGCTGGATACGAGTCCACTGGCGGCAATAATCTTCACCTGTGGGTTGATTTTTTGCAACGTGCGGATGGTTGTTGGCCCATCCATAGAGGGCATCATCATATCAACCAACACCACACTGATCTCTTTGCGATACTGGGCATATAAAGCGATCGCTTCTATCCCATCACTAGCACTTAGTACTCTATAGGCATAGGTTTCCAGCGAAGTTTGGGTAATCTTACGAATTGCCGCCTCGTCATCGACAACAAGAATTAGTTCTCCATTTCCAGTGGGCAGTTCAAGGTTTTCGATTGCTGATGTTTCCGTGTCCTCTATCGCTGGCACGTACACCTTAAATTCTGTGCCTTGTCCCATCTCGCTATAGACATTTACAAAACCACCATGACTTTTGACGATGCCAATTACCGTGGAAAGACCAAGCCCAGTACCCTTCCCTAATTCTTTTGTCGTAAAAAATGGCTCAAAAATCCGATCCAAAATATCAGGTGAAATACCCATTCCTGTATCTGAGACCGTAACAACAATATAAGAACCGACTTTGGCATCAATATGCAGCCGGACATAATGTTCATCAATAAAAAGATTTTCCCCAGTAATACTGAGAGTCCCGCCATCGGGCATAGCATCACGAGCGTTGACGCAAAGATTCATGAATACCTGATGCAGTTGGGTAACATCTCCAGACACAGCCCATAAATCTTGCGAGATGTCTATGTGAACTTCTATTGATTTTGGAAACGTTTCTCTAGCAATCTGCCTAATTTCTGAGATTATATGTCTGACTTGTACAAGAGTGCGATCGCCTTCAATCCCTCGCGCAAATGATACAACTTGCTTGACTAAATCTGCCCCACGTTTCGCATTAGTTTCCAAGATTTTGAGCCACCCCAAAGAGCGCTCATCCGTGAGTTTGAGTTCCAACAGTTGAACGGCCATCAGAATTGGAGCAAGTACATTGTTCAAGTCATGGGCTATACCACCAGCCAACGTGCCTATACTCTCCATTCGCTGGGCACGGAGAAACTGCACTTCGAGTTGTTTCTTTTCAGTGATATCAGTATTAACAACCAAAATTGATTTGGCTTGCTCTGCTTCATCCCGCACTATTGTCCAACGACTTTCGACAATAACCGACTTGCCGTCTTTTTTGACTTGAGACAACTCACCCTGCCATTCGCCTTTCTTAATCAGTGTTTCTTGAACGTCCTGATAGTAAGGTAAGGTTTCCTTATACAACAGCTCCACAGCATTTTTTCCAATAACTTCCTCGGCTTTCCAGCCGAGAAGTCTCTCTGCACCTTTATTCCAGAATAAAATTTTGCTGTCTAGGTCTTTAACGAGAATTGCGTCTGTTGCAACATCGAGAAGGGCGGCTTGTTCGCGGATTTTCTGCTCCGCCCGCTTGCGCTCAGTAACATCACGGGAGACCGTATGAATCTCAAGAACGATACCAGTTTCGGCGTCTTTTACCGTTCGGCTGGTTGTTTCAAACCAAATATAACTACCATCCCTACGACGGATGCGGTAGGTAACTGTGTAAGTATCTGGCAACTGTAAGATGGTTGAATGACTTTTACTAATCTCAGCTAAATCATTGGGATGGAAAAACTCATAAGCTGAACGTCCAATTAATTCTTCAGGAGCATAACCTAAAAGTGTGCGGCTCGCCGGCGAGGCATACAGGTAAATACCCTCAGGAGTATGCAGAGAAATCATATCCGTGGAGTGTTCTGCCAAGAACCGGAATCGCTCTTCGCTCTGTCGCAGTGCCTCTTCCGCCTGTTTACGCTCGGTGATGTCATTGAAGTAAACAGACAAGCCATCTCTGGAGGGATAGGCATGGACGGTAAGCCAGTGGTTGAGTAGCGCAGAGAACTCTTCAAATTCGACACTGACTTTTTGTGATATTGCCCTACGGAACTCCTGATAAAATTTAGAACTGACGGCTTCCGGGAACTCATCCCACAAATTTTTGCCGATGAGTTCATGGTGCGTTCTCTGCAAGAGGCGTTCAGCTTGCGGGTTTAAGTAGGTGAATCGCCACTGGTGATCCACAGCATAGAAAGCATCTGTGATACTTTCTAAAATATTCTTGCTTCGTTTATGGGCTGCCTCAGCCGACTCGCGTGCCGCCTGCTCCCGTTGCAAAAGTTGAATGCGCTCTTGTTGAGCTTGCTTGAGAGCGGTGATGTCGCGAGCGATCGCATAAATTAAATCTTCTTCAATAACCGAAACGGCTGTCCAGGCCAACCACTTATAGGAACCCTCCACAGCGCGATAGCGATTCTCGAAGTAGATAGTTGGTGTGCCTATAGAAAGCTTCTCGACTTCGGCAAGGGTTTTAGCTCGGTCTTCAGGATGAATAAAATCTAGAAACGGTTTGCTTTGGAGTTCCTTGTTGGTGTAGCCAAGTGTTTTTTCAAACGCTGGGTTCAAGCGCTTAAAATAGCCATCAAAACCAGCAATACCCTGCATATCGAGAGAGAGGGTGAAAAAGCGATCGCGCTCCTCCTCTGCCAGTTTGCGCTTGGTGATATCCGTCTGAATCCCAACGAAGTAGAGTAAGTCACCCTCGTTTGAGAACACCGGAGAGATTTTCAATTCATTCCAGAATGGTTGACCATCTTTTCGATAGTTCAGCAGCGTTGCTTTTACCTCTTGCTGATTCTTAATAGCCTTACGGATTCGCGCAATCGTTCGGGGGTTTGTGCCAGAACCTTGCAGTAAGCGGCAGTTGCGACCAAGAATTTCCTCTGGCTGATACCCGGTGATTCGCGAGAAGGCAGGGTTTGAGTAAATGATTGGGTTGTCGGGTTGGCTGGGATCAGTAATCAAAACTCCATCTGAGACAGAAGCGAGTGCACGAGCAAGTCGCATATTTTCAGCAGCTGTGTGCTCCAGCGTCTCCTGAGCACTTTTGCGTTCAGTTATGTCACGCGTAAAGCACCGCGTATGGCTAAACTTGCCGTCCTCAAATCGGGCATTTGAGTTGATCAGTACATACCGGATTGAGCCATCCTTGCACCGAAGCTTTGCTTCGTAGTTTTGTAGCGTTTCGTTTCTACTTAGCCTCTGGAGGATATCCTCAATTTCTGATGGGTTGGCGTGAAACTTAGTGATGTGTTGACCAACATACTCCTCGCGACTGTAACCGAGAAGCTCTAACTCAGCTTGATTTGCCCAGATAATAACGCCATTTGCATCTACACAATGCAGACCCACCGTGCCATTTTCCAAGAAATCGAGGAGTTCTTGTTGCCTATTGTGTAACTGGCGCTCGGCGTAGTTACTTTTGGCATTAGCCTGCGCTAAATTCCGTTGTAGCTCAAGTTGTGTGATTACCTGGCGACTTAAGATTTGTAATGCCTCCAGTTGTTGGGGCTTAAGTTGCCGTGGCACATAGTCCATCACGCAGAGTGTTCCCACCGCATACCCTTGAGGCGTAATTAGGGGTGCGCCTGCGTAAAACCGAATACGAGGGTCAGAGGCTACTAAAGGGTTAGCGGCAAACCTGGCGTCAGCTAGAGCATCCTGTACGACTAGTACTTCATTTTGCAGGATGACATGGGCACAGAAAGCAATTTCGCGGGGCGCTTCTGTTAGTGTGAAACCTAATTTTGACTTAGACCATTGACGATTGTCATCAATTAGGTTTATCAGGGCAATTGGTGTTTCACAAATTTGTGCCGCTAAACGGGTTAAATCGTCGAACGCTTCTTCAGAAGGCGTGTCTAGAATTTTGTACTGGCACAGAGCCTCAAGTCGTTTTGATTCATTATCAGGCAGTACAGCTTTCATTATTTATAAATATATTCTTATGTATACTAGCATTTAATCCATTTAGTGTAATAATAGTAAGTTTTTAGGTGATAAGTTTTTTTTGTTCAGTGCTGGTCTGGTAAGCAGCAGTAGTGCTAGATCAAACACAATAAAATTAGCTGTTCTGTTAGCAATACTAGTTATGAATTTAGAGTTAACCACGTCCCACGACTTATCGGCTAAACAGCAGGCGGCTGACAGCTTCTCCATTAGCTTTGCGCCATTATCGCTGACAGAAATTTATACCCTAGCAGATGATCCAGCCAACGGCGCAGTAGTAGTAATGAGTGGTACAGTACGCAATCAAACCGATGGCAAGTCGGTAGTTGCGCTGGAGTATCAGGCATACGAACCGATGGCTGTGCAGGTGTTCACCTCAATCGCTGCTGATATCCGTCGGATATGGTCTGATGTGAATCGGGTAGTGATTCATCATCGTACAGGTCGCTTACAGATTGGCGAAATTAGCGTACTGGTAGCTGTCGGCTGTCCCCATCGTTCAGAAGCGTTTGAAGCCTGTAAATATGCAATTGACACATTGAAGCACAATGCCCCTATTTGGAAAAAAGAACACTGGGCAGATGGTTCCAGTAGCTGGGTGAGCATTGGCGCGTGTGAAGACGCTGATACTAAATGTTAATTGGTCATAGGGCGCAAACCTTATCACTTCGAAATTGCGAGGCTTTGGTCACTCATTCCAAGCTTGCTTAATACATAAGCGATAAATCTTTATAGTCGGTTGAAGTACCAAAAAGTATATTTTAGTTAGGTTCTATCTATAGGTAGATGCCAAGTTGCTATTTGTAACATTCCCTTCCTAGCGGAAGTCAGCTGAGGAGTCTTAGTTGCTGGACTCCTTACGGCTGACTGGTCTTCTCCTACCGCTGTTTCTCGTCAGTCCTGCTTTTTCAGCTTCTTGCATACATCAAAGACGCTTCATTTTTGGGCTTTCCGTAATTGATGCAAGAAGCACTACTTACCTTGTTGCTGACTTTTGAGTCAGTCTCTTTTCAGATCATGTCTTACCTGTCTCTTCGTTGGGTTATTAAAGGGGCTAGTCTATTGGTTGTTGGATTAGGAGCGCTAAGTGTACCCGCTCTAAGTAGCAGCAACGCACTACCAAGGCTTGTCAAAGACATAGTCCCAGGGTACGGTGACAATATTCAACAGCTCACCAACGTCAATGGCACACTTTACTTCGCGGCCAATGACAAGCTGCCCAGCACCACTAGGCTGTGGAAGAGCAACGGCACGGCGGCGGGAACCGTGGTAGTCAAAAATGTAGTCCCACAGAATCTCACCAACGTCAATGGCACACTTTTCTTCACGGTTTTTGATAGTAACTACGGAAGGGAGTTGTGGAAGAGCAACGGCACAGCCGCAGGGACGGTGTTAGTCAAAGATATCGATCCGCGGCTTGGTCGTTCATCGAACCCCGATAAACTTACCAACGTCAATGGCACACTTTTCTTCACAGCCAATGAAGGACTCAAGGGAATTGAGCTGTGGAAGAGCAACGGCACGGCGGCGGGGACGGTGTTAGTCAAAGATATCCGTGCACAGTATGATTCTTATGGGTTTGGTCTTTCTTCGAGTCCTGATAAACTTACCAACGTCAATGGCAAAGTATACTTCACTGCTCAGAAGGGGGTTAACGGGATTGAGCTGTGGAAGAGCGATGGCACAGCGGCGGGGACGGTGTTAGTCAAAGATATCTATTCGGGCATCTCTCAAGGGTTTGCCAACTCCTCGCTCCCTGACTATCTCACCAACGTCAATGGTACATTGTTCTTCAAGGCTATAGAGAAGGTTAGCGGGATTGAGCTGTGGAAGAGCAATGGCACGGCGGCGGGGACGGTGTTAGTCAAAGATATCAATCCGGGTTCGCTCCCTACCAATTCGTCTCCTTCTCATTTCACCAACATCAATGGCACCCTGTACTTCACGGCTTATGACAAGGTTCATGGGAGAGAGCTGTGGAAGAGTGACGGTACGGCGGCGGGGACGGTGTTAGTTAAAGATATCCGTCCGGGGGTTGGTGATTCGTTTCCTCTGGGTTCGTTCCCTCTAAATTTCATGAACGTCAATGGCACACTTTACTTCAATGCCGATGACGGGGTTCACGGGAGAGAACTGTGGAAGAGCGACGGCACGGCGGCTGGAACCGTGTTAGTCAAAGATATCAATCCGGAGGATATCTATCCGGGGGTTAACCATTCCTACCCTCAAGACTTTATTAACGCCAATGGTACGCTGTACTTTAAGACTTTTCTGGGGACAGACTTTGATCTGTGGAAGAGTAACGGTACGGCAAAGGGGACGGTTTTAGTCCAAAAACGCGTTGCGAGTACGGGTAATTTACTCACGCTCGTCAATGGAAAGCTGTACTTCACTGGTCGCTACGGGGATAACCTGTTTGTTATAGATCAGCCATAACCCCTCTTTTGTTAATTTGGGGCTGAGAGCTGGGCGAAGCATTCTTGGATAAAGCTTCTACGCTTCGTACTAAGTTTTTGGCAAGAATGCTTCGCCCCTACAAAAATCGTGACTTTTACCCGGAAATAACAAAAGAGGGATAACTGTCGGGTAGAGAGGGAGACGGCAGTTATGGGTTTAAAATCAACGTTTTAGGGCTTTGGCGATCGCTTCCTCTAATTCACTCTGACTCAAGCCAGTGAGAATAAACACCTCTTGAAACGTTTTCCCAGCTCTTGCAATTATCTTAAACCCGCCACGAATCGGCACGGACACTTTTAA
>DATNPI010000241.1:0-6237 GCA_036703325.1 Coleofasciculaceae cyanobacterium
AAGGGCTAGCCGCAGCCAGTCTTGGCGGCAAGAGTGGCTATATTGACAAAACGGGAAAGTTCGTTATCCAACCCAAGTTTGACGTTGCAGGAAGCTTTTCGGAAGGGTTAGCTGCCGTCAGTATTGGTGGCAAGATTGGCTACATTGACAAAACCGGGAAGTTTGTTATCCAACCCAAGTTTAATCATGCACAAAGCTTTTCCGGAGGGCAAGCAAAAGTCGGGGCTGACGGCAAATTGAGCTGTATTGACAAAACCGGGAAGTTCATCCAACCGCAATTTGGTGAATGTGGATTGACCTTTTCTGAAGGACTAGCAGTAGTCAATAGGACTGAGGAGCCTGCTCTGTGTTCGATGCGCGGTCAATGTAGTGTCGGCTATATCGACAAGACGGGGAAGATGGTCATTGAGCCTAAATTTAGTTTAGCTAGCAACTTTTCTGAAGGGTTGGCAGTTGTATCAACTTTTGGCGGTCACGATCCAGGGCTTGGTGTTGTTTTTGGCAACAGGGGCTACATCGACAAGACAGGCAAAGTGATTATCCCCGCTGAATTTGAAGATGCAAGCAGCTTTTCTGAAGGGCTAGCCGCCGTCAAGACTGGCGGCAAGTGGGGCTACATCAGCCGGTAGGAAAAAAGGGTAGGGTCAATTAGACGAACAGTTATATTGCTCCAGCAATTGTGGAAGGTAATCATATCCATCGAAACCGATGTTTGTAATGATTTCATCTCGGTGCTGCCCTAGCAACTTCTGAAAAGCTTCGACTCCCAATTGACCCTGCAAAATTGTCAGTAAGCCTGCTGATTGACGCCACTCTTTGCAAGCAATTCGTTCCAAAAAATACATAGCTATGCAGCCAATATAGATAGCTTTGTCTAGGTTTTGAAGACTATAGTAAGCTTCAGCCAGGTATGCAAAGTTCAAACCTTGAAGATATAAATCTCCTGAAAACTTGGCGGCTTCAATACCCTTTTCTAGGTATTCAATAGCGACTTGGGCTTGTTGCAAAGCCGTGTGGGCAATGCCGAGACTGTTGCAGGCGAGGGCTTGACTCTGCCTATCGCCCAATTTTTCCGACAACTGAAAACCTTGTTTCAGGTACTCAATGGCTGTCTCATACACCGTTGGTTCCATCTCTTCCCGCTGCTGTGCCTGTAGCACTTCGCTATAACCAAGATTCGCCAGCGCATTTGCTTCTCCTAATCGATCGCCGACGCTGCGGGAGAGAATTAACGCCCGTTGGCTGTAGTTAATTGCTTCAGCATAATTTTTTTGGGCAACCGAGATTCGGCTTTTGTGGTTAAGATTGGCAATTTCACAGGGTTGGTCACCAGCTTGGCGGGCAATCTCCAAGGCTTCTTGATGAAATGATTTTGCCCGTTCGTATTGCCCTAGGACACGTTGCGAATAGCCTAATAGAGTTAGAATGCGAGCCTTTTCCTGAGTTCCCTCTACTTGCTTGAGCGGTTCATCAAAGTAGTTGAGGGCATCTTGTAGATACTCCCCTGAAAACAAGGCAAAAACCCCGCCGTAGAGGGGAAAGTATTCCCGTTGAGCAAATGTCCGTAGAATCTGTAACATTACCTGAAAACAGGCTTTGTTTAATTGTTGACGAACACTGGCATTGAGACTGTCAGCGCGATTGCAGCCATTGGATAATTGGCACCAGATTATCGCGAAAGTCAGAAAAGTAGAAATAGACGAAGCCGTCCCCCATTTTGCGTTATAAGGTTGTTTTTCAAACCACGACACCAAGCCCCGTTGCACACATTGGAGAAGAACAGCTAACTCAACCCAAGCTTTCAACTCTGCATAGGGCTGTTGGCTAACTAATGAACTCGCCGATTGGTCATAAGCTAGAGTCAAAAATAGCTGTTGCGGTAAAGGGCTATTCACTTGTCTCGCCCACGATGCCCAAGGTTCGCGCTGTTTGGAAGCAATCTCTAAGCCATACTGGTTGGATTGTCCCTCGTACATCCAGCTAATGAGATGACCTTCCAGTCTCTGCCAGGATTCTAAGCCACTGCCAATGCCGCTAGCTAGCTGCTGTATTTCCCGATCTTGCTCAGGTTCGGGGCTTGCTTCTACCAATTGCTGCAAGGATTTACCGAGTTGCTGTATTTGGTTTAGGGTTAAGATATCTGCCTGATTAGGGTCTAGCACTTGTAGCAAAGCAGTAAGGTGTTCTCCCTCCTCAGCTGTGAGGATTTGTTGAGTGGCTTTGGCGATCGCTTCTGCGGCTCTATTTTCTTTCTGCCATCGCTCCCATTCCCCCTGGATAATCTGCAAAGCTTTGAGGATGCGAGTTTGCTGTGCTTTTTTTAACTCACTTGTCTGTGCTGGAAAAAGGCGCTGAGATTCCTGAATGTTGTCTAGGTTGTACTGAGTCGCATCCTTGCGTTCAGCGAAACAGCGTTCAAAGATTTCCCCAGTGCCGGCGTTAATATTTTTAACCAGCATTTGATAAACCTGCTCTTTTGAGCGAATCTGTCCCTTGATTATGATTTCAATTATTTGGTCAATTAAACTCAAGTATTGTTCACGAAATGAGGGAGAGTCGGGTACAGGATTTGAAATCTCATCAGAATCTGAGCCAGATGAGATTTCTTGATAACTTGGGGAGGATATAACTTTCTCATCACTTGATATTGACGGGCTTTTTTCAGCCGTTGGTGAGGAGGGCATTTCCTCCGTTGTTGATTCAGCAGTCTGAGAAGATGGTATTTCCTGAATTCTTGAAAGATACCATTCTGCTACGGGACTACAGGCAAACTCCTCCTGGAATCGGTCTATCTTTGACGTTGGTTTAACTTGGCGGGAACGACGATTTTTATAAAAGGTAACGGTGGCGAGCAAACCGAATAACATTACTATCCCGACTCCTCCTGCTACGGCAGTCGAGTCGGGTTGTTTATCCAGGAGGCTGGATTCTTGAAAAGAAGTAGGAGAAGAATTGTTATCACGGTTCTGAGCAAGAGCGGTTGTACTCGCTGAATCGATCAACGTGTCATATGCGATCGCGGTTTGGACGGTGCCGAAGGCAATCGCGGCAGTAGACAATAGGGTGACCAAAAATCGATTAGGTTTCATGAGGGTCTTAGCAGACGGTTTGCTCAACCCGATGTATCTCTCAGTCAAATCGAGGTTATGCAGAAAATTAACCAGATGAGGTTAAGGGATGTTCTCATGCGATCGCTTTGTCTGTAGCCGACGAATTCTCGCCGTGACAGTTGCCGTCGTCCTGAGTTAACTTTTTGCTTTGGAGGAGATAAGTCATCATCTCTCCCTTGCCTTTCACCTGAATAACACCCCGCTCTTCAAACAGATAATTATCTCGTAATCGCTCATAGGTCGCTTGAGTAACCTGAATGCAGCCGGGAATGCCGTGAGATTCCATCCGGCTTGCTGTATTTACGGTATCGCCCCACAAGTCGTAAATAAACTTTTTGAGACCAATTACCCCAGCGACCACCGGACCCGTGTTGATGCCAATCCGGATGCTAAAGGTATTACCAGTTTTGGCATTGAACCGGGCAATTTCTGTTTGCATATCCAGCGCCATGTTAGCGATCGCTTCTACATGATCGGCGCGAGGAGTCGGCAAACCTCCCACAACCATATAGGCATCCCCAATCGTCTTAATCTTCTCCAACTCATGCTTTTCAGCTAGCAGGTCGAAGGTTGAAAATATCCGGTTGAGCAATTTCACCAGGTCTATGGGTGCTACACAACACGAAAGCTCTGTAAAGCCAACAATGTCAGCAAACAGAACTGTTACGTCGGCGAAGCTGTCAGCAATCGAGTCAGTCTCGTATTTCAAGCGCTCGACAATCTCAGAAGGCAAGATATTCAGCAGCAGCAGCTCAGATTTTTCCTTCTCAAGACGCAATGCCTCCTCTGCTTGCTTGCGATTTCTGGCTTCCATAGCCAGAGTAGCCGTGTGCGCTAAGGAGTTAGCAAAGTTCTGCTCCTCCAGTTTCCAGTGACGAGCTATCCCTACGTGTTCCAGACAGAGGACTCCCACAGTGCTACCACCCAGACGAATGGGTACATCCAGCATGGACGCAATCTCCAAAGGCACTAGATAGGAGGCTGAAAACTCCTGAGTCCGAGGGTCAGTGTAGGCATTATCAGCTGCGATCGCACGCTCTAACTGCAATGCTTGGAAATATGCAGGATAGTCAACGGCAGCTAACTCCATGCCTTCGGAATACCGTTGGGTACTAAGCTCATGCAGTTTAACGCAGTGAATCTTTGAGTGGTCGTGGTTGTAGAGCCATATACTCACCCGTTCAATGTCCAGCGTGTGCGCCGCTGTCTTGATAATTTCAGAAAAAGCCGCACTAATGTCGCCGCTGTAGAGAGGTTGGGATTTTGCTAATTCCATCAGTGCCGTCTGCTGCCTTCGCAGTCGGGCCTTACTCTCCTGTAGTGCTTCTAGGAAACCTCTGTTTTGGGTTTCGCTTCTACGGAGTGCTACTTCCGCCTGCTGCCGCTCGGTGATATCAATACCAGCTGCAATGAAGTACTTGACCGAGCCATCAGCGTTTTTGAGGGCGTTACCAGACCAGACAATCACTCGGCGCTCTTCGTCCTTCGTTACCCAGTAGTTTTCCGACTCGCCGGGAAACTGACCGTTTCGCAGCTCTTCAAAGATCGCTTTGACTGGCTCCACCTCTTCTGGAATGATCAACAAATCCCATAAACACCTGCCTCTCACCTCAGCGAACGAGTAACGGGTGAGTCGCTCGCAAGCTCGGTTAAAGCGGATGATTCGCCCCTTTGGATCGAGTACTACTATCAAAGCACTAGCTGTGTCCAAGACAGCAGAGACGAAATCGCGCTCTGCCGATAACACCTCTTCTACCTCCTGACGCTGAGTGATTTCCCGCTCAATGAAGTAGTAGACCCAAGCCAGGGCGATAAGCACTAGGAAGATGCCGAGCAAGAAGGCAAACAGCTCAATTTGTTGATGTCTCGTTGTTTCAGTCCGCTGCTGGAGCAAAGACTCTTGCTCGTTCTTCATTTGTGTGAGTCTTTTTTGGATCTCACCCATCAGCTGCTTTCCTTCACTTGACCTTACTACTTGCAATGCCGCCTCAACGTTCCGGCGCTCTCGTAAGTCAATACTCTTGTTTAACAAAGCCAGTTTCCTTGCAATTAAAGGCTCAAGGGCATCGAGCTTTTGCTGTTGTTTGGGGTTCTTGGCCGTTAATTGCTGGAGGTCTTTGATGCTTTGCTCAACGTCTGCAACGGCAGCTTGATAAGATTTTAGATCAGCTTCTTCTCCAGCAAGCAGGTAGCCTCGCTGCTCAGTCTCGGTTTCTCTAAGCTGAGAGAGTAAATCTTGGATCTTTCCACTAACCTGCTGGTTGGTTTCCACTCTCCCAATCGTCTCAACAAGTCTGCTTGTGTTTCGGTACGAGTTAGCACCAATGACGAGCAGTATTGCCGCTGCTGCTCCTAATCCTCCAGCAATTCTTTTAAAAAATCGCTGGCGTATCTTGTTTCCCTGTTGGCGCTCGGTGATGGTGCGTGCCAGAGCTGCTAAAGTACGCCGTAGCTCAATTTGCGCTACTGCTTGGCGACCTAATGCCTGCAAGGCTTCTAGCTGATAGGGTTCGAGTTGGCGTGGGACATAGTCAATCACACAAAATGAACCCAGTACCTGTCCATCAGCTGTAATCAGAGGGACACCTGCGTAAAACCGGATATAGGGGGGGTTGATGACCAGTGGATTAGTGACAAACCGTTCGTCAGCCAGCGCGTCCGGAACAATCAGAATGTCCGGTTGCAGGATGGTATAAGCGCAGAAGGCTACACAGCGAGGTGTTTCTGATGCCTCTAGACCTACTTTCGACTTGAACCACTGACGTTCGGCATCGACCAAGCTGACTAAGGCAGTGGGAGTACCACAAATCCGCGCCCCTAAACGGGTGAGATCGTCAAATCCTGCTTCAGGAGGGGTGTCGAGAATTTGAAGCTGGCGAAGTGCCTTGAGCCTAGTCGCTTCGTTTTTAGGTAGTGGGGCTTCCATTGAGATGGAATCGCTTCTATTTGTACTTTATTGGGACTGATGCTCCTGATCTACATCGCCACCGGAGTTGGAAGCCAGTAGCTCTACTACCCCACTGTATATTGGACAGCTAAGTTGTTTCATCAACTAAATGCTTAAATGCTTATTCATTTCCGGAAAAAGCGATCGCATTTCTTCCTTCTACCAAGCGCGTGAAGCGTA
>DATNPI010000247.1:0-8255 GCA_036703325.1 Coleofasciculaceae cyanobacterium
TGACGAGGACATAATTCTACACTTATCACGTTTGTGAGCGCCGAATTGCGGAGGAAGGCGTGGAGAGCCGTCTTGGGTTTGGCGTGAGCCGGAGTAAGGGTCTGGAGCAATATGGGCAGGACTGACACACTCGCCCCCCCCTAAGCCCTCAACTTTGGTGGGAACAAGATGTAATACCAATTTCCTAAATTAATGCGATATTCGGTACTCTGAATTAGAGGGGGAGGATGTCAAGTTATCTATTAATTATCAGCTATTATTAGCCACTGAAAGCTGACATACAAGCAACAATTTATTAACAAACTGACTATCGAAACTTGACATTAATTCTCAATAATCAAGTTTTTTTTAAGATCATAAATAATGTAGGATAGACAATAATATCTGGAACTATGTTTAATATTTTAGTCACTTCAATGCAAATAAGTTTCCATCTAAATTAAAGTAGTTCAACTAAATTTGAAATTGTATTTTGTCAAATTGAATAATCTACGAAATTATCTTATTTAGTAAATCTTTAAGTTGTTTATCTCAATTGACCTACTTTATAATGGAGGAATATTGGGTAAATACCCTAGTAAATTATCAAGAAGTTTTTATGAAATTCTATGAATTTAAGTCGTTTGAGTTCAGCCATGTTTTTGTTGACCCTATCACCTGTCCGTGGAGAGCCTGTCCCAAGATAGCCTGGGAAAGCACATCAAGCGCCTACTAGTTGAATACAGCGATAGGGAGCTGTCAATTTATACTAAATATTCCTGGAGCGAGTACGAGGGTTTATCAAGAAGAGCCTTGCCCTCTGAACGTGCATGATGATGTGCTTGTCAGCCTCGGGTGGACATTTCTATGAGTTTATGGTACGCATTAACTTTTATCGAAACGACCGAACTCTCTAGATGTGGGGGTTTAACTAGCATCACCAGTATCATCTTCATCAGCACTACATTCCTTAAGGAGGGGGTTGTTTTTTTGTATTTAACCCTCCAGAGGGCTGTCCCTAGGGAGCGATTTTTTCTACTAACTGGTCTGTTACTTTTTAACAAGATTGCATGAAGAGTAAAAATCACTACAGTTATTGTTTTTGTAATTAGGTTACCATTCAGGTCAATTCACCTAAAAAATTTGCGTAGAAGATAATTTTTCTCTATGAAACTTCTCTAAAGCTCAAGACTTTATTGAATTGATGGTAGATGGCTGACCCTAGAGCTATCGGACTTGGAACCACCTAGTGCAAGAAGGCAGCACTTCGACACGCTCAGTGACCAGTCAGGAAGCAGCACTTCAACACGCTCAGTGACCAGGCAGAAGGCGATAAAGCTTGTATACTAAGCTTTTTAACCTTTTTCAACTGGATAGTTATTTCTGCCACGTTGCACTAGTAATTTGAAGCGCTTGGCGCTAGCTCTTGGGCGATACCCTTTGGATAGGCTGCGCCAACGCTAACAGAGACGCTTGTTCAGGCGTACTCCAAAGGAGACTCGTTCCCTGTAGGGGTTGGCGCACTACAAAGCAAAAGCAGAAGGCTAGGCTAGGGTACCCTTCTCCCAAGGAACAGTAGCATTCCTTGAAGTTGCGATCGCTAATGGCGCAAGCTGAGGTGCGTTGGACAAACAAGAAAATTTCGCAAAATAGTCAGTGATGAGTGAAACAAGCCAGTCATTGGTTAGACCAGAGTCTACTGTACGTGTCGGAATTCTGCATTCCTTGAGTGGAACGATGGCAATTAGCGAGGCATCGTTAAAGGATGCTGAGTTACTGGCGATCGCTGAAATCAACGAAGCCGGTGGTGTCCTGGGAAGAATTATCGAACCCGTGATTGAAGATGGAGCGTCCGATACAACAACCTTTGCGCTCAAAGCCAGATTGCTCATCCAACAAGACAACGTTGCCACAATTTTCGGTGGCTGGACTTCAGCCAGCCGCAAAGCTGTCTTGCCAGTATTGGAAGAATACAATGCCCTGATGTGGTACCCCGTTGAGTATGAAGGTCTCGAATGCTCACGTCAGATTTTCTACACGGGTATCTGTCCAAACCAACAGGTTGGGCCGGCGGTTGACTGGTTACTTCAGAATCAGGGCAAACGCTTTTATCTAGTAGGGTCTGACTACGTTTTTCCCCGCACCTCCAACAAGATTATTAAAGCCCACATCAAACGCAAAGGCGGCACCTTAGCTGGCGAAGAGTACGTGCAATTGGGCACTACAGAGTTTGGCGACCTGATTGAGAGAATCAAAAAAGCCAAACCCGATGTCGTTTTCAATACCTTGAATGGTGACAGCAATTTGGCTTTCTACCAACAATACAAAGACGCCGGAATTAGCGCCGAAGAGATTCCGATCATGGCAACCAGTGTTGCTGAAGAGGAAATCCGACGAATTGGCGGCGACATCGCTGCCGGTCATTATGCCAGCTGGAGCTACTTTCAGAGTATCGATACACCGGCAAATCGAGCCTTCGTCCAGAATTTCCAGCGTCGGTACGGTAGCGATCGCGTAACCAGCGACCCAATCGAGGCGGCTTATACTCAGGTCTACCTATGGAAACTTGCGGCTGAAAAAGCTGGGTCTTTTGAAGTGGAATTGTTGCGTGAGGCGGCCTACGGCCAGACGTTTGAGGCTCCAGGGGGTGAGGTCAGCATCGAACCAAACAACCATCTGAGCAAGCATTGCCGCATTGGCAAGATTTTGCCTAATGGTCAATTTCAGGTCGTGTACACCAGTGCAGATACCCTAAAAGCCCAGCCTTGGTTGGGACTTGAAGAGTTAAGTGAAAGCGTCTCGCCAGTCGTTTTTGACATGCTGGCTGAAGTATCGCAGTCAATTCAATACAGCTGTCAGCTTGAACAAAAGTCCCGTGAAGTTGAGATGGCAATGGCAGCATTGATTGCCACCAACGACCGATTGCAAAAAACCCAAGACCAACTTCTGCAAACGGAAGCGCGATGTCGAGAACTGCAAGCGCGGGAAAAACTGCTCAAACGTCGTCTGTCTAGCCAAATCCGCAGTTCTCTGGAATTAGATGAAATTTTGAGAACTGCCGTTAACGAAATCCGTTGTCTGTTGCAGATCGACCGCTGTCAGTTCTGGTGGTATCACAAAGATATTGAACCCCCTCGTTTTGAACTAATCCATGCCGATTGGTGTACCGGACTGCCAGTGGAAGTGCACTTTTCAAGCACAGTTGACCAGGTTAAGACATTAAATGAACCAATGCGGCAGCAGGATTTGCTCCGAATCGATGACATTTCCACAGATTGGCAACTGGAAGCTAGCAGTCGCGATCGCTTGCAAGCATTGGGACTCAAAGCGCTAGTAATCGCTCCTGTTCATACTCGTTCCAACAGAACCGGGGTTGTAGTTTGTGAACACTTCCAGGAATATCGGCCTTGGAGCGAGACTGAGGTGGAATTAATTGATGCGGTTGTTGACCAATTGGCGATCGCGATCGATCAGGCGGAACTTTATGATCAAAGCCGTACTGCCGCTGCCTTAGCTACAGCTCAGGCTGAACAACTGAAAGTCGCTCTGCATGACCTGCATTCCTACCAAACTCAGTTGGTGCAGACTGAAAAAATGTCTACTTTAGGAACGCTGATTGCCGGTGTTGCTCACGAAATCAACAACCCGACAAGTTTCATCTACGGCAACCTGCACTACGCTAGCGAATACATTAAAGACTTACTTGAATTAGTACGCCTTTATCAAAAGTATTATCCCGATGCCGCTCCAGAAATTCAGGTACATGCTGAAGCCATTGAGCTGGATTTTCTGATTGAGGATTTACCAAAACTTCTGTGTTCTATGGCAACCGGAGCCGAGCGCATTCGCCATTTGGTGTTGAGCTTACGGAACTTCTCGCGCCGTGACCAATCCAAGATGCAACTCTTCAATATCCACGAAGGGATAGATAGTACGCTATTAATTTTGCACAACCGTCTGAAGGCTAATGGGGAGCGTTCTAGCATTGAATTGATCAAAGAGTATGGGGAACTGCCACTGGTGGAGTGCTATCCCTCTCAGCTCAATCAAGTTTTTATGAATCTTCTCGGCAATGCCATTGACGCTCTAGAAGAGTTAGAGGTTGAAAAGTTGTTAACGAAGCAAGGTGTAGCCCAGGTTAAAGGTAACGGACACGGAGTCGCTAACGCTACGCGATCGCTCTCGGAAAAAGAGTTGAACGTTGAAGGTGACGCTCCTGATGTCGATACGACTAGCTCCGAAGGAGCGGATGCGCTAACGCTATCAAACCCGTCTTCTAGCCTGCAACTTGCAACCCCTTGGATTCGGATTCGCACAGAAGTCTCTCCTCCCAACCGCGTTATTGTGCGAATTACAGATAACGGACCAGGGATGACAGAGGAGGTCAAAGCACGATTATTTGACCCGTTCTTCACCACAAAACCGATGGGGAAAGGAACGGGTTTAGGGTTATCGATCAGCTATCAGATTGTGGTAGAAAAGCATGGAGGTATCTTGCGGTGTGAGTCAGTGCCAGGAGAAAAAACGGAATTTGTGATTGAGATTCCGGTGCGACACAGCAGCGAGACTAGAGCTAATGTCTCAGCCTCGGCCGCCGCAACTTGAAAATGTGCGCGATCGCCAATCCAAAATCCTTGAATGTCGAACCCCATCCAAAATCGATGTGTCAAACCAAGCCAGAACGCAGTGCCACAACGGCTGCCTGAACTCGGTCATCAACGGCTAGTTTGTTCATAATCCCTCGGACATGCGTCTTAACGGTATTGGCGCTGAGGAAAAGTTGTGAGGCAATCTCTGGATTGCTATAGCCTTCAACAATTAGTTTTAAGACTTCCAGCTCCCGCTGCGACAAATTAGCGATATTGCTATTGGGGGTAGGTGGTGAGAGATGCTGGAGTACTTGACGAGCAATCTGAGGGTCAAGATAAGTCGCACCTTCAGCAGCAGCAGCGATCGCTTTAAGCAATCGATCCACACTCGCTCCTTTAATACAGTAGGCATCTGCACCGCTAGAAAGCGACGCAATAATTTCCCGCTCAGTCGTATGGGATGTCAGCATAACAACTCGGACATTGGGAAGTGCCGCCTTAATTTGCTGGGTGGCGGCAATGCCATCTAAACGCGGCAGACCAATGTCCATCACAATGAGATCAGGTTTTAATTGCTTGGCAGCTTCGACGCCCATGTAGCCATCTTCAGCCTGTCCAACAATTGTAATTTGGGAATAAGCCGATAAGGATTGCTCTAAACCCAGCTGCATCATTGGGTCATCTTCCACGATCAAAACCCGTAAGGGTACGGACTCAATGGGCAAATTTAGAGGTGGTGGAGTTTCTGATGGCATAGCTTGTGCAAAATGCAATGGGGTCGAATCCTCGTATTTTACAAACATCAAACATCTAGAAGAGCCAACCTTTAAGAAAACTGAAGCTTAATCAACTTAGAAATTGCTTCATAATCGGGTTGACATCTTCTCAGAATCGTCTATGACTCCAACGATCGCCCTGATTGCTCACGACCGCAAGAAAAACGACATGGTAGCCTTTACCAGAAAATATGCGTCCCTCTTGTCTCGTTACAGAGTCATCGCCACAGGAACCACTGGACAACACATTCAGGAAGGAGTCGGATTGCCGGTCGAACGAATGTTGTCAGGTTCCCTGGGAGGAGATGCCCAGATTGCGGCTGAAGTGGCGACAGGCGGAGTGGTTGCCGTCATCTTCCTGATTGACCCCCTCCATGCCCAACCGCATGAACCTGATATCCGGGCGCTACTCCGCCTCTGCGAAGTTTATAACATTCCTCTAGCTACCAATATCGCTACAGCAGAGGCGATCGCAGCCAGCTTGGTAGCCACTCGGTTAGCCTACCTAATCTTTAATCCAGTCTCCGGTCAAGGCAACGCCGAGCAGGCGTTATCAAACATCAAAAAGTTGCTTGAACCCCAGATGCACCTGTATGTCCGTTTGACGACTCCAGAGGTGGGTGCAGAGCAATTGGCTCAGGAAGCGATCGCGGCAGGGGCCGACTTGATTATTGCCTCCGGTGGGGATGGGACAGTCTCAGCCGTCGCCGGCGCTGTATTCGGCACAGGTATCCCATTGGGCGTGATTCCTAGAGGAACCGCCAATGCGTTTTCAGTTGCCTTAGGCTTGCCGACTAACCTACAAGCTGCCTGCAAAACCATTTTGGCGGGAGTAACGCGGGTTGTCGATGCTGCCCGTTGCAATGGACTGCCCATGATTTTACTGGCTGGGATTGGGTTTGAGGCAGAAACGGTTGAACGAGCCAATCGGGAAGCCAAAAGCCGCTTAGGTGCCCTAGCCTACATCCTAGCGGGTGTCCAGCAACTTAATGAGCAGGTGCATTTCACTACCCAAATCGAGATAGATGGCACAGTAAGTGAGTTTCAGGCAGGCGCAATTACAATTGCCAACGCTGCCCCACCGACCTCAGTATTAGCTCAGGGATTTGGACAAGTGCTGGTGAATGATGGTCTGTTGGATGTAACAATTGGTGCTTCTAACAACACCTTCCAGGCGGTCAATACCATGATTCAATTGCTAGGTGCTGCCCTGATCAAGGTTACGCCAAACCGAGAGGATATTGTTTGTCTGCGAGCCAAGCAGTTAAGAGTGACGGCCGAGCCACCTCAAAAGGTAGTCGTAGATGGAGAAATAATTGGTACTACCCCCGTTGAAATTGAGTGTATTCCCAGTGGTCTAACGGTTTTTGCGCCGACGGCGATTGCCAATGAGATTGCCTCAATCGAGGGCAACTCTGAGCAGAATGTTGACAGAATCGTCGATTGACATCCTCCCCACCCTGCTTGCGCTGAGGGTGGGGATTTCAAGAATCACTTCTTGAGCTTCCTCTTTCCGCGACTCGGCTTACATTGAGGAGTTTCCTCACCAATGCAGAGGTCGATGTCTCCAGAGGCGTTTAACCCTTCGACAAAGCTCAGGGCTGGCGTTCCCGTGTGCCCCACGGTACGAAGTGCTAGCTCCAAAATATTTCGAGCCGCATTCCAGTCTCTATCCAGTACAAAACCACAGTGATGACATTTATGAGTTCTTGTACTCAAAGACTTCTTGACGACCTTCCCGCAGTTGGAGCAATTTTGGCTGGTGTAGTGGGGTGGAACAGCAACTGTTGCCACGCAAAACACCTTGCCGAAGTATTCCAGCCAATCTCGGAACGCCGACCAAGCAGCATCAGAAATCGACTTGGACAGGCGTTTGTTCTTGACCATGTTACGCACCTGCAAGTCTTCATAGGCTACCAAGTCGTTAGACTGGACTACGCATCTTGCCAACTTCACGGCAAAATCTTTACGCTGCCTACTTACCTTGAGGTGTTTCCTGCTCAAACGGTTTCTGCGCTTGGTTCTATTTTTGGAAGCTTTCTGGGTAAGACCGAGTTTCCGCCCAAGGCGCTTGAGTGCTTTCTCGGACTTCCGCAGATAGCGAGGGTTCTCAACACTCTGCCCGTCCGAATCCGTATAGAAATGAGTTAATCCAACGTCCAGTCCAATGGTTTTACCCGTTGGCTCTCGTTTCTCAATTCGCTCAACGTCAAGACAACACTGAACGTAGTAGCCGTCAGCACGACGAACTACCCGAACTCGTTTTATTTGACTCAACTGATAGAAGTGCAAATCACGGGTTCCCCACATCTTGAAGCTTCCCGCCTTAAAACCATCGGTGAAAGTGATAGTTCGCCTATCTTCCGACAGCTTGTAGCCACTGGTTTTGTATTCTACAGAGCCGTGCGTTTGATGCTTCTTGAAGCATGGAAAACCTTTCTTGCTAGCTTTCTTCTTGCAATTGTCGTAGAACCGAGCAATTGCAGACCAAGCTCGTTCAGCAGACGCTTGACGAGCCATCGAGTTGAGCTTATTCGCCCAAGGGAATCTGAAAGCGAGAACAGCGCAATAGGCGCTCAGTTCGTAGCGTCCAATTCCCTTGTTATCCATCCAGTATCTGAGGCAACTATTGCGGATAAATCGCGCAGTACGAATGGCTTGATCAAGTCGCTCATACTGCTGCTTTTCTCCCTCAAGCTTTGCCTCAAATACCAGCATATTTACGTCGTTATACCTGAGGTAAAGTATCATAGCAGGCATCTATTGGAAAAAGACACCATATCGACTGGTGTCTTTTTCCCGCTTACATCTCCTTCTTGCTTTGCTGAAGAAGGAGCCTTCGCGATTTGGGTAAAATGTTTAGTTGCTGATTGCAACTACCTCTAGGAGGTCATTGACCGCCCCACGCAGG
>DATNPI010000257.1:0-5856 GCA_036703325.1 Coleofasciculaceae cyanobacterium
ATTGAGGAAGAACAACAGGCGTATCTTAATAATCCAGAGCGTCGAAGTTACGAGTTAAATCGGGCTTTGGTGAGTGTGCAACGGTTGATTAGGAATCAGGCAGACGATGAAAGGCGGGAAAATGCCAACCAGTGATAGCTAGCGTCCCTCTAAGATTAAACGTCTCAAAGACTTCAGCGATTCTGCTGCCTACATCATGGTTGGCCGAATGGGATATTAGAAGTGTAGGGGTAATGAATTGTTTGCTTGAGGTGGCACAAAAACGCGAAGGACGCTACCGCGTCCCCCTCTCTATTACCACCACCACTCGCCTAACTAAGTTATCAGTGGGTTGTTGAATCGGCTTCACTGGTAGCATCAGCCACAGCGCAGCGATCGCATAATCCGAAAAACTCCAGCGTGTGGTAGTAAATCTTGAATTGGTGAGAATCTTGCAGTTCGCTCTCTAATTGATGAACTGGACATTCATCAATCGGAATCGATTCTCCGCAATTGAGACAGGTGAGGTGGTGTTGGTCACGCTGCACAGAACTGTAGAGAGATTCTCCACTGGCGAGTGTCCGCACTTGCACCAAGCCTTCGAGTTTCAAAGCTTCCAGGGCGCGATAGACTGTTGCCAGACCCATACTTTGGTCGCGGCTGCGTAACTCGACATATAGATCTTGAGCGGAGACGGCGCGGCTCAAGGTTTTGAGTAAATTCAAGATGCGATCTTGAGAGCGAGTGCGTTGGAGTTTCATGGGCTTGTTTCTAAATCTCCTAAAATTTTCTTAGGGGCTTGGGAGCTAGGTGGTTCAAACATTAAAATGGGCTTTCTTAGAATTTAGGGGATGCTTGTGATTCATAAATATCAGGCTCGCATTTATGTTACCCTCCGTCCTTCAGTCTTAGATCCAGCCGGTGTGGCAGTAGAGTCGGGGCTGAAGCAATTGGGCTACGAGAACGTGGAGCAGGTGCGAATTGGTAAGTATATTGAGCTGATGATAACGGCGACCAACGAAGACAAGGCGCGAGAGCAACTTGACCGTATTTGTGACCAGCTGTTGGCGAATCCGGTAATTGAGAATTATCGATTTGATTTGATTGAAGTGTATGCACTAATGGGGGCGTCATGAAATTTGGGATTGTTGTATTTCCTGGGTCAAATTGCGATCGCGATGTAGCGTATGTGACTCAGAGTCTACTGAATCAGCCAACGCGGATGGTATGGCATGAGGAAACGGATATTTCTGACTTAGACGTAGTGGTGATTCCAGGTGGCTTCAGTTATGGAGATTATCTCCGGTGTGGGGCACTTGCTCAATTCTCTCCAGTAATGCGGATGGTGGCCGAGCACGTCAAGCAGGGTAAGTTCGTTCTTGGCATTTGCAATGGTTTTCAAGTGTTGACAGAGATGGGGCTATTGCCTGGGGCACTGGTACGGAATCGAGACTTACATTTTATTTGCGATCGCATTCCGGTGAAAGTGGAACGCACTGACCTTCCCTGGACATCTAGTTACTCAACGGGTCAAGTAATCACTCTACCCATTGCTCATGGGGAAGGTTGCTACTACGCCGATGCTGACACCCTCAAAACGCTGGAAGATAACGGTCAAGTTCTGTTTCGTTACTGCACAGCTACGGGTGAGATGGATGACAACGGTAACCCCAATGGTTCAGCGAACAACATTGCGGGAATTTGCGATCGCACGGGCAAAATCTTGGGGATGATGCCCCACCCGGAACGAGCGTCCGACCCCATGTTAGGGGACACAGATGGCATAAAGTTGTTCCAGGGATTACTGGCAGCACTATCAAGTGAAACCATGTCTGCAATGAGTCTAGCTAACTGACACTCTCAATGGCAGTTGAATACTCAAGGAGCTAACTCCCCCCAGATTTGGGCAGGGCTGTTTCATTCTCGAAAACCTTCACAGATAGGGAGAAGGGGAGAAAATCAACAAAAATTGCTTCCCCTACCTCCCCTGCTACCTCAGCCTAGGTATTGTTAGACCGGGAAAGGAGTAATTCCGCCCACCTATTGGACTCAAAAAGATTACGTTTATACAGTTTGCTGGTTGGAAGAGTTTATAATTGCTAGCTAAATTCGTAGTTTTTTTTTAAGTATTGGTCAGAGAAAATACTAATGGCGACTTACTCCTTAAAGTAGGTGTCGCCAAATCTGACCTTCATTACGATAATTATTTACCAGGGAGGCGCTAGCTAATGCATCATAAATTATTGTGATAGAGGTGGCTCAGGATGGAGACGACGATAAACAACTAGACAAAATCGAGAATAATGAATATGCCAGTGAGTGCACCTTCTTCTGAAAATGGCTTACAAGCGCAACCAATCCGGTATCGAGACTGGTTAATCACCACAAAGGTTATTGAGCGACAACTATGGGTGCGGTGGCAGCACCCCAACGAAAGTTTCCCCCGCTATAGCTATCCAGTCACAGATAGAGGTTTGGCAGATACGATTCGCTACGCTAGATTTCTAATTGACATAACAATCAAGCTGGAAGCAGGAAGCTCAGATCAGCCATAACCAAAAATCACATTTTGTTCCAGAAAACCCGCCATCAAGCTCTTTGCCTCAAAGTACGGTCTTGATGGCGGGTAAAAATATCATTTTTGGTATTACCTCCTGACTCCTAAATTCTGAATTCTGACCCCTCACTTCAGCTAAATACTGCGGCGTTAAAGACGCGATCGCTTAGAATGCGATCGCACTCTTACCAATAGAATTACCATTTTTGTTTAAATCAGGAAAACACCTTGATAAACACCTAAGTATCGCCGCTTTAGTGTTTTCTTCCTATTTAGCTTTCCGCGTTTAGCTGCCTCTAATCGCAGGGCAAAAGCTTTTTGTTCTAGAACTTCAGCGGCACTTACCAGAAACCCAAAATCCCCGGCTATAAACTCTTGATCCAAGATTTCATCTAGCTTCGCCTCCAAGCTAGCAAGACGTGCGTGTTCTTGGCTAGTAAGACGTCTTCTGAAGGATTTGTCTGACATAGTGCTATCAGTTCTATCAAAATTCGGTTAATTACTCCTATAGGACTTACGTACCGATTACAACATTTTAGGTATTTCAGTCCTATAACTACTTCTGATATCATTTCCGGTTAGGTAGTCATCGTTAAATCTGAGAGGGAGAGGGGGAGAGGAGGAGAAAATTTAATAATGACTATGTAAACGGAAGTGATATGAGTAACGAACCCAAAAAAGTAGTACCACAAACCGACTCATCAGAAGCCGAACCCGGAAGAAGTTCACCAGAAAATTAACTAGGGGTTCATACCAAATCCGTTTCAATCACCCCCTTATTTCCTAACATGGGGAGAGAGGGGGAGAGATTGTCCACTGGAGCAAAAAAGCGGTGTGCAAGGCAGATTTGGTATCAAATAGTCCAGACAACAGCAGTAAATGCTCTAGATGCAAAGATTCCCTCTGGAGCGAACCCAGATAAAAGTATCCAAGAGGTTGAGGCTTTGAAGAAACAAGAAGAGGGTAGCGGTATGACTACGACAGATGGCTACGTTATCGACGAAGCAGGAAAACTCGCTAACTTTGCCATTGAGCCGGAAATGTATGTAGAAGAAGAGTAGAGTTTAACAACTCGCCAGGAACACCAAATAATCAACAGGTTTCCTGGCATCTGGCATTTCTCTGCTATTTGGCTTTTAGACCATCTGTGTTTTTATCGCATTCAGTTCACCCTCGAATTTCTGAGAAATCTTTTCGATTACCTGGGCTTCTTCTGATGTTGTCACCCCATCTTGTTGAACAACTCGCTGACATTGAGCCAACAACGGCATTGCAAAATCACGCTTGAGTTGAGCAAGAAGCTGATCCAAAGGTGGAGGAGATTTGATATTAGCCTTAATTACTGCCAAGGAAGTGGGGCTAATGTTCAAGATTTCTAGTTCCGGCAAAATGCTTTCCCAGGATTTTTCAGGATTCCCAGCGATAATGACGTGAACCAGAATCTGATCCATGATCATTTGTTGCGCGATCGCATCTTGCAGATACTCATCACTTGCCTCTTTTGAAGCTACCAGCGTTTCCGGTATCGCCTGTGAATCCAGCTTCGCTTCATAGTAGCGACAGGCGGCATATCCTACTGTATAAAGCATCACCGCATTCGTACTAGCACCAATCACAGCTCCAGCTATTGGTGCATTCTGCAATAACTCCAGACCCGCCTTAACCGCCCGATTCCCGCCCAGCGCCAGACCAAACACTGTCAATACTTCACCTTTGCGTGTGGGTTCGCGGATATCAAGCCCATAAGCGGCGGCAATTTGATAAACCATTTCTGCCTGTAATGCCGAGGTAGCCGTCAAATCGACAACAAACAAGGCGGCAGCCGCTCCTGGCACTAAGCTAGTAACCAAACCAGTGCTTCCTGCATAAATTGCTTTCTCCATCATGATGCGGTGAGAGAGCTGTCTGGGTGTTTCGTTTGGATACTTTTGCTTGAGCTTCTTTACTGATGCTTCAACTTTAACCAGATCTACCTGGTCTACTACTTTTCGCAGTATAGGAGCGCCAGCAACAAATTCCGTAATTTGACTAAGTATTTGATAAGTGTGTTTAGCCGCGTTTCCTCCGACTCCAACCGCCGTCTTAACAGCCGCTTTACCAGCTTTAGAAGCATTATCGCCAAGCGCGCCTCCGACTCCAGCAATCGCGCCTCCTACGCCAGCGACTGTCTCCACCATCGCTTTACCCGTCTGAAAGACTGTGTCGCTAACTGCTTTACCCACTCCGGCTGCTGTGTCTACAAAGACTTTACCTGTAGTTAAGGTCGTGTTGCCAACCACTTCGCCTACCCCAGATGCCGTCTGCACCATCACTTTCCCCGCTTGGGATGTAGTGTTGCCAATTGACTCACCAATCCCACCTACCATCTTGGCAAAGGAGGAAAAAGAAAATGGCTCTTCTGCTTGGGTTTTGGCGTTAGCAAAAGTAGACAGAACATCAACCAGTAAAAACTTTTGATGCCAATCGGGAATATCATCACCGGGTTGACGCCCATACACATTCACCATCTCAACCAGTTCCACTTGTAAAGTGGTTATCACTTCACGGACGATCACGATACATTCTTGTTTATTGGGAGTTTCAGCGGCTTCCACGACAATGTTCAAACTATCGTTCTTGATAGCCGCTTTCGCACTCATACCTTTGGGTGCAAAAGAACGGTTCAGCAAGGTCGCGATCGCGTTCGTGTCTCCCTGCTTAGCAAGTTCCTCGAGAGTAGGCTGTGACATGATTTGTGATGCGGGAGCGTGAAGGGCAATTTGAAAATTTAAGGTTAGGGTACACTGCCAGCCGTCTTTAAGCCGTCCCTCTATAGGCTCAAATGGATTTTCAGCCTCTAGTTCCTTGCTGCCGATTTTATATTACAATACAATTTAAACCGCTACACGAAAGTTTATTGTAAATGTAAAACTACTAATAGACTCCGAAAAACTATATAATGAAATACGTTAAAGCATTCAAGTGTAAAACTGATGAAACTCAAAGGGCGGGTAACCGCATATCTACCAGAAGAAATCCAAGCAGCCCTAGAAAAATGGGCTGAAGAAGAAAGTCGATCATTGAGTAGCCTAGCAACTTACCTGTTGACGAAGGCTGTCAAAGATCGCCAACAACAAGAAAAGTCAGATTAATCCAACACATATTGTCGCTTGGGAAGTTAATCTGTGATAAAAAAGAACCGTGGGCGATCGCCCTTGGCATACTAGCAAAGGCGATTGCCTAACTATGAGCCTTTGACTTAATGAGTTTCGAGGTTATTCTCTACATATATCCTTGGCTTTGTTAAGTTGACAGCTTCTGTAACTTTTAAGGAGCAATAA
>DATNPI010000265.1:0-2447 GCA_036703325.1 Coleofasciculaceae cyanobacterium
CGCTACAAGGATTGGCTAATTGGAATGTAAATTAAGAATGTTGCTCCTAGCCCTGGTGCTGAAATACACTCCAATCGACCCCCGTGTTCTTCGAC
The DNA here is from genome assembly GCA_036703325.1 of Coleofasciculaceae cyanobacterium. GTDB lineage: Bacteria > Cyanobacteriota > Cyanobacteriia > Cyanobacteriales > Coleofasciculaceae > DATNPI01. The sequence goes on from DATNPI010000265.1 coordinate 96, forward strand.
CACAATCTTGTAACTAATCGACATCCCTAAACCTGTGCCTGAACCAACAGGTTTTGTGGTAAAAAATGGATCAAATAACCTATTGTTTACTTCCTCTGTCATGCCTGCCCCGTTGTCACCAATCAGAATGACCACTTGATTGCTGTCGGCTAAAACCTCTGTACAAATCCAAATCGTACTGGGATACTTTCTGATATCTTCCCTAGAGCGCCCTTTATTATCCTCCTCGATCGCATCAATCGCATTAGTCAGGATATTCATAAACACCTGGTTCAACTGTCCAGGGTAGCACTGCACCGTCGGCAGCTTACCGTAGTCTTTAACGACTTGGATGTCTGGATATTCCGGTTGTTTGCTTTTCAGTCGGTGGGTGAGAATTAGCAGGGTATTATCAATACCCTCGTGAATGTTCACCCATTTCATGTCGCATTCATCGACCCGCGAGAAGTTCCGCAAACTCAGAATAATCTGGGAAATGCGATCGGCTCCCATTCTCATCGACCCCATGATTTTGGGTAGGTCTTCCTTGATGAAATCGAGGTCAATTTCCTCGATCTGGGATTGAATTTTCGCTATTGGATGGGGATAGTATTCCTGATAGAGTTGAATCAGGTTGAGCAAGTCTTCCGCATATTGATTGACGTGGGTGAGATTGCCGTAGATGAAGTTGATCGGGTTGTTAATCTCGTGAGCTACACCTGCCACCATTTGCCCTAAAGAAGACATTTTTTCGCTTTGAACGAGTTGGGTTTGGGCTTGTTGGAGTTCACTCAAGGCATTTTCAAGCTGGGTTGCTTGCTCTTGGGCTTTTGCTGTAGCGGTGCGACTTTGATTCAAAAGTTGGGCTTGGTCGATCGCGATCGCAATTTGGTCGGCAACCCCTTCTAGCAGTTCCACTTCCTCTTCACGCCAAGGCCTCGAACCACTAGAGTGACCACAGGTAACCACACCAATTTCGCCGGATGTTGTATGTATTGGTAGTGCCAACAGAGCCGTGTAGCCTATAGTGAAAAAGAATTTTTGCTCTACTGGATCGCTCAAATTCCTGGCACTGTCCACACGAGTGATTTCCTTGTTGAAAATCCTTTCTGTTAAGGGACCGAATGTTGTAACAGGAATGCAGTGACCAATTAGGCTGGGAAAGGTAGAAATCTTAGCTTCCTGAACAACCTCCCAAGCCGGTGTAGCCCCTTCAGGTCGATACCAAAGGAAGAAGCAGCGATCGATCTGTAAAAGGTTGCGGATTTCATGAACAGCCGTTTCCAGGATGGTATTGAGGTCGAGGGAGCGACGAATCTGATTAGCCAGTTGGTTAAGCAGTGCCTCCCTTTGGGCAAGTTCCCGAAACTTGGCTTCTGATTGCCTGAGATTCTCCTCTGTCTGCTGGCGTTCCAGTAAAGCTCCTACCCACTGAGCCATCAGCTTTAACAGCTCTTTATCCCCTGCTGTAAAGGGGTGATGGCGTGCCCTAAGACTGAAAAAGCTCAAGGTGCCGTAAACTGAGTTTGCCACAACTACTGGCATCCCAATATAAGCTTCGATTCGGCTGGAGATGTAGGCAGGGTGCTTACACCAGCGTGATGTTCCCGCTGATTCAAAAGCAATCGGTTCTTTTGCGCCCAACGTTTCGTGGCAATAACTCTGTTGCAAATCCCAGCTAGAACCTTTGGCAATCTGGAGGCTAGACTTGGGCGGAATTTGAGTAGCAACCACTGTATAGAGATTGTTTTCCACCCGACCTAAAGCCCCCATCTCCAAACCAAAGCGACGGCGTCCCAGTGAAAACAGTCCTTGTAGGCGTTGGTCAAAGCTGAGTTTTCGGGCTGAACTAATTTTATACAGGGAGCGCAGGGTTTCTTCTGTCCGCTTGCGTTCAGCAATTTCGTTTTCCAGCGTAGTGGCTTGCTCTGTAGCCTTTACAGTAGCAGTACAACTTTGTTTGTAGAGTTCAGCTTGTTGAATAGCGATCGCCAAATTGTCCGCAACCGCAAGGCTCAATTCCACCTCATACTCTTGCCAAGAGTACGAACGATTTTCGACTATCAAGCTGAGACTGCCCCAGACGGAGAAACCCAAGTGCAAGGGTACGAGCAGCCAAGCTCCCGGATAAGTTTGAGCAAAGCCTCGATTAATTTCGTCCTCACAACGGCTGGCATCATCAATCAAAACGACTTCTGAGCGCTTCAGTTGGGCAGCAATCGGGTTACCCTCATCAGGGATTTCTAAACCAAGAGCTACAGGTAAATCTGGAGAGGTGCAATAGTCTGCCACATTTAACCAAAGCTTCCGGGAGGGTAAATACTGAACGATGACAACGCGATCGACTGGCAGGAGTTTGCCAATTTCCTCAAC
>DATNPI010000288.1:0-14964 GCA_036703325.1 Coleofasciculaceae cyanobacterium
GATCACTTTTGGTCTAATGGCTAATAATTATCTGAGGACAAAACAGTACCCACAAGCTAGAGAAGCTTATAAGCAAGCCATAGCAGAACTTCAATTACTTAGTAGTAGAGAAGCAAAACAGACGCAACTTAAGATTGCTACCACGTACCACAACTTGGGAATCGTTGCCGAACAATTACGAGAATATGAACAGGCAAGAGCTTACTATCAACAAGCTCTTGATATCTACATAGAATTTGGTGATCGCTTTTCTTGTGCCAGCACCTACCACCAGTTGGGAAGGTTTGCCCAACAATTACGAGAATATAAACAGGCAAGGGCTTACTATCAACAAGCTCTCGATATCTTCATCGAATTTGGCGCTCGCTATTCTTGTGCTGCCACCTACCATCAGTTGGGACGGGTTGCCGAAGAATTGCGAGAATATGAACAGGCAAGGGCTTACTATCAACAAGCTCTTGATATCTACATAGAATTTGGTGATCGCTTTAGCCAAGCTGGTACCTACCACCAGTTAGGAAGGGTTGCCGAAGAATTACGAGAATATGAACAGGCAAGGGCTTACTATCAACAAGCTCTTGATATCAAGCTCCAATTTGGCGATCGCTTTAGCCAAGCTAGCACCTACCACCAGTTGGGAAGGGTTGCCGAAGAATTACGAGAATGGGAACAAGCCAGGGCTTACTATCAACAAGCTCTCGATATCTTCATCGAATTTGGCGATCACTACAGCCAAGTTCGCACCTACAGGCAATTAGGACTACTTGCAGAAGCACAGGAAGATTACGCATAGTGATAGCGGTAGCAACGTAAGGAGCGTCAGCGGGACGAAGTCCGGAGGTTGGGGGGGTTCTTCAATCGTGAGGTAGCCGTCGCGACTCTGGGTCATCAGCAGGCGGTTTAATAGACGAATCCGTGTATTCGCAAAAGATATTGAGTCCGATTTTAAGAATGTAGAGGACAACAATAGTAGCGATCGCAGGGTCAAGAGGCAATCCATTAGCTGCTGCCACCCCTACCAACGAGACAATCAACCCCGTCAGCAACGGCGCACTCCCTGGATTTTTGGTATATTCCTGGACTTTAGTGCGAAAGCTATCATCGCCGCAAACTTCTTTACGTAACTGCTCTAGCGTGACCTTCCGGAGGCGTTCGAGATCGTAACTTTTCGGTTGGCCACTTACCTCACCCAACAACTCATTAAACGAGTCGGAAAACCTGCCATTGTGTCTTTCCAAGGTAGCCAGTGCCTTCTGAGCAGAGTCGTCACCCTGTAATATTCCCTGATAATCAGCGATTTCGGTGGTCGTTAATTGAGCGTCCATGCTGCTCCTCTTTTTTTGAACGTGCGATCGCCTAGCCTAGCCATCTGGTTAAAAATTTAATTACAACTACGCAATCTGACCAATATCCTCTTCATCAGACTAACAATGCAGATTACCCACTGTCTCCATGCCGCCGTTCTCGTTTCTGACCTGGAAAAGGCAGAGCATTTCTATGGCAATATTTTGGGATTATCCAAAGTCGATCGCTCCCTCAAATATCCCGGTGCCTGGTATCAGGTGGGAGAGTTCCAAATTCACCTGATTGCAGACTCATCTATTCAGCCAAAGCTGCAAAATCCCGAAAAATGGGGACGTAACCCGCACGTCGCCTTATCCGTCGCTGACTTGGAGGCCGCCAAAACCCAACTATCGGCGCATGGCTGTGAGATGCAAATGAGTGCCTCTGGTCGAGCCGCACTTTTTACTCAAGACCCAGATGGTAACATCATCGAACTGAGTCAGGCGTAGAGGCGTGAGGGGGAGATGGGGAGATGGGGAGAATTGTCTACCACACTTAGAGCTAACGGATTATCCCCTCACCCTCTCACCCCCTCACCCCTTCTTCGATGAAAATTATTGCCTACCTCTACAGTGACCCCCTACTCGACTCCCCATCTGACCCAGCAGTTTGGGGATTGGAGGTGGATCAGGTCTATCAAGACTTAGGAGGGCGTCAGCAGTTACAGCAGATGTTGGCTGAGTGTCAAGCCGAACCTGCGGAATACCTGTTAATTCGCCGTCTGGAGCAACTGGGCGACTCACTGGAAGAAATAAGCGATCGCCTCACCCAAATCGAAGCAATGGGCGTCCAGGTCATTGCCACAGAGCAATCGTACAATTCTTCTCCAGCTACCGATGCCATAACGGATACCAACGTTCGGGCAGGCTTACTGAAACTACTAAGCGAAATTCAGCGTGAAGCCAACAGTCGCCGTATCCGTCAAGGGCATGCCCGTAATCGGCTTAGAGCAATGCCCCCGCCTGGGAAAGCCCCCTACGGCTACCGACGTGGTAAAGACCGTTACATTCTCGACCGCAGCACAGCACCAGTGGTCAAGGAATTTTTTGAACAGTTTTTGCTTTATGGCTCTTTGCGTGGAGCAGTTCGGTATCTAGAGAAAAAGTACAGCAAGAAAATTTCGGTTTCTACCGGGCGTCGTTGGCTCACTAACCCCATCTATCGGGGCGACCTTGGCTATCACAACGGTGAGATTATCTCAGACACCCATAGCGCAATTCTTAACCGGGAAGAAGCTGCACAGATTGACCGACTACTGCGTCGCAACCGACGACTACCACCGCGTACCGCCAGTGCTCCTCGCTCTTTAGCTGGTTTGGTAGTCTGTGGAGAGTGTCAGTCTCACATGAGTGTCACCAGCGTCACCCGACCTCGCAAAGACCAGGAATATCTCTACCTGCGCCCCATTAGCTGCCCTAAGCGCCCGAAGTGCCGTGCGATCGCCTATGAAAAAGTTCTGAATTGCACAATTCAAGCCATCTGTCAAGAATTACCCCGTGCCGTTGCTGGTATGAATGTCCCCAGCCTTGATGGAGTGAAGCAATCCATAACCGCACAAATTACCAAAAATCAAGATATCTTAGCGCAGCTACCTGGCTTAACCGCAACGGGTGTCTTGGATTCAGAAACTGCTGAGTTACGCGCCTACAAACTACGTACCGAAATTTCCCAACTGCGATCGCGTCTAGCCGCACTACCACCCGTGAACTTACAATCGATCGCCCAAGCTGTATCAATTCCCCAATTCTGGAGTGATTTATCGGAAGCAGAGCGCCGATTCTACTTTCGAGAATTTATTCGACAAATTGAAATAAAACGCCATGAAAAAATGTGGCAATTGGAACTAATGTTTATTTTTTAGCCCATTTAGCGGGAAATTACCTCTGCATCAAGGATAATTCAACACAACCAGGTGTAACTGCCTCAGACAACTGATAGGCGATACGTTACGCAAGCAGCATCCAAGTACGCGATACTTCCGGCGGTATGCGTAGCGCCTATCAGTACAACGAACCACAGTGAGGAGTCAAGACCTGGGAAATTTTATGAATGCTAATGAACTGCTGAGGCGTTATACCGCTGGAGAGCGGGATTTTGGAGGCGCAGATCTGCGAGGAGCCTATCTGAGCGAAGTGATTCTGACGGGAGCCGACCTGAGGCTGTCAGACTTAAGTGGGGCTAACCTCAGTGGAGCCAGCCTAAAGGGAGTTAACCTGAGCGAGGCTAATTTGAGTAAAGCTAACCTGAGCGTGGCAAATCTTACCGGAGCAGACCTAAGTGATGCCAATTTAAAGGCAACAGAGCTGAGGAAGACCATCCTGAATGAAACCAGCTTGAAAAGAGCCAACTTGGTAGCGGCAAACCTTAAGGAAGCAAATCTCTTATTTGCTAATCTCTCTCAAGCCAACCTCTCTCAGGCAGATTTACATGGAGCCACACTGTATGAGGCCATTCTGTATCGAGCAAATTTACAGGATACTGATTTGATTGGGGCAATCCTCCAGGGCGCAGATATGAGGGGGGCAGACCTGAATCGAGCCTGCTTGATTCGCGCTGACATATCCAGGGCCATTTTGATTGCGGCAGACCTAAGCGGAGCAACCCTGCTAGGGGCAAACCTTAAGGACGCCGTTCTCACTGGGGCAATCCTGCCTGATGGAACCGTGCAAAATTAGGGGCTAGGGCGTGTTTTCAAACCCCAATATCCCCCCGGCCTCCTTAAAAAAGGGGAGCAGAAATCTAGTCCCCCTTTTTAACTCTGATTTAGGGGGATCTGAATCTGACGGGGAAGGCAAGAAAACACGCCCTAGCCTCTATTTGAGTAGCAGGTAGTACAGTTCTCCCGCCCCACTAATGATCCCTGCCCGATCGCCTGCCTGTGGGCCAGTTCCCATAAAAATATCGACACGACCCGCACCCCGAATCGCACTACCAGTATCCTGATCCAGCACATAGCGATTCACCATCCTGGACTCTAGCTGACCATCAGGATTGGAGTAAGGGATAGGGGCATTAATCAACGCCAAGGCTCCCGGAGGCATGAGGGATTTATCGGTTGCGATCGAGCGTTCAGCCGTCACTGGCACACCGATGCTGCCCATAGCTGGTGCCCCATAGGTTTCCTTGAAGAAGACAACGCTTTGGTTACGTGGCAAATATTGATTGAGTTCTGCGGGGGAGGCGCGGAAATAATCGATGAGAACTGGTAACGTCAGCCCCTCTAAGGGTAATTTGCCATCCTTAACCAGTTCTCGCCCCACGCTGACATAGGGGTAATTCGTCTTGCCTGCGTAGCCGACAGTCATCAGCTTCCCGTCTGGCATCTGGAGTCGGGCGGAACCTTGGACATGAATGAGAAAAGCCTCCAAGCGATCGCGTAACCAGACTAGTTCTCGCCCTCGCAGGGGGCTTTTTGTCCCTAAACCATCTTCCCCTTCGATCTCAGTACGGGTAGGGTGAGGCTTCGGCCATCGGTCAAAGTCAGCAGGCAACCGATAAAGGGGATAGCGATACTCAGCACTCGGCTTCTGACTGGCCGCATAGATTGGCTCAAAGTAGCCAGTGAATAAGACGGTTCCCTGCTCGTCCTTACCGACGGATTTGTAAAAGATAAACTCGCGATTGACAGCGGCTTGCAGTTCGGCAGGCGAACGGGAAGAGACAACCAGTTGGCGGAAACGGACAAGAGAGCGACGGACGCGATCGCGCGTTATCCCAGGCACCGCATACTGTCGGTAGGCTTGGGCTGCACCGGGCGAGGCCAGATAACTTAAGCTGTAATCGATAGACCTCAAAAGTGCTTGTCGGTCTCCGGGCTGACCCGGACGCCCCCACAACTGCTCATCGAAACCTAACGAATCTAGAGTTACCTGACCAGCATCTAAATTGACTGGTTGCAGCGGCACAGCCGCGAGGGCTGAACCACTAGCAGTCAAGAACACCATCCCCAAACTCAGGGATAGCCAAGTCAGTGTCTTTCTCATACTCACCAAAAACGTCAATCAATAGCTAATGCACTGCAACAGCCGTTTATTTCTGTGCTAATACACTAAAAGCGATCGACGCTTCCAGCGAAGACGGGTTCCACGCGGATGGCAGCAACGCTGGAAGGGCGCACCACCATGTACTCGCCTTGGACGTTTTTGATCGGTACGCTAATGAAGTCATTCGAGGTAGCTTTCGGCATCAGTTCACCGCTGTACCACTTCTGAAATTCTTGAATCGTCGCAAAACGCACTTCTTCCCGGTGACCACTTGACAAGAGGATGTGCACCGCGTATTCATCTGGGGTTCTTGGCATGGAAAATTATCCCTAATCCACATCCAAATCATTATCAGCGACCACGAGGTGGAAAATCACGCCTCAATCACCTTAAATAAAAAGCAGCTTAGTCGTGAAACCCTAATCACACGATATTAGGACTCACGCACTAATCCCTCAACCCGCCAACTTTAAAGGCCTAAAATTCCGGTTCCCCCAGGATTGGGGGACTAGGGGGCTTTTTGGCAGATAGTGTGTAGCGTGAACTCAGCTCAATAAATTAAACCGTTGCAGCAAAGATTCCATTACCGATGGCAGGGTTTCGCGCAGGTCATCTGGCGTTTGAAACAACAGCTGCTGGTAGTTGGGTAGGTCAAAAGGAAACTGACCCAGTAAGTCTGAGCGTTCCATCTTTGTAAGCAAAATTTGTTCTGTGCGCTTGGCTGTTAAGGCATAGCCTATTTCCACACAGACATTAGGGCTAGGGATCACTAGAGGCGTCTTTTCCCCTTCAATACGAGCCACCGGTGTCCCATCGGCAATAAAGAGTAAGCTCTTGCGGATTTTACGCATTTGGGTGCTGTTGAGCCGCATGGGTTCACCGGCAGGGCGTCGGGATTCTTCTAAGGTTAGGGGTAAACGCGATCGCTGGTTGAAGGTTGCCAGAGTATCAGCCAGGGCATTACGCAGAGCGTCACTAGAGGCATTAAATTCACTTTGGTAGCTCAAAAAGATAATTGGCTCTAGTTGCCCCATTACCTCTTGCTTGGTGAAGTAAATCTCCTGAGAGATCAAGTCAATATTGGAAATGGCATACCCACCACTACCTTCGATATAAAACTCAACCGTTTCCCCTTCCAGGTACCGCCCAAACCATTCTGAGTTTTTGACATCCTGGCTATCGTCTAAAAAGTCAGCTCTTAAACCCGACTTGAGCAAGCTATTTTTGCTCAACCGCAGGTCATGGGGGCGGTTCTCCAGTTGTTTAATCGGTTCATATTGCTGGAGATACCAGGCTTTCAGGGCAATAATGGCCATGATGTCTTATCGATGCACGGTTTCCCGACGCCCGAAGCTAAAATTCTTGAACTGGAATTTTAGCAGTAAGCGCTGACATCTTCACCACATTCATCGGCCAGATAGCACAGTGCCCGGAAGCGCAGTGCTACCACTTCCTCATAAAGAGGATTCAGCTTGCACATCGGGGGAATATGAAATAGAGTGCGACCAAACAGTATAATGTCGCGCTCAAAAGGGCACTGCGCAGGGATCATTTTACAGAGGCGGTGCGCCAGTTTGGGGTTATGGACTTCAACTTTATCAAGCCACTGCCGAACAGGTTGAAGTGGGTCAAAGGTTTTCTTTGGTTTGAGAGAGTTGGTAGGAGTTGTGTTGTTTGAAGAAGAGTCTCCTGGATGAATCCATACCCAACTTGTATGAACTACATTGCTTGTTGTATACTCGGATACATTCATAATTCCTTCCATCTGTTCGGAAAAAACGAACTGGATCTGCCTGTAACTTACCTACAATCGTTCAGCTACCCACACCGGAATAATTCCGGTGCAATTTTCTGGTAAATTGCCATAGTCAGTCAGGCACTTCCCAGTTGCCTAGAAGAGCGAAGCTTGTGGCTATTGCAGGTTTCGCGGTTCTGTGTGTTCTGACCCTCTGTCAACGTCTTGGCGAGGGTTATATTCACTGCCTCAGTAGGCAGCTGATCTTAAAACAGGGTTGTAAAGGTGCAATTGGTCAACAACAACAGTGCTGGTAAGTAAAAACGCCTAATTATTGGCGACGGAAGTAAATAGCGAATCTATCAACATTTTTAAAGTCAGCCTGTTTGTTGTTGATACTGATATGCTGCCTGAAACCACAATATAAGTTCCTGCGCAATCTCACTTAACTTTGAGGGAGCTTGAAGCAGTAGGCTCAGTAACAACACTTAACAGGATAACCGATCAGCGTTGTAAATCCATAGGTAAAAAGACTGACTTTAAGGTTTGGATGTTTCCCAAACGCTGAAAGTCAGTCTTTATAAGGGGTATAGGTTTAGTGGCTGGGGACTAAGGAAGAAATCCGCCCCTTATTGGGGGATATTTTCCATCTCTAGATGTCAAGAAAGTACCACTTGTGGCCGAGAAGCCTACCTCATAGGGTTAGTCCTTCAGCCAACTCAGTACTGAGTGTTGAGTACTGAGTGCCGAGTTGAGTTTCATCAACGCTAGGAGGCTACTCTGGCAGTTGAGCGTCGGCGTCTGCCAGTGACCTTAACAGGGGGTTCCTCCGGGCTTTGTAACAAGAAGACTAGCAGTGGACTACTCTGGAGTTCACGTCGCGCTAAACGCCGGAGGTCACTTTCAATTTGCACTTGCAAGCCTGCCCAATCGACATCGGTTTCGTTACCTTCAAAGGACTTGGCAAAGTCTGTCCAGCGATCGCTTAATGTCCGTTCAATCGTCTTAATCACCAACCGTTCTAGGAGAGGTTTCTCCACTGTCGATACCACACCGCGCAGGTGGATTTCTGGCTTGACAAGCAGTTTGCCCTCCCAATCCACAGCCGCTGCTACTGTGACGACACCATCTTCTGCCAGTTGCTGCCGTTCTTTTAGTACGCTGTCATGTACAACACCGCTTCTATCTACCAGTTCAATCCCACAAGGAACTTTACCAGCGACACCAATGCTGTTCTCCGTCACCGCCACGATGTCCCCATTGTTGATAATCACCGTGTTTTCAGGAGGGATGCCCATGTTGTGAGCCATCTTGGCGTGCTGAACCAGCATCCGATGTTCACCGTGAACAGGCACGAAGAATTTCGGTCGAGTTAGGGCAAGCATCAGCTTCTGGTCTTCCTGTGCGCCGTGACCGGAAACGTGGATGCCCTTATCGCGACCATAGATGACATTAGCTCCCTGGATCATCAACTTATCGATGGTATTAACCACAGCAATGGTATTACCAGGAATTGGGTTGGCTGAGAACACAACCGTGTCACCCTGACGGATTTTAATTTGTCGGTGCTCACCATTGGCGATGCGGGTCATTGCCGCCATCGGCTCACCCTGAGAACCAGTCGTCAGAATCAGTACTTTTTCTGGAGGCAAATTGCTAACGGCGTGCAACGGCTCAAACAAGCTATCGGGGCACTTAATGTAACCGAGATTGCGAGCATGGGCGATGACATTGAGCATCGAGCGACCTACAACCGACACGACTCGGTTGCGTTTTTGTGCTATCTCCAGAATCATTTGTACTCGGTGGACTGACGAGGCAAATGTCGTCACTAGCAGTCGTCCAGGTGCCTGAGCAAAAATGCGATCGAGATTTGGATAAACAGAGCGTTCTGAAGGTGTGCTTCCTGGGACTTCTGCATTCGTGGAATCACTCAGTAGACACAGAACACCTTTTTCACCGTGTTCTGCCAGTCTTTGGAAATCAAAGAATTCGCCATCTACTGGCGTATGGTCAATTTTGAAGTCCCCCGTATGGATAACTACACCAACTGGGGTATGAATAGCTACGGTGAAGCTATCAGACATGGAGTGAGTGTTGCGAATAAATTCGGCGACGAACGAAGAGCCAATTCGCACCATTTCACGAGGACTAACGGTCTTCAATACCGTGCGGTCAGCAACACCAGCTTCTTCCAATTTGCCTTGTAGCAAAGCCATCGCCAGACGAGGGCCATACATGACAGGAATATCAAACTGCTTCAGGTGATAGGGAATCCCGCCAATGTGGTCTTCGTGACCGTGGGTGACAATCATACCCTTGATTTTGTGGCGATTTTCCCGCAGATAGGTCATGTCGGGTAGGACAATGTTGACCCCGTGCATTTCATCATTGGGAAAGGCAAGTCCTGCATCCACAAGGATGATTTCGTCGTTGAACTCAAAAATACAGGTATTCTTACCAATTTCATGCAGCCCGCCGAGAGGAATAATTTTTAGGGCCGGTGTGGATTCGTTATTAGTCATTTGCCTCCTTTGAGGTGTTGTTGTTCATTTAGTACAAAGTTCAAGCAGGTGCAAAGCATCGGCAGAAAGCGCGTTCATCGTAGCGAAAACATCAGACATCCCCAACCTCATCAAAAACTTTGCCACTGGATTTTCTCTGAAACTGATAATCAATCCAGCGTTACTAATAGGGAGATGATGCCTGAATAGTGGGCTTTCTTGTTTTGTGTATCCCATACCCGTTGGCATTTTTGAGTGCCCAACGGCTTGAATAGGGGTGGAAGAGTGAGTATCAAGAGTAATTCATAAGTAAAACTTAATTCCGTTTAGGGTGAAAAGTATGTAGCAATATCCGCACTTATCTAAAGCAAAGAGAGTTCAATTAGAACATCCTCTATCCCTTGTTGTAGCTCCGTTGGCAGTTCGCACAGAGGTGACCGAGGAGAACCAACCGTCCATCCTTGAAGTTTGAGCGCTGCTTTGAGAGGGATAGGATTGGCAGTACAAAACAGGACTTTAAATAGGGGAAAGAGTTTTAGATGAATTTCAGTTGCTAATCCGGTTTGACCGGCGTCGAACGCTTGGATCATCTGTTGCAGCTGGTTGCCAACTAGATGACTAGCAACACTGACAACCCCAGTGCCTCCAAGTGCCAGCATGGCTAAGGTAAAGGAATCATCCCCAGAGTAGAGAGCAAATTCAGGTGGCGTTAGACGCCGAAGTTGACTTGCCTGGTCAAAATTACCTGTGGCTTCTTTGATCGCGACAATGTTTGGGATTTCCGCTAAACGGGCAACAGTCTCCGGCTGGAGATTTTGACCGGTACGTCCTGGCACATTGTAGAGCATCAATGGAATGTCAGGACAGGATTTTGCGATCGCCTGAAAATGATGATGCAGTCCTGACTGGGGCGGTTTGTTGTAATAGGGTACGACTTGTAATGATCCATCTAATCCTAGTTTAGCCGCTTTTTGCGTCGCTGAGATCGCTTCTTCGGTAGAATTCGACCCTGTACCCGCGATTACCTTAGCTTTGCCAGCTACCGCTTTTTGCACCACCTGAAATAGCTGGTACTCCTCATCCCAGGTGAGGGTGGGAGATTCCCCCGTGGTGCCGCAGACCACAAGGGTATCGCTGCCATTGTCGGCCAAATGAACCGCCAGTTGCTCGGCGACATCATAATTCACGCTGCCATCTTCTTTAAACGGCGTGATCATTGCCGTCAGCACACGTCCAAAATTCACCACCCTTTTTTAACTCCTCCTTGGCATTTTTTATCCCACCCCGTTTTTTTAATGAGCAACCGCTGCCGTCGCTGGTTGTAGCCAATTTCGTGCAACTAACAACTCCGCAATTTGTACTGCATTCAGGGCAGCACCTTTACGAATCTGGTCACCACACAACCAAAGTTCTAGACCGGATGGGTGAGAAAGGTCTTGACGAATCCGACCCACTAGAACCTCATCACGACCAGAGGCATCAATCGGCATTGGGAAATAATTTGCCTTCCAGTCTTCTACCACTCGAACTCCAGGGGCTTTGGCTAAGACTTCTAGTGCCTTGGCTACTGACATCGGTTCTGCAAACTCTAGATTAATCGCTTCTGAGTGAGCTCGCAGTACAGGAACCCGTACACAAGTCGCGCTAATTCGAATCTGGGGTGCATTAAAAATTTTGCGCGTTTCGTTGATCATCTTCATTTCTTCCTCGCAGTACCCCTGCTCATTCAGCGGCGAGTTGTGCGGGAATAGATTAAAGGCTAACGGGTAAGGAAAGCTTTCTGTTGGTGGGGTCTCACCCTGCAAAATCGCTTGTGCCTGCGCCTTGACTTCCTCCATTGCTCTCATCCCAGCACCGCTAGCTGATTGATAGGTAGCAGCAATAATTCGTTGTACTGGCTGCACCTGATGTAGGGGCCAAACTGCCACTGCCATCAAAATCGTCGTGCAGTTGGGATTGGCAATAATTCCTTGATGAGTCGCCGCCGCCTCAGGATTGACCTCAGGAATGACTAAGGGCACTTCTGGATTCATGCGAAAGGCGCTGGAGTTGTCAATCACAACTGCGCCCTTTTCTACAGCTTTGGCTGCCCAGGCTTTCGATATTGCGCCGCCAGCTGAGGCCAAAACTAAATCGACATTATCAAACGAATGCTCTGATACTGCCTCCACCGGCAAATTTTCGCCCTGGAAGGGGAGTGTGCTACCCGCCGAGCGGGGTGAAGCCAAAAGCTTTAAATCAGCAACAGGGAAGTTTCGGCTTTGTAGTAATTCTAGTAGCTCTGTACCTACTGCACCCGTTGCGCCTAGGATGGCAACGCGAACTTGTAAAGACAAATGAGTTTCCTCCACTTAACTTAAAAAAGAGATACTTTCAACACTGGCTCGACCGAGCCTTGAAAAGCCGTTAAATTTTCTTAAGCTTGTTGGGCGCTCTCCCTACTCTGGTTCGTTCTAGCGCACCGACGTCTTGAAAATGCATTGCATTTAACGAATACTATGTACCTGTCTTAACACGCTTGAGTCCGATTTTTCTCACACTGCCATCTGATGGTTAGTCAAAGCGATTTAGTTGGTAGCCTGCGCGGAGCGCATTAGGAGCAATAGCTACGCTATGCCTGACGGCTCTGCTTCGCTAATACGCACTCCTATGTACTATCATCAGATACGGAAACAAAAGGGACTGCCTAGAGCGTTGTCTCCCGTACCGCAAGGAAAGAACGACTAGATGCTTATACTTATTAACTGGTTGCAACTAGAATACCACGAGAGGTCGGTCTTCACCTCTAAAGCACCATGTTTATAAAGCATCTATAGAAATATCCATCCAGAATCATTGAAAAATCTATTAAACAGTTATCTGAAACGAAAGCGTCAATGAAAGTTACTCAGGAACAGCTCCCGCAGAGTCAAATCGGTCTGGAAATTGAAATTCCCGCCGAAACGACCAAAAAAGCCTATGAAAAGGTTGTGCAAAACCTCTCTCGCACTGCCAACATTCCTGGGTTTCGCAAAGGCAAGGTACCGCGTCAGATTTTGCTTCAGCGACTAGGATCACAACGAATTAAGGAAGCGGCGATCGAAGATTTGGTACAAGATAGCCTCAAGCAGGCAATCGAGCAAGAAGCGATCGAGGCTCTGGGAAACTACAAGCTCATCTCCACTTATGAGGAATTGATCAGCCAGTTTCAGCCAGGAGAACCGCTAAAGTTCTCGGCGTCTGTGGATGTCCCACCGGAAATTCGCTTAGGTGAGTACAGCGGTTTGAGCGTTAAAGCCGAGGAAACTCAGCCTGACCCTGATGCTGTGGATAAGTTCCTAGAAGAGCGTCGTACTGAACAAGCTACTTTGATTCCTGTAGAATCACGCCCTGCTCAGATGGGGGATGTAGCTGTAATCGATTACACAGGTCGATTTACTGGTGAAGGTGAGGAATCAGAAGAAATCCCAGGCGCTCAAGCAACGGACTTCCAAGTTGAGCTAGGGGCAGGACGGTTTCTTGAGGACATCGTTCAGGGAATTGTTGGGATGAATCCTGGTGAGACAAAAGAAGTCTCTGTACAGTTTCCTGAAGATTATCCGCTAGAAAATTTGGCAGGCAAGTCAGCGGTTTTCAGCATTACCCTCAAAGAACTCAAGGAAAAAGAGTTACCAGAGCTAGATGACGACTTCGCTCAAGAAGTCAGTGAACAGGAAACTCTGGCTGAGTTGCGGGAATTTTTGGAAAAGCAATTTCGGGAAAAAGCTGATCAAGAAACGACGGCGAGTAAGGAGCAAGCGCTGTTAGAAGCTCTGCTAGAGCGAGTTGAGATCGACCTTCCCGAAACCATGATTGATCGGGAAGTCCAGACGCTTTTGACGCAAACAGCCATCCAGATGGAAAACTACGGGATGGATGTACGCAAGCTATTTAATGCAGAAACCATGCCGCAGCTGAGAGAGCGATCGCGTCCTGATGCCATTCTACGTCTCCGGCAATCTCTCGCTCTTCAGGAAATTGTTAAGCGCGAATCTCTCACCGTTGAACCGGAGGAGATTGAAGCAAAAATTAAGGAATTGATGGAGCAGTTGGCTGGGCAATCTGTCGATCCTAAACGGGTGCGGGAGGTAGTTGAGTCAGATTTGCTCAAAGAGAAAGCGGTTAAATGGCTAGAAGAACACGCCACGATTGAATTGGTTCCTAAAGGCTCATTGGCAAAAGAAGAAGAAGAAACAGAAGGAGAAGATATTCAGATAGAAGCGATCGCTCAAGAAGAGATAGATGCCTCTACTCAGACGATTGATGTAGAAGCCGAGCCATCTACTCAAACGATCGACGTAGAAGCCGAGCCATCTGCACAACAGGAATGATACTTCTGTTACTGCTGTAGACGACTGGTAGAATTGCACCATTCAGTGGGATACAGGGCGCGAACACCCCCTAAAATCATCCTCGCTTCGCGCCTTTCTCAATGACCTGAAAAGTTAGTACTTTTGCAGTTGAGGCATAATAATCACTAGAAGAAGTTGGTGCGTGTTAGCGAAGCTTATCCCTATTAGCGCAGCAGCTCCTTAGAAGCTAGCGAGACGCATTAGCGTCTAAGGAGCTAGGGACTCGTCCTTTGTGCTGGATAGAGACAGCACCATGCTTAACTTAAGATGTCTTAACTTGTGTTCTATGCTGCAATCCCAGTTCCCTGATTACAAAATCACCAGCTTACGTTCCCCGGAGGTCTACTCCGTCAGCCCTAGCAACATCGTCCCGATGGTGGTAGAGCAGTCCGGTATGGGAGAACGGGCTTTTGATATCTACTCGCGGCTTTTAAGAGAGCGCATCGTCTTTTTGGGGACGCAGGTAGACGATACCGTAGCTGACTCAATTGTTGCCCAACTGCTGTTTTTAGATGCCGAAGATCCCGAAAAGGATATCCAGCTATATATCAACTCACCGGGTGGTTCCGTGACGGCTGGTATGGCGATTTATGATACCATGCAGCAGATTCGTCCGGATGTTGTTACCATATGCTTTGGTTTAGCCGCTAGCATGGGGGCGTTTCTACTTACAGCCGGAGCAGCTGGAAAACGCATGGCACTGCCTAGTTCTCGGATTATGATTCACCAGCCTCTTGGCGGGGCCCAGGGACAAGCAGTTGATATTGAGATCCAAGCCAAAGAAATTCTTTACCATAAGCGGACGCTCAATACATTACTGGCTCAACATACAGGTCAGCCAATTGAAAAAATAGAAGCAGATACTGAGCGCGACTTTTTCATGTCATCGGCTGAGGCTAAAGACTATGGTTTGATCGATCAGGTCATCACCCGGCAGAACCTTCCCAAGTCGGAAGCAGCTGTCACTCCTATCAAGTAAGAGGCAGGTATGTCTAAATACGACTCCCATCTAAAATGTTCCTTTTGCG
>DATNPI010000325.1:0-8237 GCA_036703325.1 Coleofasciculaceae cyanobacterium
ACTGCGGGAACTTGCCCTCAAGGAGAGTGAGAGGCGATTTCGGGCAATTTTTAACAACAGTTTCCAATTTACAGGGCTGCTCAAACCTAACGGCACTCTGATAGAAGTCAACCAGACGGCATTGGACTTCGGTGGAGTCAAGCCTACTGAGGTTGCTGGACTGCCGTTTTGGGAAACTTGCTGGTGGAGAGAGGGAGAGGGGGACAAGGGGAGACAGGGAGAATTCTTGGCTACCAACCCAGGTAGAACCACAACCATTCACCCCCTCCCAGAAACGCTCTCGCCTAAACAGGAGCAATTGAGGAAGGCGATCGCTACTGCTGCTAGAGGTCAGTTTGTGCGTTACGAGGTTGAGGTTAGAGGGTTTGGGGGTATCGTCGCCACCCTTGACTTCTCCATAAAACCCGTCTTCGACGAAACTGGCAACGTTGTCCTGCTAATTCCAGAGGGGCGTGATATCACAGAGCGCAAAAAGGCAGAAGAGCGTTTGCGCCTGTTGGAGTCAGCGGTTGTCAATGCCAATGATGCAGTGCTCATTGCTGAAGCCGAGCCGATTGATTTGCCAGGGCCGAGAATTGTCTATGTCAATGAAGCCTTCACACGCATGACGGGTTACTCTCCTGAAGAGATGATCGGCAAAACGCCACGCATTTTGCAAGGCCCTAAGACCGATCGCACCCAACTCGACAAACTCCGTCAAGCGCTGGCGACTTGGCAGTCAGTTCGGGTGGAACTGATTAACTATCGTAAAGACGGTTCTGAGTTCTGGGTAGAGTTTGAAGTTGTGCCCGTTGCGGATGAGACAGGCTGGTTTACCCATTGGGTTTCCGTGCAGCGAGACATTACCGAGCGCAAGAGGGCAGAGCAGAAATTACGCGAGACGACAGATCTCTATCAACAGATTCTCGATGCCATTCCCGACTTGGTTTTATGCAAAGGCCCACAATCCCGCATTATCTATGCCAATAGGGCATTTCGTGACTACTACGGGATGACCCTGGAACAGGTGCATGGCATCATCGATGCCCCCTTCGTTAAGCCTGACTATACAAAACAGTATGTGAAAGATGACGCTTATGTGTTTAACTCGGGGCAGATGCTGACTGTTGAAGAACCTATCGTTCGCTACGACGGACAGGAACGCTTGTTCAGCACGGTTAAGAGTGCCATTTTTAATGCTCAAGGGCAGGTTATCCAGACAGTAGGCGTATGTCGTGACATTACAGAGCGCAAACAGGCGGAAATAGAAATTGCTGCCGCCAATGCCGCCCTGGAACGGCAAATTCTGCGAGTGTTGTTGCTAGAACGAATTACTCAAGAGATTCGCTCTAGCTTAAACCCGCAGCAAATCTTTCACACTGCCGCCACCCAAATCGGTCAGGTGTTCGGTGTCAGTCGCTGCATTATTCATACCTACATTGCCGACCCTTTCCCCAGAATCCCTCAAGTGGCTGAGTATCTCAAGCCCGGTTATTCATCAATGATGGATTTTGAGATTCCGGTGATGGGCAATCCCCATGCTGAACTCGTGTTATCCCAAGACCACGCTGTTGCCAGTGATGATGTCTATAAGGACCCCCTCCTAGAAGGGATTGCAGACATTATGCAGCAGTGGAACATGAAGTCCATTCTGCTAGTCCGCACATCCTATCACGGCAAGCCAAATGGGATCATTTGTTTGGAGCAATGTGATCGCTTCCGAGAGTGGACAGCAGAGGAGATTGAATTACTAGAAGCCGTCGCCGCACAAATGGGAATTGGGCTGGCTCAAGCCAATCTTTTGGAACAAGAGACACAGCGCCGTCAAGAACTCGACGAGCAAAATCATCAGTTACAGCAAGAAATTAGCGAGCGTCAACGAGCAGAATGGGCACTGCAAGAAAGTCAGCGGTTTATTGAAGCGATCGCTGATGCCAATCCCAATGTGCTATATGTCTATGACCTCATCGAACAGCGCAATGTTTATATAAATCGCGCAATTGCGGCGCTGCTTGGCTACACGCCTAAAGAAGTACAGGAAATGGGAAATTCGGTTTTTCCCAGCCTGATGCACCCTGAGGATTTGGCGAGACTCCCCAAAAGTTATCAAAAATTTGAAACGGCCAAAGATGGTGACATCATTGAGTTTGAGTACCGTATGAGACGCAAAGACGGTTCCTGGTGCTGGCTCTACAGCTGGGACAGCATATTTGCTAGAGACGCCGACGGTAAGCCCTTGCAGATTATTGGCACGGCGACAGATATCAGCGATCGCAAACAGGCGGAGATAGAAATTGCTGCGGCAAAAGTCGCTCTAGAACGGCAAATCCACCGAACATTGCTCTTAGGACAAATTACTCAAGAGATTCGCTCTAGCTTAAACCCAGACCAAATCTTTCAGACAGCAGCCAACCAAATTGGTAAAGCGTTTGGCGTTAATCGCTGTCTGATTCATACCTATATTGACTACCCAGCCCCCCGTATTCCCTTGGTCGCTGAGTATAAGCAACCCGGACTAGAATCAGCTTTGAATCTAGAAGTTCCGATAGTTGGTAATCCCCATGCCCAATTATTGTTATCCCAAGACTGTGCGATCGCCTCTGATAATATCTACACCGACCCTCCGCTAGCTGCCGCTTTATCCCTATGCCAGCAGTTGGGTTTAAAATCGCTGCTAGCAGTCCGGACTTCCTGCCAGGGAAAACCGAATGGGGCAATTGGTCTTCATCACTATGACGGCTTCCGTCACTGGACAGAAGAGGAGATTTCACTACTAGAGTCGGTGGCAGCACAAATGGGAATTGCGATCGCTCAAGCCAATCTCCTAGAGCAGGAGACACAACGGCGTCGAGAACTCGCTGCCCAAAATCATGCCCTAGAGAAAGCCAAACTTGAAGCAGAAGCCGCCAACCGTGCCAAAAGCCAGTTCCTCTCCAAGATGAGCCATGAACTGCGTACTCCCCTCAACGCTATCCTTGGCTTTACTCAAGTGCTAGCCTACGACCCATCCCTGTCTACCGAGCATCAGGAATACATCAGCATCATCAATCGCAGTGGTGAGCATTTACTGGAGCTAATCAATGACATTTTGTCAATGTCCAAAATTGAAGCCGGTCAAGTCACCCTCAATGAAAATCCCTTTGACCTCTATTACCTGCTTGACTCACTGGAAGAAATGTTGCAACTCAAAGCCAGTTCCAAAGGCTTACAGCTGATAGTTGAACGGATGACCAACTTACCCCAATATCTCCAAACAGACGAAAGTAAATTACGTCAAGTCCTGATTAACCTCTTGGGAAACGCGATCAAATTTACGCAAAGGGGCAGTGTCACGCTTCGCGTGGGAATGGGGAATCGGGGATGGGGAATCGGGAATGGGGCACAGCTGAACCAAACAACCAACAACCAACAACAAGCAACAATCTTCTTCGAGGTTTCTGACACTGGCCCTGGCATTGCCCCCAACGAACTGGGCACCTTGTTTGACCCCTTTGTGCAGACCGAAACGGGTCGCCAATCGATGGAAGGCACTGGCTTAGGTCTACCGATTAGCCAACAATTTGTGCGGATGATGGGGGGAGAAATTACCGTCAGCAGCACCTTGGGCCAAGGTGCAATTTTTACGTTTGATATCCAAGTTGGCTTGGCAAATGCGGTTGAGGAAAAACCACTATTAAGCCAAGGACGGGTAATTGGCTTAGAGCCTAACCAACCTTCCTATCGCATCCTAGTAGTTGAGGATGCGGCAGTGAACCGCAAACTACTGATTAAGATGCTTGAACCCCTGGAGTTTGAGGTACGCGAAGCCACTAATGGTCAAGAGGGGGTCGCCCTGTGGGAGAGTTGGGCACCCCATCTAATTTTTATGGATATCATCATGCCCGTCCTGGATGGGTACGAAGCAACTCAGCAGATTAAGCAAACACCAAAAGGTCAAAATACAATAATTATTGCCCTTACGGCTAGTGCATTTGACGAACAGCGAGAAGCCATCTTAAAAGCGGGCTGCAACGACTTTATCCCCAAACCGTTCCGAGAGGATATTTTGTTTGAAAAGATTGCTAATCACCTAGGTGTGCGCTATCTCTATGAAGCCGACAATCGCTCGACAATCGCTCAGTGGTCAACACAGCCCCTAATGTTGACAACGGATAGTGCCGCCTTAGCGAACCTACGAGAGTCGGTTCTAAGTGCCATGCCTACCGAGTGGGTGAAAAAGCTGTATCAGGCAGCACTCTCAATGGATGATCAACTAATTGTTGAGCTAATTCAGCAAATTCCTCAGCCTCAGGCAACCCTTGCTAATACCCTAATAAATTTGGTTGACAACTTTCGTTTGGACATAATCATTGATTGCCTTGAAGCAGGGCAAAACTCGATCAACGATTAATCGCCCTAGAAGGGTGCCACAATCAGAACATTCTCGCGCAATCAGCGCGAGAATCAGAGCCTTGTGCGGCTTTGAAGTTAGGCATAGCCAATTGAGTCGATAACTTTCGACTCGATATAATTATTGATTTAACTCAAGCATCTACTAATGAATAGCCATTCACTACTAGCTTTCAAAGCCGACATCTTATTAGTTGACGATAATCAGGAAAATCTGCGTCTTTTATCCATAATGTTGGGCAACTCCGGGTATAAAGTCAGAAAAGCCATTAACGGGACTCTTGCCTTGAGAGCTGTAGAGGTCATTAAGCCTGACTTGATTCTGCTCGATGTGATGATGCCTGACATGAATGGCTACGAAGTTTGTAAAAAATTGAAGGCTCAAGAACATACAGCAGATATTCCCGTAATCTTTATTAGCGCCTTAGATGAAGTCGTAGATAAGGTAACAGCGTTTGAGGTTGGTGGAGTAGACTACATTAGTAAGCCCTTTGAGCTTCAAGAGGTGTTAGTCCGGGTTCAGAATCAACTGACTTTGGTTCGGCAACAAAAGCAACTCGCCGAACAAAATGCACAGCTTCAACTTTTACTAACAACAACTGTTGCGATTAGTGAATCCAATGATTTTCACTCGGCTCTGGAAATCACCCTTTACCAAGTTTGTGAAAAAATTGGCTGGGATTTTGGAGAGTTTTGGCTTCCCAACTCCCAGGCTACAGTTTTTGAATTGGGTGCAGGTTGGTATGTCAGTGACAAACGTTTTGAGAAATTTAGAAGTAAGAGTAAGAAGTTGACCTTCGCAACTAACCGGGAACTCCTCAGGCAAATTTGCCTGAACCAGCAGCCTTGTTGGATCACCGATGTTTCCGTTGCACCATGCGACATTTTCCAAAACCACCAGCTTGCCCGTGAGGTTGGATTAAGAGCCTGTTTAGGAGTTCCCATTCTCTGCGATAAGCAAGTGCTAGCCGTTTTGGTTTTCTTGAAAAGAAAAGCTAGTGAACCGGAACCGCAATTGATTGAGCTAGTTAATGCCCTTGCTACTCAGCTGGGTTCACTGATTGGGCGCAAGCGTTCTGAGTCAGCGTTGCGTGAAAGCCAGCAACAGTTAGCGGCAATGGCTGGCAACATCCCTGGTTGTGTGTATCGAGGTGTGGTTTATCCCGATGGTAGGATGAAGCTCCTCTATATCAGTAAAGGAGAGCATGAATTGAGTGGCCTAAATCCCCATCAGTTGATGGAGCAGCCGGAGCGTATAGTTGAACCGATTCCTTCCAAAGACCAAACGGATATCTATAAAGCCTTGAGAGCCTCGGCCTCGTCGCTTGAGCCGAGTATTCAGGAATACCACATTACTACTACGTCCGGTGAGGTGAAGTGGGTACGAAATAGCGCTCGATATTCCCTGATGGATAATGGTGATGTGATAGTGGATGGAGTGGCGATTGATATCAGTGATTGCCTTCGGCGTAGCTTCGCTTAACGCATTGCAGCCCAGGAGCGTCTACGACGCTCAGAACAAGTGTTCGCAGCTTCTGGCAAAAGTATCAGTACCAGCAACTCCGCTTGACCTAATCACCCAAGTCTAAAGCCTTGATTTGTCTTAATGAATAGCCATCAAGTACTAGTAGGCAAAGAGGACATTCTCATCGTTGATGATACACCGGATAACCTGCGATTGTTATCCACAGTGCTTCAGTCTCGTGGGTATCGAGTCAGGAAGGCAATTAACGGGCCACTTGCCTTGAAGGGGATAGAGATTGCTCCCCCAGATTTGATTTTGCTTGATGTTAATATGCCCCAGATGAATGGTTATGAGGTCTGTGAAAAGCTTAAAGCTGACCCACAAACCTCAGAGATTCCGGTGATTTTCTTGAGCGCTCTCGATGATGTGTCGGATAAGGTCAAAGCTTTTGCTGTCGGTGCTGTAGACTACATCACTAAGCCATTTCAGGGTGAAGAGGTTTTGGCTCGTGTCAAGAACCAATTGACCCTCCGTGTGCTCTCGAAGCAACTGAGCGAGCAAAATGCACTTCTGCAACAGGAAATTCGCGATCGCCAACAGGCAGAGAAAGCACTGATAGAGAGCGCCAGCAGGCTACGCAACCAGAATATAGTGTTGATGGAACTAGCCAGAAATCAGGTTCTCAATCAGGGGGATTTGAAAGCAGCTCTCAAAGAAATCACAGAAGCGACTGCCCATAACATTGCGATTGAACGAGTCAGCGTCTGGCTGTATGACGAGACAGGCACTAAAATCCAATGCCTTGACCTATTTGAGCGGAGTCTTAACCAACATGGCGAAGGGCTTGAACTGACAGCGATAGACTATCCTACTTATTTTCAAGCTTTGTCCCAAGAGCAACTGATTGCAGCAGACGACGCCCATACAGACCCTAGAACCCGAGAGTTTTCTTCTTCTTATTTGACCCCCCTAGGCATCACTTCTATGCTTGATGCACCCATATCGCTGGGGGGACAGACGGTGGGAGTTTTATGTAATGAACAGGTCGGCACGTCTCGTCCTTGGACGCCCGAAGATCAAAATTTCGCTCGCTCCATTGCCGACTTAGTATCTTTGGCCCTGGAAGCCCAGAAACGTAAACGTGTAGAGGAAGCCCTGCGAAAATCAGAAGCGCGAGAACGAGAAAAGGCGACTCAGTTAGAACTGGCACTGGACGAATTGAAACACACCCAAGCCCAACTGATTCAAACCGAAAAAATGTCGAGCTTGGGACGAATGATAGCAGGTGTTGCTCACGAAATCAACAACCCAGTCAGCTTTATCTACGGCAATCTTTCTCATGCCAGCGAATACTTCCGAAACCTAATGCGCCTGCTTCAAATCTACCGGCAGACTTACCCTCATCCAACACCAGAAATTCAGCAGATAGCGTCTGAAATTGACTTGGATTTTCTGGTAGAAGATTGGCAAAAACTGCTTAAATCCATGCAAGTAGGAGCCGAGCGCATCCACCAGATTGTTTTATCACTACGAATCTTCTCCAGATTCAATGAATCAGAGGTAAAACTTGTAGATATTCATGAGGGCATCGACAACACTCTACTAATTTTGCAGCACCGACTGAGGTCAGTAGGCGACGCTGGTGGAATTGAGGTGATTAAAGACTATAGTCAATTGCCGCAAGTTGCCTGTTATCCCAGTCAGTTGAATCAGGTGTTTATGAATCTGCTCTCTAATGCGATTGATGCCCTAGAAAACCAACCTTCGCCACGAGTAATTACCATCCACACTTCAATTCAAAATTCAAAATTCAAAATTCAAAATGAAATACCTCATACCCCGTGCCTCATGCCCCAATTCGTTATCATTCGGATTGCCGACAATGGTCCTGGTATGAGTGAGGACGTGCGAAAGCAGATATTTGACCCGTTTTTTACCACGAAGCCTGTCGGTAGTGGCACGGGATTAGGGCTATCGATTAGCTACCAGATTGTAGTGGAAAAACACCAGGGTCAACTCAGTTGTATTTCTACCTTAGGGGGAGGGACAGAATTTATCGTAGAAATTCCGATAATAGTTGGTAGCGGCTAAAGTATTCCGCATTTAACTTGTCTAGAGCACTCAGACCCCGCCTAAGTCAAATAATGATGTAGGGGCGATATTGGTGTCAACTTAAGCCGTGGCGACTGGAAGTCGCGGCTAGACAAACCAAGTCCGCCTGCGCGGACTGACGAAAAATTTGGGTTTACCTGAGAATTACAGTTTAGACCGCAACTTGGTATCAATTTGCCGTACAGCGGTGAGGGCGGAGTAACTGACACCAGCAGTGCCTTCACCAGGATGAGTAGAATCTCCTACAAGCCAGAGGCTCTTGATTGGTGTCCGAGTAGCAAAGCCGAAGGGG
>DATNPI010000376.1:0-7739 GCA_036703325.1 Coleofasciculaceae cyanobacterium
CGCAGTTCACTTCCAGCAAGACACCAATCTGACCTCCGGTGTGGATATAGCTAGTGACTAATCCTTCGGCTAGCCCTGTTTGAGAATCTCCGCTACTCAGAGATTCGCCCCATTGCCGCAGCAATTCAACGGCTTTGTCCAAGACCCCACCGCTTTCTCGGAGCGCCTTTTTGCACTTCATCAAACCTACACCAGTTTTGGCACGTAGTTCCTTGACGAGTTGTGCAGATATTTCCACCATGTTGCCCTACCTTGTCGTTGCTTGTTAGCAATAAAAGGCAAAAGCCACAGAAGAAACTTCTTTACTTTTGCCTTTTTTCTCCCCCCTTTACCAGGTAGGGCGAGGGGGAGGATTGCCTTTTACCTTAGTTACTTACCGCCCATCTGTGCTGCAACTTCCTCAGCAAAGTTGGTTTCTTCTTTCTCGATGCCTTCACCTAGGACATAACGAGTAAAGCGACGCACTTGGATGTTTTCACCCAACTGGGAAATAGTTTGCTTCACCAACTCTTCCACTGTGATGCTTTGATCACGGATATAGGGTTGATCCATCAAACACAACTCTTTGAGGCGTTTGTCAATCCTACCCTGAACAATTTTCTCTTTGATGTTGTCTGGTTTGCCTGACAAGTCATCCCGACCCATTTCGATGTCTTTTTCTTTTTGGGCAATTTCTGCGGGGATGTTCTCTACCTTCACGTACTCGACGTTAGGACAAGCTGCAATTTGCATCGCAATGTTCCGCGCCAGGGTTTGGAACTCCTCGCGGCGGGCAACAAAATCTGTCTCACAGTTGACTTCAACCAGCACTCCAACTCTACCGCCAGTGTGGATATAGCTGCTCACAATTCCTTCAGCTGCCACACGACCAGATTTTTTCTCTGCGGAGGTGATGCCTTTTTGTCGTAGCCATTCAGTAGCTTTGGTTACGTCTCCATCGTTCTCTTTGAGAGCCTTTTTGCAATCCATCATGCCAGCGCCAGTTTTGTCGCGTAGCTCTTTGACGACCTTTGCCGAAATTTCCGCCATCTTGCCTCTGTTCCTACTCTATTAACATCATGACATGGTGACGCTCCTCCCAGCGCCGTCCTTACAGCGCGGCGCTGGGAGGAATAGACGAATCAGCTAATTATTCTTCGCTGCCTTCGTCATCCTCCGCCCCCAATGAGTCTATTTCGTCGATTGCCTCATCATCCTCGTCAATGTCTTCCATTGCGCCATCGTAGTCTTCGTAGTCCTCTTCGACTTCGAGCTGACCGTGACGCCCTTCGTAAATCGCATCAGCCAACTTACCAACTATTAGCTTAATTGAGCGGATAGCATCATCATTGGCTGGGATAGGAATATCTGCCACATCGGGGTCGCAGTTTGTATCCAGCATCGACACAATGGGAATTGTAAGTTTTTCGCACTCAAGAATTGCGTTGTACTCGCGCCGTTGGTCTACAATCACCACAATATCGGGAACCTTCCGCATCAATTTGATGCCGCCTAGGTACTTTTGAAGTTTGCCGAGTTCGCGACGCAGAACCGAGGCTTCTTTTTTGGGCAGTAAATCCAGTGCTCCGCTTTCTTCGCGGCGCTCCAGTTCCTTTAGGCGCTCCACCCTAGTCTTAATTGTCTCCCAGTTGGTGAGCATTCCGCCTAACCAGCGTTGGTTGACATAGTAGGCCCCACAACGCATGGCTTCTTGGGCGATAATCCCAGCAGCTTGCCGTTTTGTGCCCACAAAGAGAAATTTCTTGCCCTGTTCTGCTGCTGTGCGCATATAGATGTACGCTTCTTCCATCAGCTGGGCTGTCTGCACCAAATCAATGATGTGGACGCCATTACGGGCGGTGTAAATATATTGATCCATCTTCGGGTTCCACCGACGCGTCTGGTGACCAAAGTGAACCCCTGACTCCAGCATTTGAGCCAACGAGATGACTGGCATGATTTTGAACTCCTGATTCGGGTTTATCCTCCATCCAGGCGTATTTCTTGACGGGCGATGCCCCAGAAACACCCGAAACCCTAGATGTGTGATTTTAGACAACCCTCTTAAGGTAACACAAATGTGATGTGTCACTGAAGAGAGACAAGGGAGAAACACTGTAGATAAATCTAGGGGCTTGAAACAAGGACATACCGATTATTTGAGGACTAAACCTCTCAGTCTCATCAGCCGTTTATTTCCCTTCCTTCATATAGATAGGTGCTGGGTACGATATGGACACTCCAATATCTCCCCCTTGTCTCCCTTCTCGTGGTCATTTGATTGCCTATTCCAGCCCATCTAATCGCATTCGTAGGCGTTCTAAGTCCGATTGAAGTGTCTCTAATTGACGTTTCGGGACAGCGAAATCTTCTTGAGTAACTCTATCGGCAGTGTTGCTATTAATGAGTTTCTCAACTTGGTTTAAGCAGGCATTCAAAGCCGCAGCAAACTCGTATCGGCTCAGAGGTTGATTGCCTTGATAAGTGCGATCTGCGCTGCGCTCTTTACTCGCTTCGCTATCGCTATATCCGCTAAGACAACCATAACGCTCTACGGTTGATGGCACCGATTGAGCTGTTGAGTCAGTCGGTTTGATATCCAATGGTTCGGAAACTTCGGCTTCCTGGCTTGGGGTGTTAATCTCTTGTGTGGATTGTGCGATCGCGCCCCCCGCACTGTTGTGGAGAGCGATCGCATTAAGGCTACTAGCAGATGGCTTTGAGGATGCAGAGGGCTGCTGTGGAATTATTCCAGTTTCAAGAGCATTAGCGGCAACTACACGGGTTGCCAGCACCAAGGTAACGCTTAGGAGGACGGCACTAGGCAGCGACGCATTCTTAAAAAACTTTGACATTGTTTGTTATCTATGGCGTTGAACAACAAGTTAACTTTATAGATGCTCGCGATCGCACAACGTTCCCAGCAAGCGATCGCTTTGGGCTTCAGCACCCTTTTCTAGCCACTCAGTCGGTTTCTCTTCTTCTATAGTTTCAAAAACGCTGCATCTAGATAGCGACTTTCTTCTTAAAGAGCAACGTCTCCAAAATATTCAGACCCATCTCCAAATGCTCCAGCATCAGTTAAGTCTGCACGGCTTACTCTTGTAACACCATGCTCGTTTTACACCTTCTGCTGCATCTCTGCATAGGCAGCATAGACGCCTTGAACGTTATACCAGTTGAGGAAAATCCGGGCAATTTCTAGAGCTAACTGGGGCTTACCTTGGTTAATGAGCCATTGTAAGAAAGGAGCCATCGTGTGCTCATTGAGACGGCCACCCAGGGAAAGAATTCCCCAGAGGATACGGTGTAGCAAAGTCATTTGAATCATCATCCGCACGTCCCAAGTTGGGTGTTTTTGGTAGAACAAAACACCCATTCGCCCTCGTTGAATTTCTCTATCAATCATTCGGGGAATTTGGTCTAAGGCGAAGGCTGGATGCCAGTGGTAGCCGACTGCTGTTGGGCATTTAATCAGTTTTAATCCTAGCTGCTTGAGGCGAACACCGAGTTCTAAGTCTTCCCAGCCGTAGAGTTGAAATCGAGTATCAAAAAGTCCAGCTTTTTCTAGCCACTTCCGCGCGATCGCTACATTCCCTGTTGCAAAGTAAGCGGCTGAAAAATCCGTTAGTTTGTAGGGTTCCGATGTCGGGTTATTGAAGTTGCAAGTATTGATGACCCAACCATAGGTGAAAAGGCGATCGCTCCCAAGTTGTTGCTGTCCTTGCACCAAAGCATCAGCATGAGATTGAAGGAAATGCTCAGTAACGACTAAATCGCTATCAATGAAAATAATCGTGTCGCCAGTAGCTTGTTCAACACCCAGATTCCGCGCCGCTGCTGGGCCCTGATGGTCTTGAGAAAGCGATCGCACATGAGGAAACTCAGTTGAGTGCGACTTCAGCCACTCTAAGGTGCCGTCGGTTGAACCATCATCCACTAGCACAACTTCATACCCTGAGATGACGCTATCGCCTCTGAGTTGCTGGTGTTCTAGAGCTACTAGGCATTTTTCAAGAATTGGTTTGCGATTATAAGTGGGAATAACAATACTGAAAAACAAGGGAGCCTCTTGCAACACAATCACGTTCGTTGATTCCTTCAGCCTATCAGTTGTTTAGAGAGGAACCTTGGAGTGAGTGGACGAGAGGTCACAGTGTCACACAAGAGCAGTGATTCGCTTGGGTTGTTTACATCACGTTACAATTCTTAGGGCTGTCTAGCCGTCGCTGTATTATCTGAAATTCTAAGAGTGTTCGCACCCCTGAAACTGTATGCAAATCGACTGGCAAACCGCCAAAACCTACGAAGATATTCTTTATCACAAAGCAGACGGGATTGCCAAAATCACCATCAATCGCCCCCACAAACGCAATGCCTTCCGTCCAAAAACAGTATTTGAACTCTACGACGCCTTCTGTAATGCCCGTGAAGACACGAGGATTGGTGTGGTACTGTTCACAGGTGCTGGCCCTCACACCGATGGTAAATACGCCTTCTGTTCCGGTGGTGACCAAGGTGTGCGAGGCAAAGCTGGATATGTTGGAGATGATGGCGTTCCCCGGTTAAACGTACTCGATTTGCAACGGCTGATTCGCTCAATGCCCAAGGTTGTGATAGCGTTGGTGGCTGGATATGCGATCGGTGGCGGTCACGTCCTACACCTGATTTGTGACCTAACGATCGCTGCTGATAACGCCATCTTTGGTCAAACTGGTCCTAAAGTCGGTAGTTTCGATGGTGGATTTGGCGCTAGCTACCTTGCCCGAATTGTTGGTCAGAAAAAAGCGCGAGAAATTTGGTTTCTCTGCCGCCAGTACACGGCTTCTCAGGCGCTAGACATGGGCTTAGTCAACTGCGTTGTCCCAGTAGAGCAGTTGGAAGCGGAGGGCGTCCAGTGGGCGAATGAAATTTTAGAGAAGAGTCCGATTGCCATCCGTTGCTTGAAAGCTGCCTTTAACGCTGACTGCGATGGTCAAGCTGGTCTACAAGAACTCGCTGGGAATGCCACCTTGCTCTACTACATGACGGAGGAAGGCGCAGAAGGGAAACAAGCTTTCTTGGAAAAGCGAGCGCCGGATTTTCGTCAGTATCCCTGGTTACCTTAGCGATTCAGAAAGAAAAATTAGTTCAACGGAAGGGTTGACAAGCTTAAAGATAATCGGCACTATTAGAGATGCGCGAAAATTTGGGACTGTAGTTCAATTGGTTAGAGCACCGCCCTGTCACGGCGGAAGTTGCGGGTTCGAGCCCCGTCAGTCCCGTAAAATTCACCATCTAGGCGGCAAGCTACTCTGAAAAGGGGGGCTAGGAGCTAAGTCTAGGGGCTAGGGAGGGGAGATTTTCATCCTGCGTTAGTGTACGAAGTTCATGGCGTCTAGCCTGAAAAGTGATAGCGTAGATAACTAACAACCAACACCACAAGAGATGCTGTTGTACTCGAAGGTGTTTGTTGCCCCCGGATTGCTCTGTGGGCAAAATCCAAAATCCAAAATCCTCGCATCCAAAATCGAATGACCGTTAGAGTCCGTATTGCTCCCAGTCCAACTGGAAACTTACACATTGGTACGGCAAGAACAGCCGTCTTTAACTGGCTATTTGCCCGTCACCACGGCGGTCAGTTTATTCTGCGAATAGAAGATACAGACCAAACGCGATCGCGCCCCGAATATACCCAAAACATCCTTGATGGTCTCACCTGGCTGGGATTGACTTGGGATGAGGGCCCGACGTTCCAATCGAAACGTCTTGATCTCTACCGGGAAGCCACTCAAACGCTTTTGGATAAAGGACTAGCTTATCGTAGCTACGACACAGAAGCTGAACTGGAGCAAATGCGGTCAGCCCAAAAAGCCAGAAAAGAAGCACCCCGCTATGACAATCGTCATCGTAACTTAACACCAGAGCAACGAGCGGCATTTGAAACGGAAGGACGGCAAGCAGTAATTCGCTTCATCATTGACGATAACCGCGAGATTGTCTGGAACGATTTGGTGCGGGGAAAAGTTTCCTGGAAAGCCAGTGACCTTGGCGGGGATATGGTGATTGCGAGGGCGTCGGAGGGAGATGCGATCGGTCAGCCACTGTACAATCTCGCGGTGGTGGTGGATGACATTGATATGCAGATTACTCATGTCATCCGGGGCGAAGACCATATTGCCAATACCGCTAAACAAATTTTGCTCTACGAAGCGATGGGGACAGCCGTACCAGAGTTTGCCCATACGCCCTTAATCCTGAATGAGAAGGGACAGAAACTCTCGAAGCGTGATGGCGTTACATCGATTTCTGAGTTCCAGCAAATGGGCTTCACGGCGGAAGCTTTAGTGAATTACATGACATTGCTGGGTTGGTCACCACCTGACTCGACTCAGGAAATCTTTACCCTGGAAGAAGCGGCAAAACAGTTCAGTTTTGAGCGCGTGAATAAGGCAGGGGCAAAGTTTGACTGGGCAAAGCTGGATTGGTTGAACGGTCAATATCTTCACAATATGCCAGCACCTGAACTCGTGGAATTGCTAGTTCCCTATTGGGAAGCGGCAGGGTTTAAATTTGACACGGTAGGCGATCGCTCTTGGTTAGAACGGTTGGCAACCGTCATTGGCCCCAGTTTGTCTCGCTTGCCGGAGGCGGTAGACATGACCAGGATGTTATTCACTGAGTCGATCGAATTTAGCGAAGAGGCAGTTGACCAGCTGAAAAAAGAGGGTGTCGGTGAAGTTGTTAAAGCCGTCCTTGACGCCCTTCCTAACTACCCTGAGTTGAGTTCAGATGAAGCTCAAGAGATTATAAAAACAGTAACCAAACAGAAGAATGTGAAGAAAGGGTTAGTGATGCGATCGCTTCGTGCCGCCCTCACTGGCGATGTCCACGGCCCTGACCTGATTGAATCTTGGGTACTTCTCCACCAGCAGGGGATAGACCAAACCCGCTTGCAGCAGGCATTAACTCATGCGGCATGAACGGTGTTGAGCGAATTTCTCGCTTGAGCAAGGGATTCCAGGGAACAATATCAGCGATCGCCTCGTCGCTGCTATTATTAGAGCCATTCATAGCCGTTAGCCCACACAAGCCAGTGAAGCAGCGAGGAAGAAAATTCGTCGAGACATTTAGCTGGGTAAGCAAGATCAGCTTAACGGCATACTTGGCTAGTGGGACTGTGCTGATTGTCGGTTGGTTATCCGCTGACGCCTTGACTCAAGTCCAGCCAGCCCAAAGTCAGACGATATTTGAGAACGTTACGATTGGTCCAAAATTTTCTCCAGACCCCATGATAATTCGGGGCATTAGTGGCGGTTCCGTAGCAGCCAACACGGTCGCTGGTCGTAAGGAAACGCCCACTGGCCCCTGCGTTGGTTTTGCGGATGAACCACCCGACCATACAATCGAGTTGACGGCTTTTTTCAACTATCTAAGCCTGGTTGTGGAAAGCCCTCAGGATACGACTATCGTGGTTAGCGGGCCTGGTGGCACTTGGTGTAATGATGACTTTCAGGGCAAAAATCCTGGAATTGCAGGCCAGTGGCAGCCAGGTACTTATAAAGTCTGGGTGGGTTCTTACGATAAAAACAACTATCACCCCTACATCATCAGAATGAGCGAAGTTCAGCTAACAAATTCTAGTAGTTTGTCAAAAACTAATTGACGGATAGAGACGCTTCAATTTAATACGTGCATCTTCGGTAGTAAATTGCCAATCCACTTTACACAAAAGTTCATTTCTGCATTTTTCCCAGGCAGCGATTTCCTGTTTCAAAACC
>DATNPI010000486.1:0-8030 GCA_036703325.1 Coleofasciculaceae cyanobacterium
GTGGGAGGTAAACCAGGAGCTGGTTCAGTTGTTTGTGGCGTTGGTATCTTACCTGCGCGACGATTGAAATAGCCACGCAATCCCCGTTTTTCTTCTACAGGAGCAACTTTTTCTGGTACAGGCGTTGCTTCAGCTTGGGGTGTCACCTCTGGCTGTGGTTCTGCTGTGATTTCTGGTTGCGCAGTCTCAATAACCTCTGGCAGGGTGGGAGGTAAGCTAGGAGTTGGTTCAGCAGTTGTTTGTGGCGTTGCTGCCTTGCCTGCCCCACGCTGGAACCGATTAAAAAAGCCACCTGATTTTGGTTTCTCTGGCTGTATTTCAGGCGCTGACTGAGATTCAGTTTCAGGAACGGGTTGTTTTTCTACTTGAGGTTGTGTTTCAGGTGTTGTTTGTTCAACGCTGGGCGTTAAGGTTGGGGTAGGTGTAGGTTTTTCAGGAACGGGTTGCTTTTCTTGCTTAAGTTGTGTTTCAGGTGTTTCTTCAACCTTGGGCGTTGAAGTTGGGGTGGATGTGGGTTCGGCAGTTGGTATTTTGGCGGTATAATTCGGATCTACTATGCTGCGAACTTGATCTGCTGAGAGTTCTCCTCTAACAATTTTAGATAGAGTGTCTTTCCCCTTGGGTTCATAGGTAATAAGTCTCACTGTGCTGTTGAAGACATTTTTCACCGGGTTTCCCTGTTCGTCGAGAAACTCAAGTTTTACCCAATTGTTACCTGGCTTAAAGCCTTTGAGGTAAACGGCTTGCCACCGATCTAAAACAAAGCTTTCACCATTAATTGTGCAACGAATGCGCCAATCTGCTATGTCGTCATTGGGGTTGTCTTTAGCAACGAGATGCAATGGGGCGTTAGTTAGGTAAAAGTCCAGTAAAATTGGTTCTTCACCGTAGCTGCCTTTGGGACGACTGTACGTTAATAGTGGCTTGGTTAAATCGGGGTTGTTGTCGTCAGTTTTGGTGAAGATGTGAAATGTTGACTGGGCGTAAGCGCCTTCATTTTTAAAGCTTTCATGCCAAGGACGCGAGGCAAAGACACGTAGCGTATGCGTACCTGGGGACAAGTCTGGCAACACCAGGGGTTGATTCAGGTCGTATACGGCTATATAAGGTTCGTTATCGAGAATGACGTGTAAATGAGGACCAAGCTCGAGTTCTGGATCTTTAAATATAGGTAGGTCTTTAACCTGAAAGCGAACTGTGAGTGTATTTTCTTGGAGGATATCATCCTGTTTAGGATTCACTATTGTTACTTGTGGCTGATAAACTTCCAAGGCTAGGCGCAGTTCTTGGATTGTTGCTGGTGGGGAAACTTCTGAGATTTGCTTTGAAAGTTGAGCTTTTTCTGGCAAGCTGCCAGACGGTTCTTGGCTAACGGGTTTCTCTCCACAGCTGGTCAAAGTTAACACCAGCACGCATACCATTAGCAACCTGAGGATAGCCATTGCGGTCTTCCGCCACAAGTTCATGCCTTCCACCCAGTAATACTCCTAAACAAGTGATAAATTTGGCTCAAACTGTCCACTGGTCACTATAGCGCTTCTGGGTTGCATACACCACCCAATAGGGGCACAGTATTGCTATGCCTTTACAAACAACCCGGATATATCTGAAAAATATGATTTTGCTGTGGCTTATCTCAGCCATAGCTTTTTAAAAGTCATATTTGTTACAAAATTTTGCAAAATATTTTTATGAAAGCTTATTATCTGCTATGACAAAAATTTCCTGGACCCATATATTAACTAATATTAAGCAAAAGCAGTTAAACCCGAAAAAATAGCTTTTTGTGGTAGAGACATAAGTTTTACGCAATGTTACGGATTGTAAAATAATTGTAAAATAATTGAATAAAGTATTGACTTTTGGCTCAGAACTTTCAAAGGAAAAGGTAGATGAGACAATTGATTCACCGATTTTGAATTATTGTTAACAAGTCTCTAACTATGTACGAGATAAGCCTTTATAATTCAACAGAAAGCAATCTTCACAGACGGTCTTCGTCGCTGCTCCAGTAAAGTATATTTCTGGAGACCGCGATAAAGGTTAACTAAAGCCAGGAAGACAATATGTGGTACTCATGATTTTTCAAACCTGTTAAGAGGGGAGGTCGAATGACAATTAGTCCTCCGGAGCGAGAGGAAAAAAAGGCAAGAGTCATAGTCGATAATGATCCGGTTCCAACCTCATTTGAACTGTGGTCAAAGCCAGGACATTTCGACAGAAGCCTAGCCAAAGGTCCCAAAACCACAACCTGGATTTGGAACCTTCACGCACTCGCCCATGATTTTGATACACATACAAGCGATTTAGAAGACGTATCCCGCAAGATATTTGCAGCCCACTTCGGTCACTTAGCTGTAGTGACTCTGTGGCTGAGCGGGATGATATTTCATGGCGCTCGTTTTTCAAACTACGAAGCTTGGCTGAGCGACCCCCTCAACATCAAACCTAGCGCTCAAGTCGTTTGGCCAATTGTTGGTCAACAAATTTTAAACGCCGATGTTGGTGGTGGATTTCACGGCATTCAAATTACCTCCGGCTTTTTCCAAATATGGCGTGGCTGGGGTATTACAAATACGTTCCAGCTCTACGTCACCGCGATTGGCGGTTTGGTGTTAGCAGCCTTGTTGCTGTTTGCAGGCTGGTTCCACTACCACAAGCGCGCTCCTAAGCTGGAATGGTTCCAGAACGTGGAGTCGATGCTCAATCACCACTTGGCTGGACTATTGGGCTTGGGTTCCTTGGGGTGGACAGGTCACGTAATTCACGTATCCTCGCCTATTAATAAGCTGCTGGATGCGGGAGTAGCCGTGCAAGATGTGCCGTTGCCCCACGAATTCATTTTGAATCGTGACTTGATAACCGAGCTGTTCCCCAGCTTTGCCAATGGTTTAACGCCTTTCTGGACGTTGAACTGGGGTCAGTATGCGGACTTCCTGACCTTCAAGGGCGGTCTGAACCCAGTCACAGGCGGGTTGTGGATGACGGACATTGCTCATCACCATTTGGCGATCGCCGTCCTGTTCATCATTGCTGGTCACCAGTACCGTACCAACTGGGGTATTGGTCACAGCATCAAAGAGATTCTGGAAAACCACAAAGGTCCCTTCACTGGTGACGGTCACAAAGGTATCTACGAAAACCTCACCACATCTTGGCACGCTCAGTTGGGAATCAACCTTGCCATGATAGGTTCGCTGAGCATCATCGTGGCGCACCATATGTACGCGATGCCTCCGTATCCGTACTTGGCAACTGACTACGCTACCCAACTCTGCATCTTCACACACCATATGTGGATTGGTGGCTTCTTTATCGTTGGTGGAGCCGCTCACGCTTCCATCTTTATGGTGCGGGATTACGATCCGGTGGTGAACCAGAACAACTTGCTGGATCGAGTACTTCGTCACAGAGATGCAATCATCTCTCACTTGAACTGGGTATGTATGTTCCTGGGCTTCCACAGCTTTGGACTGTATGTACACAACGATACGATGCGTGCCTTGGGTCGTCCCCAAGATACATTCTCGGATACGGCAATTCAGTTGCAGCCAGTGTTTGCCCAGTGGGTGCAAAACCTACACACGGTCGCTCCTGGTGCAACCGCGCCTAATGCACTAGAACCAGTTAGCTATGCCTTCGGCGGTGGTATCCTCGCAGTAGGCGGCAAAGTGGCAATGATGCCGATTGCTCTGGGTACGGCGGACTTCTTGATCCACCATATTCACGCCTTCCAAATTCATGTCACCGTGCTGATTCTGCTCAAGGGATTCCTGTTTGCTCGCTCTTCTCGTCTGGTTCCAGACAAGATGAACTTGGGCTTCCGGTTCCCCTGCGATGGTCCTGGTCGTGGCGGTACCTGTCAAGTATCTG
Source organism: Coleofasciculaceae cyanobacterium (assembly GCA_036703325.1). GTDB lineage: Bacteria > Cyanobacteriota > Cyanobacteriia > Cyanobacteriales > Coleofasciculaceae > DATNPI01. The sequence goes on from DATNPI010000486.1 coordinate 3,874, forward strand.
GTTGGGACCACGTGTTCCTCGGTTTATTCTGGATGTACAACACCATTTCAATTGCAATTTTCCACTTTAGCTGGAAGATGCAATCAGATGTCTGGGGAACGGTAGACTCAGATGGTGTTGTGACCCACATCACCGGCGGTAACTTTGCCCAAAGTGCCATCACAATTAACGGCTGGTTGCGTGATTTCCAATGGGCACAAGCTGTACAAGTGATTAACTCCTACGGCAGTGCGCTATCAGCTTATGGTCTGCTCTTCTTGGGAGCTCACTTTGTCTGGGCATTCAGCTTGATGTTCCTGTTCAGTGGTCGAGGCTACTGGCAAGAACTCATTGAGTCGATTGTTTGGGCACATAATAAACTAAAGGTAGCACCGTCAATTCAGCCTCGCGCTCTAAGCATCATTCAGGGTCGGGCTGTTGGGGTGGCTCACTTCCTCTTGGGAGGAATTGTGACTACCTGGGCGTTCTTCCACGCACGAATCATTTCACTGGGCTAAAAATCAGCTTGATGAGTCATGAGTTTTGAGTTTTGAGTTTTGATTTGAAAACTCAGAACTCAGAACTCACCAACTCAGAACTTTAAGAATGTGATGGCTGAAGGTCAGAGAATTTATCAAACCTATGGCAACGAAATATCCAAAATTTAGCCAGGATCTCGCACAGGACCCGACTACGCGTCGGATCTGGTATGCGATGGCTACGGGAAATGATTTTGAAAGCCACGATGGCATGACAGAAGAAAATCTTTACCAAAGGATTTTCGCAACTCACTTCGGTCATGTGGCAATTATCTTCCTGTGGGCATCCAGCCTCCTGTTCCACGTAGCTTGGCAAGGCAACTTTGAACAGTGGATTAAAGATCCTCTTCATATTCGCCCAATCGCCCACGCGATTTGGGACCCCCACTTCGGTAAAGCAGCAGTAGAAGCTTTTACCCAAGGCGGCGCTAACTATCCAGTTAACATTGCTTACTCTGGTGTTTACCACTGGTGGTACACCATCGGGATGCGGACGAACAATGACCTGTACCAAGGATCAGTGTTCCTCCTCATCTTGGCAGCAGTGTTCCTGTTTGCTGGTTGGTTGCACTTGCAGCCTAAGTACCGTCCTAGCTTGGCTTGGTTCAAGAGTGCTGAACCTCGCTTGAACCACCACTTGGCTGGTTTGTTCGGTGTGAGTTCTTTGGCTTGGGCTGGTCACTTGATTCACGTTGCTATCCCCGAATCTCGCGGACAGCACGTAGGTTGGGATAATTTCCTGACCACCCTACCTCACCCAGAAGGATTGGGACCATTCTTTACTGGTAACTGGGGCGTTTACGCTGCTAACGCCGACACTGCGAACCATCTGTTCGGTACATCTCAAGGTGCAGGAACTGCGATTCTGACATTCTTGGGTGGCTTCCATCCTCAGACTCAGTCCCTGTGGCTGACTGATATGGCTCACCACCACTTGGCGATCGCGGTTATCTTCATCATCGCTGGTCACCAGTACCGTACCAACTTCGGTATCGGTCACAGCATCAAAGAAATGCTGAACGCCAAGAACTTCTTTGGCATCCAAACAGAAGGTCAGTTCAACCTGCCTCACCAAGGACTGTACGACACATATAACAACTCCCTACACTTCCAGTTGTCCATACACCTGGCAGCACTGGGTACTGCTCTTTCCTTGGTGGCGCAGCATATGTACGCCCTGCCTCCCTACGCCTTCATGGCTAAGGACTATACAACCCAGGCATGTCTGTACACCCACCACCAGTACCTCGCTGTGTTCTTCATGGTCGGTGCTTTCGCCCACGCTGCAATTTTCTGGGTGCGTGACTACGACCCAGATCAAAATAAGGGCAACGTACTCGACCGCGTACTGAAGCACAAAGAAGCGATTATCTCGCACTTGAGCTGGGTATCCCTATTCTTGGGCTTCCACACCTTGGGTCTGTACGTCCACAACGACGTAGTTGTTGCCTTCGGTACACCCGAAAAGCAAATCCTGATTGAGCCTGTGTTTGCACAGTTCGTTCAGGCGTCTCACGGTAAAGTGCTGTACGGTTTAAACACCCTACTGTCCAATCCTGATAGCGCTGCTTCCTTGGCTGGCGCTCCCTACTTACCAGGCTGGCTGGATGCTATCAACAATGGCACCAACTCCCTGTTCTTGACCATTGGTCCTGGTGACTTCTTAGTACACCACGCCTTCGCCCTGGCTATACACACAACTGTCCTAATTTGTGTGAAGGGTGCGTTGGATGCCCGTGGTACCAAGTTGATGCCTGACAAAAAGGATTTCGGTTTCACCTTCCCCTGTGACGGTCCAGGTCGGGGTGGTACCTGCCAAACTTCCGCTTGGGAACAGTCCTTCTTCCTCGCCATCTTCTGGGCGCTCAACACCGTTGGTTGGGTCACCTTCTACTGGCACTGGAAGCATCTAGGCATTTGGCAAGGTAACGTAGCTCAGTTCAACGAGTCTTCTACATACCTCATGGGCTGGCTGCGTGATTACCTCTGGGCTAACTCCGCTCAGTTGATCAACGGCTATAACCCTTACGGCATGAATAACCTAGCTGTATGGGGTTGGATGTTCCTCTTCGGACACCTTGTTTGGGCAACCGGCTTCATGTTCCTCATCTCTTGGAGAGGTTACTGGCAAGAGTTGATTGAAACACTGGTTTGGGCACACGAGCGTACTCCTTTGGCGAACCTGGTTCGCTGGAAAGACAAGCCCGTTGCTCTGTCCATCGTCCAAGGTTGGTTGACGGGTCTAGTTCACTTTACAGTTGGCTACATCCTCACCTACGCAGCCTTCCTCATTGCCTCTACTGCTGGTAAGTTTGGTTAATGAGTTGACTGAATAAGTAGCTGTAGGTAAGTAAATAAAATCCCCCACCATAGAGTGGGGGATTTTTTTGTAACACTACTTTTCTTGTGGGACGGGCGAGACGCCCGTCCTAATTTATGGCCGGACAAGATGCCCACCTCACATAGATGTGAAATTTTCTCTTAACGCATCTGAGAATACAGCGTTTAGTATTGATTCCGTATGTCCTGGGTATTTTCATGTTTTCAAACCAAGCTTATGAGACAATAAGCTGTGAAAAAGCGATAAACTTTTTCTACAAAAGAACTAATATTTAACTGCAGGAGTTTTCCAGTGTCCATTCCTGAAATCACTCAAAAGCTTTTAACTACTAAAAAAGAAAAGGGACTGACCTTTGCGGATTTGGAAAAAATTTTGGGACGTGATGAGGTATGGATTGCATCTGTTATTTACCGTCAAGCTAGTGCTTCAGAGGAAGAGGCGAAGTTATTAGTTGAAGCATTAGGGCTGGATGCGAGTTATGTGAAAGAATTGAGTGAATATCCGGTGAAAGGTCTTGGTCCAGTTGTCCCCACTGATCCACTCATTTATCGTTTCTACGAGATAATGCAAGTTTATGGAATGCCAATGAAAGCCGTCATTCACGAGAAGTTTGGTGATGGTATTATGAGTGCGATTGATTTTACTTTGGACATTGAAAAAGAAGAAGACCCTAAAGGGGAGCGAGTGAAAGTGATTATGTCTGGCAAATTTTTACCATACAAAAAGTGGTGATGTTTGCTCAACGCTAAATTCGAGTGCTAAGTAAATGTTCATAGAAGTGTGACGACGCCTAGGAGAAAAATGAAATTTTCTTTGTTAAGGCAGGGAATCTCTTATGGTCTTTTGTCAAATTTTCTATCCCTACGCTGGATTAACGATGAAGCCAGTTAACAGAGCGATCGCCTACAATAAGCCTATGTTGTAAGTGATCAGAACAATGACAAACTAGCAAGAACGCATTGGCATAAATACCAGAGTGTGTCACAGCAAACCATGTATCAAACGGACACGCATTATGGTGTCAGTTATCCTCGATAATTTTGCTGAAGGATTGACGTTTGAGGAAATTGTTCAAGAGTATTCTCCACTGAGTTTAGAAGATATAAGATCTGCTATTACCTATTTTGGAGCAGAAGAGATTGTATAGTTGATGTGGCAAAATATTTGACACTGAATATGAATACTAAACTTGTTGAATCACTAGTAAAAGTCATCTTATCTCTTTCGGAAGAAGAACGCTCCCTCTTAGAAGAAAAGCTATTTTTTGATAGCTCATATCCATCAACCCACGACTTAAC
>DATNPI010000408.1:0-4414 GCA_036703325.1 Coleofasciculaceae cyanobacterium
TCAGGAAGTTATCTATGCATCAATTATTGGGCAGTGCCATCAATTAGGAGGCACGGTAATTGCTATTGGTGGTATTGCAGAGCATGTACATTTATTGACAAGGATTCCACCGACTTTGATCGTGTCTGACCTAATCAAGAATGTTAAGGGTAGCTCCTCTCATTTAATTACTCATAAAATCAATCCTAGTGAATTCTTCAAATGGCAAGGCAGCTATGGAGCATTTACTGTCAGCCATAACGATATTGCTACTGTGGCTAACTACGTTAGAAATCAAGCATTTCACCACCGGAATAAATCGGTGTTTTCTGATTGGGAACTGCCTAGTGGGTAGCTTGGCGGTTGAAACCGCAGCTATACAAACAAAACCCGCCGAAGTTTACCCTCGAACGCAGTGAAGGGCGGGTTTAAAATTCTTGGTTTTTCCTCAGTCCGCGAAGGCGGACTTCGTTTGTGTAGACGCGAATTCCATTCGCCCGGTCTTGGTTATAGCTAATTTCAAATTTCCTATTTTCCAAGAGGTCTTAGTGAGAGTGTAGTTGCTGCGTGAAGCTTGTGCCAATCTCCCAACTGTCCTACCAAGGCTCAAGTCACCACTACTCTAAACCCAGGTTTTTGAAGACAACTGAGTAGACTTTCAAGGAAACTGGTCACAAACAGCCCCATAGGAAGCGGATTACGGCAAAACTCAGGGTAATCGAAGCGCTCATGCGAAAGGACTTATGAACGACACAAGTGAAATTGCTCAAACCAGAAGCTCTCGCTCACTGTTAGTGGCACTGATTCAATGTCTTCCTGCCGCACTGGTCATCCTCCGCTTTTTCATAGGACCATTGCTACTACTCAATGCGATCGACGGCAAGACAAATGCCTGGTTCATTGTTGGATTTGTAGCAGCTTTTCTCTCAGATATCTTTGATGGTGTCATCGCACGCCGTCTGGGTGTTAGCACAGCTTCCCTGAGAAGGGCAGATAGTTGGGCTGATGTCTGCCTGTATCTTTGCGTTGGAATCAGTGCCTTTTTGGTGCATCCTGATGTAGTTATCGCCTTCTCTAATCCCTTGAGTGCGGTAGTGGGCATCCAATTGATTTGGTGGGTCATCAATTTAGCCAAATACGGTCAACCCGCCTGCTATCATACGTATTCAGCCAAAGCCTGGGGAGTCAGTCTGTTTGTTGCCACGATCGCTCTATTCGGTTTTGGTTATGGAGGATTGACACTGAGTCTTGCGATCGCTGTGGGCATTATTCACACGGTGGAAGAAATTGCGATGACGTTAATCCTTCCCAAGTGGACTCATGATGTATTGAGTATCGTACATGCACTGAGACTGCGCCAATCTTACCTATAGAAAGAGGAAGTTACTTGACTCATCTAGCTAGCGTGAAGGAGATGGCAGCTATTGGTTAACCATCCGTCCAGAAGCTGCTACCACTCATAGTTCAAGGAGTGCATTGATGAGCTTCTTCCAAAAACCGAGTAAGGATGCACTCACAGAAGGGCGTTTGTTAGCACGTCCGACGAAACCAACTGGAACAGCGCCTCTCGGACTGCAACCATTGGGACTGAATGGCGATCGCTCTGATGGCACTGCTCAAAGCGATCGCGATGGATGCCTCTACGTCCCCAAAGGGTACCGAGCCAATCAACCCGCACCACTAGTACTAATGATGCATGGCGCAGGCGGGAACGCCAGTAATGGACTGCTTCCATTCCGCAACCTTGCTGATAAAAATGGACTCATTCTCCTGTCAGTAGACTCGCGCAACCGAACGTGGGATGTAATCAGAGGTGGGTATGGTCCCGATGTCGCCTTCATCGACCGAGCATTAGCACAGACCTTCAGCCGCTACGCCATAGACCCTACACACATAGCCGTAGAAGGCTTCTCCGATGGTGCTTCCTATGCGCTTTCACTCGGTATCACCAACGGCGATTTATTCACCCACGTTATCGCCTTTTCACCAGGGTTCATGGCTCCCGCAGCCCAAAAGAGTAAGCCGCGAATGTTCATTTCACACGGAAAATGGGACCCTGTGCTGGCGATCGACCGATGCAGCCGAAGGATTGTGCCGCAGCTACAACGGGCGGGATATGAATTGCTGTACCGGGAGTTCAACGGGTTTCATACAGTTCCAGGAGCGATCGCTCGTGAAGCCTTGGCGTGGTTCATTTCCAAGTAGGGGATTCCTAGCGTTTAGAAGGCAGAGGGCAGGAGGCAAATGGCAGATGGTAACCCACGTTCTTAAACGTGGGATTGAAATAAGGACGCCGTATTTCTGGCGCTATGCGCCTCAAAATACGTTTTCTTTTAGACTGGGCTGTCTTACCCACAACTAAAGTTTTTATCAATACTTCTTTCCTTCTGTCCTCTGCCCTCGTACCTCTGCCTTTCTTGTAAACTTCTGGTCAACTACCCTCTTCCTTGTGGGAAGCCTCTGGAAGCCAGGGTGGAGGATGTCAAAGCTCACCAGAAATGCGAATTTCAGTGCCTTGCTTTATGTCAGAAGAAGTATCTTCATCTTCAGCGACAAGCCGATCCTCTTGTGTATCCTGCTTGTCTTGCAAATCGTCTCTTGCGTGAGAATCGGATATAGCCTGCTCTCTCAAAGTGTCTGCATCGGTTGAGGTATCAGTCTGTACTGCTTGGTATTCTCTGGTGATTCGCGATCCCTCAGCTATTGCTTGTTCGACATCGGAAACTGATTCGCGATCCTCAGTCGCTTCTAACTCCGACATCGGAAAATCTGTAACAGGGTCGGTTGGGAGATCAGGGGATGCTGGAATAGGTGTATCCGGCGTATCAACATCTCCAGGTGTTTCTAAGTCTGTCGGTCTGGTATCGGGGGATTGTGGAGTTGCCATAAGTCAGTTTTGAACGCTTAACTTTTACACGTTATCTATCCGACTAGACTCTCTCTTCTACCCATAGCCAGGATTTTTGGGTGATAGGCATATCTAGAGTTGAGGATAAGGGGTTTGTGGGTATGGGTGGCGACCAGTTAATTTAACAAAACTTTTCAAGATGATTGAGAAACTCTCTGTCTCAAACCAAAACTGTATCGAGTTGACCGAATATTAGTGACGTAGTGAAACGGACGTTCATCAGACTCTAAGAAACCAGGCGCTCTCAAGAAGATGACATTGCCTGGAGTGGTATCAATTTCGAAAGAGTTAGTCCCCATCCGGTCACCGCACAGGTAAAATTCCCCCTGTCCGCTGATGTTGAAAATACAGACCAGGTTGATAGCACTATAACGGTCTCGATGGGGGGTAATCCCCAGTTGTCCTGGTTCATAACGTTGCAACACCATCGAATTGAATTGCAAGGGAGTAGTGAAGGGATAGTTTGCTTTCGTCAACAGAGCTTCATCCATTAGTGCTTGAAACTCAGCCATGAGGCTCCTATACAACGATGATTCTGGAAACTCCCTAAACGAACTGTACTCTTTTTTGACGATGCGATCGCCAGTGCCAACCAGCCCAGTTTCATCTACGTGGCAGTAGCTACTAGCCTCTTGCAGAAGTTCTAATCTCGCTGCCTCTGATAGCAACGGCACGGATACCGCCCCTTGCAAGGAAAGGGACTGGACAATCCAATGGATATCAAAGTCTTTCAGAGTAAAGAAGGCGGCTCTCTCCTTGCTCATAGTTTCACATCTATTGTGACAGAGAAGGAGTTAACCCGTATTGAAGCAACTCAACGGGAATTAAAGAGGAAGCTGGCGGATGTCAAAGAGCATTATGCTCTCTGTGTAGAAGCTTTTTTACACAGTGCTACGGTCATCCATCTGCAAGTAAACCCTGCCGTCTGCTTCTACAATAAAGTCGATGCGATCGCCTGACTGTAAGCCCAGCAATTCGCGGATTTCCTGAGGAATAGTGGTTTGTCCTTCACTGCTAATGATTGCAGTAGCCATAGGAGACTTTCAGATATTGATAAGTTTCTTGCTTAGATTGTAGCGATCGCATCCCAGTAAGGCGGATTCCCAAATCGTTTCATCAGGAACTCGATAAACGTTTTAACCCGCAGCGAATGCCTGCGATTCGGCATATAAAGCGCGTAAATCCCCATATCCATGTCAGCTTGGGGATGCACCTGGAAATCAGTCAGTACAGCTTGCAACCTTCCAACTCGAATATCTCCACCAATCAACCAAGTTGGCATCAGAATCAAACCCGCACCATCCAAACAAACCTGGCGGATTACCTCAGCATTGTTGGCGACCAGAGAACCACTGACTTTAATCTCACAAACCTCCGTATCTCGCTTGAATCGCCAAATGTCATACCCCGTGGAATAAGCAAACAACAAGCAATTATGATGCGCTAAATCATCTGGATGTTTCGGGAAGCCGTGCTGCTGGAAATACTCTGGAGAGCCACAAACCAGGCGCGTGTTGGAGGCAAGCT
>DATNPI010000440.1:0-4132 GCA_036703325.1 Coleofasciculaceae cyanobacterium
GGACTTTACCAAACAAATCTACTGCTTCATGCTTCAGAGTGGCAGGGCAAAAACACTGATGGGGCAACACCCCAAGAGTCAACAACGGATTTGACAGCGGCCCGTAACGCTTTGATTGGCACTGAACCACTCAAAACTGCCCAAAAACAGTATGAAGAAGCGCGTCAATCGGCCCAGACAACTCAGACAAAAATTGCTGCCCAACTCCAAGAACTTTCCTCTAAAGAGGTAGCTGTATCAACCGGTGACGCCAAACCGCAGCTGCAACTCTCTCCTATTGCTGATTCCCCGGCTTCTTCCCAGAAACAGCAGCAGTTGCAACAGTCATATGCTCTGGTAGACAAGTTGATTGATGAACTAGATTTGCGGTTGGGAATTCTCCGAGCTCAACACGGAGAAGTAGACGCGGCGATTACAACCTGGACTGAGCTTACCACTCAAGGAGCGAAAGATGTCGGGTCTGCACCTGAGAAATCATTGGTACAGACGGCAGCGGTATTAACTGGGTTGTGGAGTGAACCACCGCGTCTGCTACCGGATGCAGAGCAACAAATTCAAAAAAACTTAGATAGCTGGTTCCGCTATCGCGGTTTGAGCAAACTGTATCAATTGCAGCAGCGTCAGGATGCTCTGCTGTCCCTCCAAACCAAAGAACAAGAGATTGCAGAGCAAGCGATTTTGAAGTTAGCGCTGATTGGGGGAATACCAGGGTTTGGTGGTCTATTGGGTGTTGTAATCTTACTGTTTTTATTAGGTCAACGGCTGCTTCAAGGCGAGCGATCGCTCCTGGCTACCAATGGCGATGTCCCTTGGGAGACACCTTGGGATGCAGAAATAGTTTGGCAAGTACTCATCCTGGGGTTTTTCTTTGTCGGTCAATTTGTACTACCCTACATACTCCTACCACTGTTATTTAGCTCGTTTGGAGTAAACCCAGCCAGTTTCACTGTGCGGATGAAGGCGTTTTATGTATTGTTTAGCTACCTGCTACTGGCATCTGGTGGTCTATTGGTTCTCTACCTTTCGATCAAACCCTTTTTGCCATTGCCAGATGATTGGTTTCGCTTTAAGTTGCGTAGCAACTGGATTCTCTGGGGACTGGGAGGTTATTTTGTAGCACTGCCCTTAGTGATTTTGGTATCGCTTATTAACCAGCAGTTGTGGCAAGGACAGGGCGGTAGTAACCCAATTCTGCCCTTAGCTTTAGAGGGACGGGATAGTGTGGCTCTAGCGGTATTTTTCTTAACGGCATGTGTGGCGGCACCAGTGTTTGAGGAGATTATTTTCCGGGGGTTCTTGTTGCCGTCCTTGACTCGTTATATGCCAGTGTGGGGCGCAATTGTTGCTAGTAGTTTGCTATTTGCGATCGCTCACCTCAGCCTCTCGGAAGTGCTACCGCTAGCAACGTTGGGGATGGTTTTGGGGGTAGTGTATTCGCGATCGCGCAATCTCCTCGCTTCCATGCTCCTTCACGGTCTTTGGAACGCTGGCACTCTCCTCAGTCTTTTCGTCTTAGGCAGTGGCTCCAAGTGAACTTTAATTAGTTCAACTCATCGTCTTGGGGAGAGCGATGAGTCTCCAACCAAAGTAATAAGTCTTCTTTAGTGGAGAAATCTAACAGGGCTTCAGCTAATTCTTCTATCTGAGTACTGGATAGCTGCTGAATCCGCAATTGCAACTCAGGCTCAACGGTTTCAAGCCGGCGCAGGAGTAGGCGTAGAACAATTGCTACTGCTTCTTCCTGCTTTCCTTGTTGCTTTCCCTGCTGCAATCCTTGTTGCAGTCCTTGTTGCACACCCTCTTGTAGGATTTCTTGATAAAGCGGAGATTCCCGCATAAGCTCCTCCCTCAGAAATTGCTGGATGAAATTTTTCTCAAACTTCAGGCGTGCCAGTAACTCGACACAGGCAGAAATGTTCTGTTGCTGCTCTGGCTCCTCAATCATATCGATCTGCTCCGCAACTTGCTCTAGTAGAACTTCGGGAGAGTCGGTTTGAGCCAAAACAGCAAGCGGTAGCAGCGCTGGACTTGCCAGCAGGGGTGCAGGGTCTTGTTCCCACAAACGTACCACTCGATAGGGATGGATAGTTCTACCGAAGGCGAATTGCTCTACATAGACCGCCTCTGAGTTGGTCTCCTTCAAAAAAATGACAACCTGCTCAATGGGACATTCGTATTCTCGGTACAGCCTGACCCAGTAATCGAGCATCCGAAAGGGGAGAGCGGGAACTGAGGTGGGCAATGTTTGAAATTCCAGGTGCAGGATTTGCTGCCGTTCTGGAAGGAAATAGAGAGCATCGGAGCGAATCGGGTCAATTCGCAATTCAGTTGGCAGAGGCTGAATTGCGATCGCATCAACATCGAGTAGCCAGCGTACAAAAGGAGCTGGATACTCTGCTGCAAGGTAGCGGCAGACGTTGTCGTAAGCCAAGGGAGTTTATGAAAGGGTGCGAAGCGAGTATCCCATATTCGTGTCCCTGAAAATCAGGGTTTTTGAGATTATTAACCACAATGTATTGTTAAGGCTGGCTCTAACATTGGCAAAGAAAAAGCGCCCCAATAAGGAGCGCCTGACAACCACATTACAAAACTGAAATTTAGAGGAGGATGACCTTAGCTGTGAATGGCAGGAGCCTCAAGTGCTACTGGTACAGCCTCACCCGCAGCTAGGTCGAGGGGGAAGTTGTGAGCATTTCGTTCATGCATCACTTCCATCCCTAGGTTTGCCCGGTTCAGCACATCAGCCCAAGTACTAATTACACGACCTTCAGAGTCAAGAACTGACTGGTTGAAGTTAAACCCGTTGAGGTTGAACGCCATCGTGCTGATACCCAAGGCGGTGAACCAGATGCCAACAACAGGCCAAGCTGCAAGCAAGAAGTGAAGAGTACGACTATTCGCTCTAGTTCCCAAGATAATCTCGTTCGTCCGCCCAACTAGGCGAGCGAAATAACCGTGAGCAGCCACAATGTTGTAGGTTTCTTCTTCTTGACCGAACTTGTAACCGTAGTTTTGGGACTCGGTTTCGCTAGTTTCTCGCACCAGAGAAGAGGTAACGAGAGAACCGTGCATGGCGCTGAACAAGGCACCGCCAAACACACCAGCTACACCGAGTTGGTGGAACGGGTGCATCAGGATGTTGTGTTCGGCTTGGAACACAAACATGAAGTTGAATGTTCCGGAGATGCCTAGAGGCATACCATCAGAGAAGCTGCCTTGTCCGATGGGGTAAATCAAGAACACAGCCGTAGCTGCCGCCACAGGAGCGGAGTAAGCTACCGCAATCCAAGGACGCATCCCCAAGCGATAAGAGAGTTCCCACTCACGACCCATGTAGCAGAATACGCCGATGAGGAAGTGGAAGATAACAAGCTGGTAGGGGCCACCGTTGTAGAGCCACTCATCCAAGGAAGCCGCTTCCCAAATTGGGTAAAAGTGCAAACCAATGGCATTAGAGGAAGGAACAACTGCACCAGAGATGATGTTGTTGCCATACAGTAGGGAACCAGCAACCGGTTCGCGGATGCCGTCGATGTCAACGGGGGGTGCAGCGATGAAGGCGATGATGAAACAGGTGGTTGCAGTCAGCAGGGTGGGAATCATCAACACGCCAAACCAGCCTACATACAGGCGGTTATCGACTGAAGTAACCCAATTACAAAACTGTTCCCACAGATTGGCGCGATCGCGTCTCTGTAAAGTAGTAGTCATAATTTAAATGATTCCAATGCACTAAATTTCCAGGTCGGTTGTTGTTTTTTGATTCGTTAACAACCTTGATGAAATATTAATAAAGTTCTCTAATTCTTGTCAGTTATTAAAAGTTATAAGTTGAGGTTAGTAACTAATATAACCGTATTATCCCACCTAAAACTGGTAAATTAACCGTATAGATTTTGAGAAGTTTACCTGACAGGATAAGGTTTGTAGACCAGCGCTAATCCGATTCTGAGTTGGATAAGCTTTCGTCTGATATAACTAAGTAAGTATTAAAAAGTTACTTACTTTTTAAATTTAAGTTGATACTTTGATAACAAATGACGCTCGAAGAAGCCTTGGCTATCCTAAAGGCAATTCTTGGTAAGGAGTCTTTAAACGACTTACAAGAGATAGTTTTTCGCCAATCTTGGGA
>DATNPI010000453.1:0-7397 GCA_036703325.1 Coleofasciculaceae cyanobacterium
GTTGAGACAGAGTTACCTGATGGAGAGCATACTGATGTCTTATCGCGACGTAAATATGAAGTCGTAGATGGGCATTTACATGATTTAGAACTAGACTCCAAGGAAGTAATTGTCATTAGTCACGTTGGGGAACGAATCAAGGGGCAAACCATTGTGCGGGTACAACTCAATGGTGTCGAAACGCAGCCAGGGGAAGTCGTTGTGGTAACAGGAGATTGTCCAGAATTAGGTAATTGGGATATCGCTAAAGCTTACCCATTGGAATATATCAATACCAACACTTGGTTTGGGGAAATTCCCTTTAATGAAAGTGCTGGAAAGCTGATTGCTTATAAGTATGCGATGTGGCGTGAAGGTCAGTCCCCATTGCGGGAAAACCTGGTTGCTCGTCGCTGGGTTATTGCCAGTGAAGGAACTGTGAAATGGCGAGATCAATGGGCGTCTGGACGTGAGTCCTGATACCTTGAGTTAAATTAGAGACGTTCGTTATACCCATTGAGGGTTAACGGGGGAGGATGTCAAGAAGTGTTGGCTTTGCGAATTGACTGCTGCACAGGAATCTGAATCACAAACTCTGCCCCTTGGCCTGGTGCTGAATTGCATTGCATTTTGCCACCATGCTTTTCCACCACAAGCTGGTAACTGATGGATAGCCCCAACCCCGTACCTTTGCCCACAGGTTTGGTGGTGAAGAAAGGGTCAAACAACTTCGAGGCAACTTCCTCATTCATTCCTAACCCATTGTCAGCAATCCGAATTGCGACCCAGTTATCCTGAAGCACCTCTGTGGAAATGGTGATAGTAGGCGATAGGCTCATGCATTCCCCGTACTCTGGAGGAGAACCCGTTTGTGCAGCATGGGCGTAGCGCGTAGAGTAGGGGTTCCCGTAGGGTAGCGTCTGTGTAGAATTTAAGGCGATAGGTGATAGGAAAGCTTTGTCCTGATTACCTATTGCCTTTTTCTCATTGCTTATTTTCTCGTCCAAAGCATCAATTGCATTGCTTAGGATATTCATGAAAACCTGATTCAGTTGACCGGGGCAGCACTCGACGAGAGGCAGTTGTCCGTACTCTCTGAGAACCTCAATGCCGGGATGATCCGATTTAGCTTTCAATCGGTTATGCAGAATCATTAAGGTACTATCAAGACCTTCGTGGATATCTACTACTTTGTATTCGGCTTCATTCAAGCGGGAGAAGGTTCGCAGAGATTTGACAATCTCGCGAATCCGCTCAGTTCCTACATTCATGGAGTTCAGGAGTTTAATCAGATCTTCGCTCAAAAAATTGAGTTCGATTGCTGCGATCGCCTCCTGGATTTCGTTAGTAGGATTGGGATAGTGGTGCTGATAGAGTTGCACCAGTTGCAGTAAGTCTTGGGTGTATTTCTGAGCGTGAATCAGATTACCATAAATAAAGTTGACAGGATTGTTAATTTCGTGAGCAACACCCGCCACCAAAACACCTAGGGCAGACATTTTTTCTGATGCCACTAGTTTGGCTTGCATAGCTTGGAGATTTTTAAGCGCTTGCTCTAGAGCCTGACTCTTTTCCTCTAGGGTTGTTTTTGACTTCTCTAGTTCATAGATCACCCTTTTGAGCAAAGCTTGCTTCTTGTCATTAGTCTCCTCTAAGTCGATGCGGTCTGCTTCAGAGCGTTCCAGCTTTTTCTGAAGAATTCGATTGGCTTTTTCAAGTTCCTTAAGTCTTTGTTCGTACTCTTCAAGTTCCATCAGCTCTCATTTTGTGCCCAGAAGCAACGTCACAAAAGTTTTGTTATGAAATTCAGTTTGACCGCTTCGCTCTAAGGGTGCAATCTCTCCACTGCTATAAAAACCACAGGTTGGCAAAGCCTTGGTAAGACAGTTTTTGGCAATCTGATACTCTTCCTTAGTTCGTGTGCCGAGGATTTTCCTACGACTTGCACAGGAAAACAATAGAGCTGCCTCTGGCTCATGTCCTGGATAGGTCTCTAAGGCTTCCATAATCGATGATTGAGACGCTGCCAGGATATCTTCACGAGTTGTCTCGGCGATTTGGATAACGGCTTGCTTAGGGATATCTGCAAAGAAGGTGATGCTACCTGAATCCCGATCAAAAACATTGGCAGCTCTTAGATAAAAATGCTTCTCTTCTAAATCAAAGACGGCTAAGGGATATTCAGCTGAAGGAGGAAGCTCACCAAAATAATGACGATAAAAATCTAAAGCGGGTTTGTCATCAATTTCATAGACAATGTTTTTATTGACCTTAGTAACTCTGTTCTTTTTACCAATGGGATGCCAACCACTTGCTAGACCGTGAGAAAACAGTAATGCTCCAGAAAAGATTAGGATTGGCACAGCATCGCTCAAGACTTCCGATCCAAAGAATTGATAAGTCCTTCGAAATCTCCAGTGATCGGCGGCTAACCCACCAATGATAGGCACGGTTTGCCCAATGGCTCGCCTTAAACCATCCAAAATCGAGACTCCACTGGCTTTGAATCCTTCTGGAACAGTCAAACACAACTGAGCCTTGGTGGTGTTGCTTTCTTGTGCTTGCTCAACAGCAAGCCTTGTTGCTTCAACTGGATTCTTTGAAACCTCGCGCCCGAGTCCTGCTTTGATTTTTATTTCGTCTGAGCAAAACACCATTAAAGTAAGGGAGTCCTGCTGAAACTCAAGAACTGAGGAAATTTCCCCATCGGTTGTTCCGCCAATTAACTCAATGCCTGGAAAAGCTTGATGAATTTGTTGCAGGATCAGGGCATGATTAAAGTCGATCGCTGCAAAAAGGAGACCAGCTTTTGGGATTTCTCCTGCTAAAGAGCTGATACATTGCTCTAGAACCTCATCGATCGCTGATTGGGAATCGGGATCGTTACTGTGACCAACAGCTACCTTCAGCATAGATATCCCCTGGGTATCGTGGACTTCTCTCCAGGGCTAATAGTTATAGTAGTCTCTGAAATTCTTCCAAAGTACCAGCTTCAGGGGGTTGTCAGTTAATGTTGATTACCCGAAATTGCACTTTGTAGACGTGGGACAGAGGGAAAGTGAGAAGCGGAGCCAACCGCTTGCCTTGTTCATGTAGAGTCACACAGTTCTTGAGTTAAGATAGCGATGTAGCGGCGCTAATCGTTTGCGATCGCCTTTGGCGTTCCCAGAAGGATAGCAGGCGCGAAGTAGCTCTTACGGAGCTAAAGAGCTTCGCCTCGCAATCGCTCCACTAATTAAATTGGTTTCAAGCCTCGCCCCGCTTCACTAACGCTAGCCAAAAGGCTCAGCTAGCTCCTTCGGAGCTGCTCGGCTAAGGTGGTACAGTGCTGGAATCACTAATAAAGCTAGGTTCAATGTACTTGGCACGATAAGCTCTTTTCGGTATGCTAGCTCCTCCAGAGCCGCTCCGTTGGCGTTCGCCCAGAGGTAGTCGTTGCCGAAGCGTCGGAACTAGGAGCAGAGCGCTAACGCTTCGATTGCTCCTAGGCAACAACTAGGAAAACAGTAAACGACAAGCTCACAACTATCACGACTGTGAACCCTTCATGGGCAACGAGCGCGTGTTAAAGCTTCTCGTGTCAACAAGCGTGGCGGGTTGGATTGCTGAGAAAATTGGAAAAAGCTGGTTTTTCAGCTTCACATCCGTTGCACACAAGTCCCAGCTTATCGGGTGCTGTCTTTTAGTAGTAATGTCAGGTCATTTTACCTAAGTCAATTTACTACTAAATCAATCACAATGAAAATGAAACAAAATTTAAACATTTTCTAATTCTCCCTCCTGCCGCCCCTCAATGACTGCCATCCCCTCCTCCAAGGTGCTACAGCCGCACCCGTCTTCACTCGCTGTACCGTTCAACCGTCTCACCCGCGTTCTCAATCGTTTACAACCCTCACCGGAAACCGTTGTACTAATCCTGGCTGTCGTAATTGGCGTCAGTACAGGAATGGGCAGTGTTACCTTTCACTGGTTAATTCAGCTAATCCACACCTGGATGCTGAGAGACTTGATGGGGTTCATTTCCGTTTGGGGTGCCTGGACTTTAGCCTGTGTTCCCACTGTTGGAGGATTAATCGTTGGGCTAATGCGCGTTGCTCGACCTGACTTTGGTCCCAGTATGTCCTCACTCATTGCGGCGGCTCAAGGTATCCAGGAAATATCACCTCTGCGTCCTGTCACCAAAATGGTAGCAGCAGCGGTTTCTCTGGGCACTGGTGCTTCCTTAGGGCCAGAAGGGCCAAATGTGGAGATTGGGGGAAATATTGGTATGCTGCTGGGTCAGGTGCTGCAAGTCTCTAGAGAGCGGCATCGCTTACTCTTAGGTGCTGGTGCAGCGGCGGGACTGGCAGCTGGTTTTAATGCCCCAATTGCGGGTGTTTTCTTTGCCTTAGAGGTAGTATTGGGCACCACCTTTGCCACCTCAGCCGTGAGTGTTGTACTACTGGCAGCCGTTGTGGCAGCTTTGATTGCCCAGATTGGCTTAGGTACTCAACCCGCTTTTGCACTACCCGCTTATGAGGTCCGCAGTCCCCTAGAATTACCCCTGTACCTAGGATTGGGTTTACTGGCAAGTCTAGTATCCCTGACCTACACCCAGGCAACTCAACTGGCGAGGCGTTGCTTTCAGGGCGAAGTTTTCGCTTTGCGTTGGCTAGGACGATTGCCACCTCCCATAAAGCCAGTAATTGGCGGTTTTTGCGTGGGTTTAGGGGCATTGCAAGCGCCTCAAATCCTGGGAGTCGGGTATGAAACAATCCAAGCGATGCTCCAGGGTGTTGAGTTTTCCTTGCCCTTGCTGCTTACCCTGCTGGTTATCAAGCTAGTGATGACAGCGATTAGTTTAGGTAGTGGTTTGGTGGGCGGCATTTTTGCCCCAGCGATGTTCCTAGGGGCAGCTTTGGGAACGACATATGGGCAAATTCTGGCGGCAATCATCCCAGCCGGGATGGTGAACATTGCGGCACCACCTGCTTACGCTATGGTGGGGATGGCAGCCGTTCTAGCGGGCAGTGTCAGGGCACCTTTGACATCAATATTGTTATTGTTTGAGATGACACGCGACTACCGCATTGTTCTGCCACTCATGGCGGCGGTGGGTCTTGCTGTCTGGCTGATGGAGAGACTCGAACCAGCACCTCCTCAGGAGCCAAGGCTTCAAGCGACTCTCGATCTCAATGTCGAGAAAAACCTAGATCGAGAAATTTTGAAGCAAATGCCGGTGGGGGAGGCGATGCAGCCGCCTAGTTTAATACTATTGAGTTCAATGTGTGTATTAGAAGCGGCTCTGGCTTTAACGACGGAGCAATGTCGCAGTGCCTTAGTGGTCGATGATGCCGAACGGCTGATTGGTCTTGTCACCTTGCAGGATATTAATCGATCGCTCATCCGTTTGGACAGTAACTTCCATGCTAGTCAATCGCTGAGTCAGCGATTGGCTGATATCTGCACCAGAGAAATCCTGTACACTTATCCGGATGAAGCGATCGCAGACGCTTTGGACCGTATGGGTGCAAGAGGACTCCACCAATTACCCGTAGTTGCACGAGACAATCCCCATCAGATTTTAGGTGTCTTGGAACAAGAGGGAGTTGCCCTAGCGTGTAGTTTGGCCGCGACCCGAGAGGTAGTCCATCAGCATCTCGCCTTGCTGTCTGTCACTAAGAAATTAAGTAAAATCCCCCTCAAGCAACTTACCTAATCAGCTGTTGTGCGTTTATAGTGCTTCCTAATTAATCGTTTTAGTTATTAGTTATTAGTCCTTAGTCATTAGCAAAACTCCTATCTGACAAAGCTTTTGGCTAATCACTAGTGACTAGTGACGACCTTACGATAAATATGCAACTTAAGTGAGCAACATCTTACCATTACGCGAAACTTGAGTAAGAACCCCAATCATTCCGATTTTCAGCAAAGCTGAAGTCTTGGTGAGCGATGAAAACATTATTGACGCTTTTTGGCACAGAACGGAGCGAACTTGAGACAGAACTCCATAAGGCGACCAACCCGGAGCAGGTAGTTAAGCTGGTTCAGAACCGACTCGACGATCTTGAGAAAAGGTACATTGGTGAGCTGAGTGTAGCTCAGGTACGTCTGGCTTCTTTTTTTCTGGAAACACTGCGGCAGTCCATCGGTACTCTCACGGCTGCCAACGAAACGAGGCTTTCAGAGCCAGAGACGAGGCAAATTAGTAGTCAAGCCACACGGTTTCCCTCCAACAGCTTAATCCTGAAAGTGCTACAGGGACTCCTCAGCATCAGCATCTTAGGTTCATTGTTCTCGTTGAGTCAAGATGCTCCAGGGGCTTGGATGGCTATCTTGCTGATGTTTGTACTTGTAGGATTGGAAGTTGTACTCCAACTCGATAAAGACAAGCAGGAAAATAGTTCAGACTCTACCTCTACTGTGGAAGCACCGCAGCTGATCATTCAAGTCGATAGTAAAGTCCTTCTGGATAACCTTGCCGATGCTCTGAACACCATTGACCTTGCAGTCGCCTCAACTGAACAAGCGAAAAAACCGCTTGATTCTAGTGGAATAGAAGAGCTACCAGAACTATTGAATCTTCTTCAAAGGCTGATGGGTGCGTCAGTTCTGGAGAATCCCTTGATGGCGATCGAGCTAACTAAACTTCTGCCACAGATTTTGATGGAGCAGGGAATTCGATCGCAGAGTTACCGACCAAACGACGAGCATAGTGGGCGGGAGTATTTTGACTTCGAGCCAAGTATCGATCGCTCCTCCAAAGACTACGTGACCATAACTCCCGCTTTGTTAAAAGGCGATCGCTTGTTGCGACGAGGCCGGGTAATTGAGCCAGCGTACTCCGAGGCCAGAGAGTAAGATGTTCTGTCGTCGCGGCTGTGTTTAGAGCCAAAGTGTTCATGGTCAAAGCGTTTTCCTCACATCTTGCACAGTCATGTTCTCAATTGTCGTTTACCCCCCTAGCCCCCCTTGGTAAGGGGGGAACAAGAGGCGGAAATTGGCTTTTCTCAAGAAGAAAAGTTTCTCCTTCTATTCCTATTCCCCCCCTTAATAAGGGGGGTTAGGGGGGTAAAGCAAGATTTCAGTTTCCCTTACAAGTAAAGATTAGAAAGTATAAATATGGAAGTTTTAGAAACAATTGGATTCGATCTGGGGCACGGTGAAACCGCTGTGGCTAAGGCGAGGGTGGAGAGCATCGAGCCTCCAGAGATGCTTGAGATTAATAACAAGAAGGTTCAAATCACGGCTATTGGCTGGCATCCCGACCTCGGCTATCTGGTCGGAGAACAAGCATTAATCCAAGCTGGCGTTACTCAACTCAAAATCTCTTTTAAGGAAAAACCTAACAACGATACAAATTACAGGAAGACAATCCGCAGTTTCCTGGAAACCTACTACCGCCTTTTAAAAGAAAGCAAACAGATTGAAGGTGGGGA
>DATNPI010000488.1:0-12795 GCA_036703325.1 Coleofasciculaceae cyanobacterium
CGGGAGAATACTTCTCAATTGGACAGTGGACAAAGAAGTAAATGCGCTTACCCAAGCGCAACCACTGGTCAACCAACGTCACCCATTCTTCCATAAACGGCTGATTCACTTTCTGTTCAGGATGGGTGATAAAGCGCACCAGACTAAACGGGGCAGTAACAACAGGTTGCAATGGCACTTTAGGCTTTCGTGGTTCCACAGGTTCCTGCCCATAGCTAGCTGATCCACTGTAGGCTGGTCGGGTATCCAATAACACTCGTCCAACCCCCAGTTGTTGCAATAGCGCGTTGAGATGACCAGCGTGGGGTTCCTTGAACCAGTCAAGATGACGGACTTCTAGCGCTAGGGGGGCTTCACTCCGAGGCCAAGCGCTGAGAAAGGCAGCAAGGTCTTCTAGTGAAGCAGGTTCGTAGCTAGGTGGTAATTGGGCCAAGACTGGGCCAAGGTGCTTACCCAAGCCCCGCATCTGCTCCAAAAACTCCAAGGCACCAGGAATTGAGGGTTGCAACAAGCCGTTGTGAGTCAGCTGGCGCGGCAATTTTGGGCACAATTCAAAGCCTGCTGGCATCCGTGATGCCCAATGAGCTACTGTATCGCGATCGGGCACCGCATAGAATGTTGTATTTCCTTCAACTGCGGTGAAGCGCTGACAATAGAGGGTTAAAAATTCCGCCGCTCGACTTCCTTTAGGATAAAGTTCACCAATCCAACTTTTATGACCCCAAACGGCACACCCGATGAAGAAATGCATGATGCAAATTATGATTTATTTCTTCAATATCAAATAATTACTTCGCTGTCTACCTGCCAGAGACTTAAGTTTCTGGTTAATAGTTTAAGTCCATTAAAATGGACTCAAATTATTATCAATCCAACATATGCACCAGTTCTTAATGTAGGTTGAATACATTTTCGTAGGGACACGATATTATCTGCCCTTAAGGTGTGGTGTCTGCAACTAAGAAGCGCTATAGTCCTAAGTCAATAGTGTTTCATACTTCATACTTAACACTTCAGCCTTTAGATGACGCCATTTCGACCAACTCAACACAAACAGAATTGAGGAATTCTCTATCCATCTGTTTGGGTAACGTTGTGGCGACTCCTTGGATTTCTTGGAACAAGTTTTCAGCTACTTCCTTAACTTCTTCATATGCCACATTGCCTTGTCGGATAGACAAAAGGTAGCCGGCGTCACCAACTTTGTTTCGGTTGACTTTGAGTACACCTTCTTTTAGCACCTCAATGCCCATACAAAGCAGTCGGATGCAGTGCGCCATGTGTTTGGCATCATAACCGCATTTTGTCTCCAGTGCCTTGCGTTCTGGATTTCTGCCTTGGTTCCACCGACAGTAAGCATCCCACTCTGATAAGGCGCTGCGGTAAGATTGGGAGACGTGTAACAGATGGATGAAATCGTTGGTCGCCCGCGTGTATTCTTGCACCTTAGGCAATAGTTGTTCTGTTAGTGGGTGCTGTTTCAAAATTCCCTTGTAGTCGATACGCTCAACTAGCAACTCATAGAGTTCTTTCGATGGCTCTAGGAACTCAATTGCGTCACGGACGAGCATATAGAGGAACTCCAAAAAAGCATTCATCTCGCTTTTGGTTAGAGGTTTGTAGTCCTTCTCGTCTAAGCCAAAGTCTTGGGGTACGGGCTTCCTAGAGGGAGGGTTAAGAAGCCACTTTCGATGATTTTCCACCCGGCGGATTTGTGCGTAAGCATAGCCAGCAAACGAGCCTCTCACTTTCTGTGACAGGAATGCTTCTCGGTAAGACAGCAGTTTTTCGCCTACAGGGGAGACGTGGTAGTAGAACTCGCCATCTAGCCAGAGTGTCTCCAAAATGTTTGGATTGTTGTTGCCAACGAGTGTCAGAAACTTCCTGAGTTCGTAAACCACGCAGTCTTTGACGCCATCGAGATAAGAGAAATCGCCCGTTCCTGGCTCGGTGTCCCAACCACTATCTTTCTGCTCGACCGACTTGAACCCCAAGTAATAATCTTTGGGCGCGATAAATACGCCTTTGTAGTCCTTATCAGAAGATGGTGTCGCGGTGCCATAGGCTTGACTCCCGGTAAGGCCGAGTAAGATTAGTCCTGACTCTACAGTAATTCTTTGCATCAACCCCTCCAGAGCCTGTGCTGTCGTGAGCCATTATGTACAGGCTTCATTCTGTAATATCTATACTACAAAAATAGCACGGGGCGAGAAGTTGTCTTTGAGAAAATTTTGTCTACTGTGAGGCTCCCTACACTATCAGCACAAAGCCTTCTCCCCTTGGGGAGTCTGGCAGCGTCAAGAAAGAGTTTCTTCGGAGCGTCTAACAAACGCGATCGCTCCTCGCCTTCTGAGGGTTTTTTACGCAGCCCTAGTATAACCTCAGGCAGATGCAGTGCCGGACAGCTCTAAGTAAATTTTGGGGGATGACATAGCTCCCTCAACGGTTGGTAACCGGAGAATAACGTTGATAGCGATGTTCTACTACACGACAAAGTTAAATCTTTAGTGAGGTTGTGATGCATATGCAAAAAATTAAAGTGTTCACAGGTACAACAATCGCCTTGTTGCTCGGCTGTGTCTCCGTATCTCCAGCGATCGCTCAAACAACCACTACTACTACTCCAAGCCCAGGAAATACTCCGACAGCTCCCGGCTCACAGAATACTCCGACTACTCCAGGCTCACAGAATAATCAGACTTCTCCAAGCCAACGAACTACTCCGACTACTCCAGGCTCACAGAATAACCAGACAGCTCCAGGCTCACAAAATAATCAGACTATTCCAAGCCGACCGGATAATAATGAGGCTCTTCCAGACGCACAAAATACTCGGCCAACGACACAGAGTCCTGCTGTAACTCCAGGAACGACCTCGCCAACTCAGCAACCAACAACTGGTGGAAGTCAAAATACGGATCAGCAGCAGCAACAAAGGATTCAGCAACGAACAATCCAGGAAGAAACAATTAGAGAAAGAACAACGATTGAAAGTCAACCAAGTACTGGCGGAACTTCACCAGCTACCCAAACTCAACCCCGGAATACTACTCCCAGCCAAGACATTGAGGTCCAAGACGAACAGCCGGTGAGAGGGCGCTGGTGATTTCAAGACAGACGTCTGTGGAATTCACGACGTTAATCTTGTAAACAAGAGTCTAGCTTTAGAGCCTGTGGAGATCTGAACCTTGGATAGTGAGGTTGGAGAACTCAGGCTCTATCTGCAAATGCATTAAGGTTTTAATGACTTAAGTACCCGTTGACGGTTTTCTTTAGCTACTGAGTAGTCGGGTTGAAGTTGTATTGCTTTTTCGTATGAGGTAAGTGCGTCCTGCGATCGCTGCATTGTTTCGAGTAACACACCCCGATTATTCCAGGCTTCCGGGTAATCCGGCTTGAGTTGAATAGCTTTGTCATAAGCCTCTAGCGCTGCTTGCTCATTTTTTAAAGCCGTTAGTGCAGTACCTTTATTGTTCCAAGCTTCTGGATAGTTTGGTTTAAATTCAAGCACTTTGTTATAAGCGGCTAGTGCTTCATCATATCGCTGCAAATTATATAGCGTTGCAGCTTGGTTGACCCAAGCCTCAAAGTAGTCGGGTTTAATTTTGAGTGCTTGCTCATAAGATTTGAGTGCTTCTTGATATTGCTTCAACGCATTAAAAGCATAACCCCGGCTACTTAACGCTTCTACGTAGTTTGGATCGAGACTGAGTGCCTGCTCACAAGACTTGAGTGCTTCTTCATAACGTTGCATGACATTTAACCCATAACATTGACCCCACCTAGCTGACTTTAATTTAGGGTCAAGTTGAAGCGCTTGGTTATAAACTGCCAGTGCTTCTGTGTATTTTTGCGATTCCCTAAGCTTGTCAGCTTTGTTCAACAAGTCTACAGCTTGAGAAGTTGGGGGAGTTGATGTAGAACCAACAGAAGAAGTACTTGGGGAAAAAGAAGACTTCGATAGTATTTTGGGAAAAGTTATAAGACTGGAGAAGCCTACCAAAACGCCCACAACCGCTAGACCAACAAAGATAGCGGGTTTGACAGTCTGTCTTTTATGGACAAGTTTTATCGGCTCGGCTGCTTCAGTCAATACCTGAGGATTTTTTGAGTCTTCAGGCTGACTCGAAGCCGTAGTTACCTCAAAGGTAGCCGTTACCTCAGTCGAAGCGGGTGAGTCTTGTAGATGCAGAGATTCACCCGCTTCTATCGCAAGTTGTAACTTTTGTAAATCACTTAATACTGCTTCAACTGATTGGTAGCGATCTCTAAAGTCGTAGCACACCATTTTGTCTAGGATGTTGATCAGTCGCTGGCTCGCGTCTGTCAAGTGAGTCCAGCATATTTCGCCCGTATCGGGGTCTTTTGGGAATTCCTGGCGCGTCGGACTCAGACCAGTGAGGGCAGAGATGCCAATCATTCCTACTGCGTAAATATCACTATTGAACTTGGGCATACCACTAGCTTGTTCACTGGGTAGATAGCCAGGTGTGCCAATGGCAATGGTCAAGGGTGGTAGCCCAGACGAACTGACTGTTTGAGTCCCGATTTGCTTAACAGCCCCAAAGTCAATCAAAACAATTTTGTAATCTGAGTGGCGTCTGATTAAGTTTGAGGGTTTAATGTCTCGATGGATGACATTCTGCTGATGGACAAATGCCAAAGTTCCCAGAATATCTTGCAGCAGAGAAATGACATCTGACTCACTCAGTTGCTTACCAGAAATGAGTTCATCACTCAGGTCATGACCATCAATGAATTCTTGAACTAAGTAGAATTCTTGATTTTCCTCAAAGTGGTCTAAAAGCTGGGGAATTTGAGGATGGCTTCCCAGTTTTTGCAGAACTTTAGCTTCTGTTTTAAATAATCGTCTAGCTAGTTGTAGATGAACTGAATCAGTAAGCTGGGGTTCAAGTTGCTTAATAACATAATAGGGGCTGTCTGGTTGTTGCTGGTCAATCGCCAGGAAGGTTGCACTAAACCCCCCACTTCCTAAGGGTCTGATAATTTTGTAGCGGTCTTGGAGTGTTTTTTCCAACATACAACAGTTGCTTTATCGTAGTGGCTACGTGTTCATCCCCCTTGGAACCCCAATTAATTGAGTTTATCTTTTCAATCAGCTCGGCTTCAATATATAATTAACAAATTTATTTGATATCCGCCACTTGGAAACTAAAAATCCTTTGTTAAGTCTTTAACTTTAACAAAGATGTACTTTAAGCTGTATCAATCCAAAGTTGTTAATACAACATTTATTATTCGATTGATTGATAAGAACGGGTTTAGCAATTTTCTTTTATCTAGAGAAATTTCCCGCCAATATAATCTACAAAGCTTGAGCAACTGGCGACATAGGGCTTGTGGATAATAATAGAATAAAGTTTTGTGTACTTGTTGTCCAGTCGCCAGGTGCTTTTTCAGTTGCTCTGGCTCAATACTATTCAACTTATTCAGGTGTTGAAGCTCTGAAATGAGGTCTAATTAGGGCAGTTAGTTCTTAAGTGGGAATTAATACTGTACGGTTACGGGTGTACCAATAGTCACCTGCTCAAATAAAGCTTGGACATCTCGATCGCGCATTCGGACGCAGCCATGAGAGACGGCTTGTCCTATCAGTTCTTCATTAGGGGTGCCATGAAACCCAATTTCATCGCGTCCATCAGTCCAAAAACCGATCCACCTGGTTCCCAAAGGATTATCTGGCCCTGGAGGAACGACTTCACCTGTCCAGGGATGTTCCCAAGCCGGATTGCGGAGCTTTTTCCTAATCTTATAGCTACCTGTAGGTGTCTCCCAGCCCGCTTTACCGATGGCAATGGGATAACTAGTTTTCAACGCATTGGCTTCGTAGACATAGACGCGGCGATCGCGTAACTTGATCACCAAACTAATAGGGATTTCCACGCTCGGCAGAAACTTATCAGGTCCTCCAAGGGGAGGCAGTTCTGGTGGAGCGATCGCAGGCAATTGTGTTTCTAAGGTTGCCTCGCTACTGGCGGCGACAACTTCAGTTTCAATAGAAGCCGCGACATTCTGCTGCATTCCGAGCAGCAGAATTACCGAACTAAAACCAAGCTTGATCAGACTTTGTGAGCAGGATTTATTAATCACTATGGCTGTTATTTCTCATTTGGAGAAAACAACTTTTACAAAATATAGCATCAGATTAGCCAGCAATGGCTCAACCATCCAAAGGCTGAAGTCTAAAGGATGTTAGCTCTCTTCGGAGTGGCTCCTCCGGAGCTAGCGAGCCGTAGCGTTGCCCAGTGTAACGCATTTGAGAGAGCGATCGCTCAAGATTCAGAAGGGCTAGCATTCTCCTCTTCCCCAGCCCCTAACCCCTTTTTGGTCAAACTGAGCATTAGAAGTCATTAGGGTTTAGTTGTGGGGGATCGAGGCGAATCGCGTAATTGTTTTTTTGCTATTGTTTCCGGCTGTTCTATCTGTTTCATTGCTAGCAGCTCAGGAACCGTCACAAATCTGTACCCAAGGTCTTTCAGTTTGGAAATGATTTGCGGTAGAGCTTTAACAGTCTCCGGATGGTTGCCACCACCGTCATGCATCAACACCATAGTGCCTGGTTGTGCCTTGCGGATTACATTGTTGACCAACTGCTGTGCTTTGAGTGGACGATAGTCCATAGGATCAACCGACCACATCACTACGGCGTACTTTTTCTCCTTTGCGTAGTCGGCTACCCCGTTGTTTAGTAGACCACCAGGTGGACGGAAGAGAGCCGTTGTTACTCCCGTTGTCTTGTATATGAGTTCTGCCGTGTCATCAATTTCGTGGGCAGCAGTAGCCCGATCCAGATGACGATATCGGTGGTGCCAAGTATGGTTGCCGATGGCGTGACCATCCGCGACGACCTTCTTGGCAATCTGCGGATAATCGTGCACAGCTTGTCCTACCCAAAAAAACGTTGCCTTGATCTTGTTTTTACGCAAAATGTCCAGTACCTCCAACGTATTGTAAGGTCCAGGCCCATCATCGAACGTTAGGGCGATCGCTTTCTCAGACCCCACAAGTTTTACCCGGTCAGCAACTTTTGCCTGAAACTCCGTGGGAACTGAAAAGGTTTTAATTTGAGGCTCTCTTACCGAGATTTGTGAGCTAGCTACATCAAGTGACAGCGAATTGACCGCTTGTCCAGATGGAGTGATGTTTTCTCTGGGGATATCCGGTTTTAAACTTTGCGATTGGGTTGCACCAGTATCTGGCTTGGCATTTGCAGAGGAATTCTCATTCTCTTGCGATCCTTTAACATTATGTTTTCCTGCTCCCTTGTCCACAAGAGTTGATGCAATTTGATGGCGAATCGGTTTGAGGGGTGATGTCTGTGGCGTAGCATCCGTTACTCTCGCCATTTGTTGAACCGATTGATTTCCAGCCCAGTTGAGACCGATAACAAAACCGCAATTAGCAGCAAGCAGCGCGATAAACAATATCAGTTTCCGCGAAAGGAAGAGGTTAAGCTTTGTCACGTTATCTCCTTACACTTCTCCAAAGGATTAGAGCCTCAACGATTTGGGTTTGTCGATATGAAATTTGGCTCGGGTGCTACTAGCGAGAGTTGGGAAACCCTGAAGTCTAATCAGTAACTTGATCAGGACTTACGCAATATCCACCAATTAGATTTCCTAACTCCCAAATCCTTCGCTTTGCTCAGGACGCCATGCAGTTTGGGGAAAGAGTTAACTTCCCTAACGTCCTGCCTCCCAGCGTTGGGGTGGATGGCGGACAGAGGAGTTGAGGGCAAGTGCGTCGGTTCTGTTAATAATCCAAAGTCAAAATTGGACAGAATGTACGCAAGAGCGAGCACTAGGGCATCTTACCCCTAAAACACTACCAGATGCTGTGCCATAGCGCTCACACAGCGCTCTTGTTCCCGGAGAAATCCGTAATTCGAGGAAGCCAGTCTAGGCTGAGGCTGACACTTGGAAAGAATGGTATGCAGACTATGATAGAGTACGCTCTTGCTCCACAGGGAGGTGCGTCGCTAACGTGGCGGAACGCAGTCCGGTGTTATCCCTGGAGCGTAGACTCGAAGAGCGCAGCGCGATCGCAAGATTAAGCGTCAGCATATCATCACAGGCTTATCGCTTCACCTACTCTCAACACTTTCCT
Source organism: Coleofasciculaceae cyanobacterium (assembly GCA_036703325.1). Taxonomy (GTDB): domain Bacteria; phylum Cyanobacteriota; class Cyanobacteriia; order Cyanobacteriales; family Coleofasciculaceae; genus DATNPI01. The sequence goes on from DATNPI010000488.1 coordinate 8,128, forward strand.
TGTTGTTAATGCCACCTTAAGTAATCATCTGAAGCTACTTAATACCCAAGCTTCTGGTGGTGCAGTCTGAGCATTCGTTGAGCTACTTCCAAAGGTACATCTGCATTCTCAAAATCCTCAAGTCCGAACCTAATCGCGCCGATATTTATAAGTTGCCAATAGCCTTCATCCTGTAGCAAAATTGCATCTCCCCGGATGTCTTCCAGTGCCCAAGTTACGAGTGCGTAGGTTCCATCAATAGTTATCTCCAGAAACCTGACATCCCGTAACTGTTCACCCCACTCATTGAGCATATATTCAGTCATGATCTCCTTGATTTCTCTGATTGCTGTCTGCTGAGTATCTGTCATAGCAGATGAGTTCCTTAGCAAGACGGTTAACAGATTTAAATGAATATTTAAGTGGTAGGTCATTGCTCCTAAATTGCGAATATAATAGACCAGTTTTTCATTTATGCCTATTAGTCTTTCAAAATCAAAGCTTTCCTGCTCATTACTCCTTTTATTTAGGTACATATTGTAGTTTCTAATAAGCTTGAATATACTGTTATCTTCGTTGGTAAGCATATAGATAACATATTCATCAATTAGTAGATTTTGAAGTGGAAATTCATAAAGCGTTTTTTTGAGCTTTTCCTCATTTATCGGATTTATGGGGATTTTCCTAAAGTAGTTAGTTTTCTTCTGATTAAGAAGGTTAAGTTCCTGGCGAAGGATTTGATCGGCTTTTCGTAAGCCAAAAAATATATCATCTATTTCAAGAATAAGGGAAGCTAGTAATGTCTTCTCTTCTTGTCTTTGAATCGTCACGTTATTTTGAAGCATTTCAGTTAATGTAAAACAGCTAAAAGAGTTGTTTCCTTTTACTTGCTATAAGTGGTACCGCATAGTTGCACAAGTTCGTAGCCAATCAAGGCAGCAGAAACTTTTGCCAGTGATCGATAATTTCGCTACTAACTAATGCAAAGATGTGTTGATGGCTCCAACCTAAAGCGAAATTGGAAACCTATGAAATTCAAGGTAAAAAGTAGACAACCCTGCTGTATTCGACCTAAAAGACAACCAAAGCAAGAGGACTGCGTTTGCCAGCCCACGGCTTTCATGCGATCTTTCATTTGGTAATATAGCGTATGACGCGTATTACCTATGTGCATCTTATTTCAATCAGCTGCCATCAGGTATAAAATTAAGTAAAATTTATCAAGTCTTTAAGAAGTATGGGGCGCAGGCTTGCACAAGTCTGTAACAAATTGACACTCACCCGAGGAAGGTCTGAGCTAAAAGCCCATTATCCTGAGCCGGAAGTCCGCTCGGGATAATGGTAGTCAACCGCCGATATAAATAAGTCTTGTAGAGAAAAATTACAGTAATACAGGACGGTCGTTGTTTAATTGTAGTGAAGGTCAGGTAGTAGCGATCGCGGAATGAGTCGCTAAGGAAAGAGTTTAGCGCGATCGCAACGCGCTAGACTACATCTTTCTAGCTCCTCCGGAGCTGCTGCGCTAACGCTAACCTGTATTACGCCCACATGACGTGAACGCGCACATCAAGTCGCTTATTGATGCGGCCGACGCTTAGAAGTACTAAGTATGGGCAAAGCTGGTCGTGATGAGCTGGGGGGAAGAAAATGTGTGACAGGCTGTTCGGCTAGTTCAGTTTCCCGACGCTGGCTTTGCCACCAACGCACTGCAACAGCTAGAAGTACCATCATCAGCCCAAAGGTTAGCAATGACCAGCGCTCACCAACGCCACCAATCACAGCATCTACAGCTCCAATAATGATGATAAAGCTAGAAATTGGCTCTTTGCGATAAGCTGACTTCAAAATTCGAGGCCATAAAGCATTCATCACGGCTTGTTACTTACTCTGTTTCAATTAGTATTTAATCTAATCCCAGGTTATCTTATCGGTGTCCAAATTAACGGATAAACAACCACAGCCCTGACTATCTCTATTTTCCGTCTTTTCTTCACAGTTGCCAACACCTGTCACTAGCTCACGCCACTTCAATTAATTTTCCTTTTTCAGCCAAGGTAGATTTCTTAACTTTCTCCCTAGACGCTTCAGTTATTGGGGGACAGACGACTATAAGCAAGCGACCACAACCAAGTGTAAAATTTCTTTTCCCTAGTCCCTATTTCAAGCCAGACGCTATGAACGCGAGTACACAACGTTCGGGGAGCGTTCTTTGTTGGCGATAGCTCTCGCGTTAGCGACGTAAGGAGTGTCAGCCTTCTGGATTGGCGAAGTCTTCTCCGAAGGAGTAGGAGTAGGACTAGGAATGAAAATTGTTCTCCTGACTCCTGCCCTCTATTTTCAAGCCAGATGCAAGTCAGTAGAGGTTGCTGGTAAGCCAGAGCCAAGTCTTTGTTCTATTGCAAGCCCAGCCAGTTTAGCAGCCCTTGCCCGGTTGAGTACTCAATGATCACCGTCAACAGAAAACCAATCATTGCAGCTCGACCGTTCAAGCGTTCTGCATAGTCGTTGAAGCCAAACTTTGGCTCTTCTAGCTGAGGAGTCGTTGTCGGTTTGAGTTGTGTCATGGTTTTTTACGTTGCCCTTCTATTTAGGTAGGTTACAATCCTTTAACAATTTTAATCTTTCTTCAATTAAGAACCCTTGTCAAGTCTCAACCAACCTCTTTGAAGCTCGTCACTTGCGTTGATCTAATCAGGGTGTTCATCGTTATGTACCACGGGGAACATCTTGGTTCTTAGAATTGCTAGGGGCTTGCGCCGTCCCCCTCAGGCTCCCTGATTTCTGGTCATACTGGTATTAACAACCTTTGGCGAGGATAACAGCCGTATTTGCTTCGCTCACTCCTGGAAACGGCGTTTTTGGCTTTTTAGCGCAATCAATCCCGTCTGTGTAACGAGTAGCTAGCTGTTACCTTATACATTTTCTGAAAAGTTACGGTTATCTAAGAGGTACAAAATGGAAGTAGGCGTCCCAAAAGAGACGAAAGATCAAGAATTTCGTGTAGGTTTAAGTCCCAACAGCGTCAGGGTTTTGTGTGAAGCTGGTCATGCTGTCTTTGTTGAGGTAGGTGCTGGTACTGGTGCTGGCTTAGCCGATGAAGACTATCAGCAGGCTGGAGCACAGATTGTCTCGCAGGCAGCCGAGGCTTGGAATCGAGAACTGGTAGTCAAGGTGAAAGAACCGCTCAAGCCGGAGTATCAGTTTTTACAGAAAGGACAGTTGCTCTTTACTTATTTGCACTTAGCCGCTGACCGGGCTTTAACAGAGCATCTGATTGATTGTGGCGTTAGTGCGATCGCTTATGAAACAGTCGAACTCCCAGACCGCAAATTGCCCCTGCTCACTCCCATGAGCATCATCGCTGGTCGCCTGTCCGTGCAATTTGGCGCACGATTTCTAGAGCGCCAGCAAGGAGGGCGGGGCGTCCTCTTGGGGGGTGTTCCCGGTGTCAGACCTGGTAAAGTAGTGATTCTCGGCGGCGGTGTTGTGGGCACAGAAGCAGCTCGGATTGCCGTAGGAATGGGTGCCCAGGTTCAGATTCTCGATGTTAATGTGGAGCGTTTGGCCTATCTAGAAACCCTCTTTGGTTCCAGAGTTGAACTCCTCTACAGTAATTCGGCACAAATTGAAGCTGCTGTTCCAGACGCCGACTTGCTTATCGGTGCAGTTTTGGTTCCAGGGCGTCGGGCACCAATACTTGTACCTCGGAGTTTGGTGCAAAAGATGCGTCCTTGTTCTGTGATTATCGATGTTGCGGTAGACCAAGGCGGCTGCATTGAGACATTGCATCCCACATCTCATACTAATCCCACTTATGTAGATGAAGGCGTTGTCCATTTTGGGGTTCCCAATATGCCAGGAGCTGTACCTTGGACAGCAACGCAGGCACTTAACAACAGTACCCTACCCTATGTCCTCAAGCTGGCAAATCAGGGTATAGGCGCTCTTAAGCGCGACCCAGTTCTCGCTAAGGGACTTAATGTGCAAAGTCACCAGTTAGTTCACCCAGGTGTGCAGGAAGTGTTTCCCGATTTAGTTAAGTAATGGGAAACGTGTGATCGCATAGGCAAACAAAAAAGCGCCCCCCTTTCGGAAGAGCGCTTTTTATTTAATTAGAAGCTAAGAATTAGCCATTGATAACTGGAGCGGTTAGAGCAACAGGAGTCGCCTCGCCAGCAGCCAAGTCGAGTGGGAAGTTGTGAGCGTTGCGCTCGTGCATTACTTCCATACCCAGGTTGGCGCGGTTGAGTACATCAGCCCAAGTTCCGATGACGCGACCTTGTGAGTCAATCACGGACTGGTTGAAGTTGAAGCCGTTCAGGTTGAACGCCATCGTGCTGATACCCAGTGAGGTGAACCAGATGCCAATCACAGGCCAAGCGGCGAGGAAGAAGTGAAGGCTACGGCTGTTGTTGAACGAAGCATATTGGAAGATTAACCGACCGAAGTAGCCGTGGGCTGCCACGATGTTGTAGGTCTCTTCTTCTTGTCCGAACTTGTAACCGTAGTTCTGTGATTCGGTTTCGGTTGTCTCACGTACCAGTGAAGAGGTAACCAAAGAACCGTGCATCGCACTGAACAAGGAACCACCGAACACACCAGCCACACCGAGTTGGTGGAATGGGTGCATCAGGATGTTGTGCTCAGCTTGGAACACGAACATGAAGTTGAATGTTCCAGAGATGCCTA
>DATNPI010000496.1:0-12482 GCA_036703325.1 Coleofasciculaceae cyanobacterium
AATGAGCGCTCTAATACGGATACAAACGATGCGCAATCGGACAACAATAGAGTCAATCAATCAACTCCCATAAATCCTACGGGTGAAGACTTCCCGGCAAACGGACGCCCGACTGATGGCAGTGGCGAAAGTAGGAAAATACCCTCTATCAACGATCGCTCTAATACGAATACAAACGATGCGCAATCGGACAACAATAGAGTCAATCAATCAACTCCCATAAATCCTACGGGTGAAGACTACCCAGTAAACGGACGCCCGACTGATGGCAGTGGCGAAAGTAGGAACATACCCTCTACCAATGATCGCTCTAACACAAACGATGCGCAATCGGATAACACTAGAGCCAATCAATCAACTCCTATAAATCCTAGGGTGAAGACTACCCAGTAAACGGACGCCCGACTGATGATGGTGGTGACAGCTAGTTCTCCTTAGGCTTGCTTATTGACTGAAGGTTGTTTTTAACAGAGTAAAAAAGGCAGTGCCGCATGAGGCTACTGCCTTTTTTTCGTGAACTTGCCAGAAGGCGATCGCCTTCTGGCAATCTGTAGCTATTGCATTTCCCTTAAAGGAGAACTTGAGTAATGCGCTAATAAATCCGCTGGGTCATTGTAAATCGCGATCGCACCTTTGAGTTGCTCATCGTCAAAGCCACCACTGCGCACCCCAATCGTCGCTACGCCAGCTCCCTTCGCAGATTCAATATCGTAAGGCGTATCACCGATCATCAAAACCTCGCTGGGTTCCATCTTCAGCTTGTTCAACGCGGCTTCCACAATATCTGGTGCTGGTTTAGAAGCTTCGGCATCGCTTGATGTCGTCGCTTCATCAAGTAAGTCATCAACCTGTGCAGCTTTGAGCAACACTGATAGTTCTTGACTCGTAGCTGAGGTAGCAATGATCAGGTGTAATCCAGCCTCCTGCATACGTAACACTAATTCCCGCGAACCATTAGCTGGAGTTAGCGTTGGGCCAAAACGGTTGATGATTAATTCTTTGCGCTTCTGGGCGATCGCTTTTCCATCACCTTCCTCATCATTAAGTCCTGGCACCATCTTTGGCATGACTTGATCGCCCCCCATACCGATAAGCGGTCGAACTTTCTCGAATGCCACATCATAGCCATACGTTGCAAATGCCTCAACCCAGGCTTGGGCGTGGGCATCATTGCTCAGGACAAGTGTGCCATCAACATCTAAAATTACTGCTTGCAATCCCATCGTGAAATCTCCGGTTAATAGTGCGAGAGGCTGATTGTTGTTGCGATCGCTAACTTTATCTGTGCCTGTTCTCCCGCCTTAATCGTGTGACATCAGCTCTTGAAGGTACAGCAACCAGCTATCAGCACCTTAGAAGTACCCGTGCTGTTTATCGTCTGTCTGTGGAAGGAAAGCATTGAGCGAAGTTTCTTGATGCTGTGTCCCTAGTTTCCAGACTCACTCCCTCACCGTCTTAATCTTCTGAGCAAACTTATCTTGCACCACACCCATATCGTCTGCTTTTGTGCCAGGATAATGTTGCTATTCGCTGACATTCCAGAATGGAGCGATCGCGCTTAATGCTTTATCCTGGAAAGTTTCACATTTCCTCGCAGAAACTTGGATTCATAGCACACACTCCGGTCTATGTCAATGTCTAGAAGAGGCATAGAAAACTAAATAACTCATAGCCTAGCCCAAAAAGCTACAAAACTACGGCTATAAGTTACATTTCTATCGCATTGAAGTTACTTTGACGCCAGACCTGAATCCTTCCGATAATGATATTGAGACACAACAGGCAGACTATTGCTCAAGCTAAGAAGATACTATAAATTGCTATTTTATTGTTTTCTGGGTCTGAGCCTAGTCCTTCTAGGTTCAGGTGGTTTTATCTACTATCAATTCTTACAATCTGCTAAAGAGAGCCATCAAACTAACTATCAAATTTATATTCAATCTCCTTTTAACCAGCCTAGTTATTATCCTTTAAATCAACCGATTTCATCTCGTCTCTATCAACCAGTAGGAACATGGATGGGACGCTTGATTTTACCAACACAAGAGCAGCGGCAGACGGTTAAGGGTGTTCTCTTTGAAGTTCATCATGCGGATACTGCCCATCAAAATTTAGTAGGAACGATAGTGAATTTGAGGTGGAGTAGTGATGCAGAGGTACAAGATTATGTGCAGACGGTAATTCAAGATGTTCGCTTCACCCAAGAAACGAAAGAAAGTAAAAACCAAGGAAACTTACATCCCGATCGCTTAGATAACTGGCTGAATGTTGACCCCTTAGAGTCACTAGCTGGGGCAAGACCTGATGATAATGTGATGGTGATGCTGAAAGCGCCAATTGTTGTAGAGGAAATAGAAAATCAACGCCCAACGTTGCTCCTGACGCAAGAACCGATACAAATTACAGGGCGTTATTATGGCTTAGTGACGATTTCCGAAAACATTAAGGGCACTGATAGATTTTTAGTGCGTCACTTTAATCCAGATTCAAAGCAATTCGATGGCTCGAAAGAGATAGTTCGGATTCCGCAAGTTCCAGCAGATCGGCACGGAGTATTCCGCTCTAAAAACCAAGGTCTAGAAAAATCGCCTCTTAACCCAAGTGGTTGGTATATCTATGGCGCTAAAGATGCAGATGGCATTTTTGTGACACAAGCGATCGCACCTCGCAGCTTATTACAACTCCAGCCTGATGAAGTACTCTTGGGAAGAAAAGCCGCAGTTAACTACATTAACAAAAAATACTGGCGAGACACCCAGGCGCAAAAAGGCAAAGCTAAAACAGTTCTCCTCGACCCAACCACTAAACAAACCAATCAAGCAATATCTCGCTGGCGAGAGGGAGACCAAGTAATTGTCCTGCATACCTTTGGTGGCATTGGTGGGAAAAAAGCGGAATCGACTCCCCTAGGCGTAGTCACAGGTCATTTTGTCTATGGACTGGCGCGTGTAGTGCGGGAACCCCTGACACAAGAATTACGCTTTGACATTGAATATCGACAAGTTTACGCTCATAACCCTGATGGTATTGTTGCTGGGACAATAGCTTGGTCAGGTTACATGGGCGATTTGCAACGGGGTTGGCTGGGGAATCGCCCGGTTTCAGATATTCTAGTCAAACTGGATGCGGTGACCGAAGATTACGACTTTGATGGCATCAAAGTGTCACCTTTAAAAGAATTTACCCGCCAGATGGATATCATGATGGCGCGTTACCGGATTGGAGATGGTACAGGTGCTGCCGTCGTGAAACCAGCTACCTCTTGTGTCCAGGATGCCAATCAAGCACTGTATGCAACAATTAAGCGAATTGAGGCGGCAATCCAAACCAACCCCCAGATTCAAGACTGGCTCCAGCGTTATCCCGATCACTCTCAAACTCGACGCTTTCAGAAGTTGGTGAAGTTAGGGCAATCGCTAGAGCGTCAACTGGTGCCGTTGGCAATTGTGCGCTCTGATTGGCGCAAAAATACTCAAATGCTTGCAGGAACTCAATCAGAAAGAAGCTCTTCAAGTAATTTCTTGGCTGCCTTGACGACTTGGCGAACGGTACTGCCACGACGAGCACATGATGAAATTGCTACGATTTTTCTTAAGAATGGAGCGTCTTTGTGGTTAACCCGCACCAATCAGGTTGGTGGATTCGATCCAGATATTGAACCGCTTGCCCCGACTGCATTATTTGGTCATCGTGTTCACTGAAATTCCATATCTGCCAGAAGAAGACGGAAGAAGACGTAGCCTACTTCCTTCCTGCGAGAAGAATATCTACCGCTCTTGTGTTAGTGACACAAAGCAAAGCTGTTGATCGATTAATAGAGTCAGGGATTTATAACAAAATAGACGCCTTTAAACCCCCAGGAGATGGCAGGGGTTTAGGACTCGATATGGTCAGAAAAATCATTGAGAAGCATAACGGTAAAATTACAGTAGAAAGGAATCAGGCTGTACTACTTTTAACATTTCTCTGCCAAACGAGCCATGATCAAACAGGTGATTATCTGCGTCGATGACGAACTCACGGTACTCAGAAGCCTCAAAGCAGAACTTAAAGAGGCAATTGGTAATAATTATCTGATTGAAATTGCTCAAGGAGGGGAGGAAGCCTTAGAGCTAATTGAAAACTTGCTAGCGGATGGGAATGAAATTCCATTAATTATTTCAGACTATATTATGCCTGATATTAAAGGGGATGAGCTGTTAAAACAGGTTCATTTAATCTCCCCCAAAACGCTCAAAATCATGCTAACAGGACAAGCAGATATTGAAGCGATCGCTAAGGCAATCAAATATGCAAAATTATATCGCTATATAGCAAAGCCTTGGCAGGCTTCAGACCTTATTTTGACAGTAAAAGAAGCATTGTATAGCTATGTTCAGGATAAAAAACTAGTTCACCAAAATACCCAACTTCAGCGTTTAAATCGGCAGTTAGAACAATCCTTGGCGGCTGTAGAAGCCAGTCATATCCGAATGCAAGCTTTGAATCAGGCATTATCCGAAAGTGAAAGCCGATTGGCTCAATTTCTAGAAGCCATGCCGGTGGGTGTATTTGTCACAGATGCTCAGGGCAAGCCCTACTATACCAATCGAACTGGACAGCACATTCTAGGACAAGGAATTGTCGAGTCAGCCACAGCAGGGCAGTTGCGAGAGGCTTATCAAATCTATTTAGCTGGAAGTGAGAAACTGTACCCCAAAGAATGTTCTCCTATAGTGAAGGTCTTAAAAGGGGAAAGCGTGAAGGTGGATGATCTGGAAATCCGCCGTCCCGACAAGACTATCCCTATAGAAATTTCGGGGACGCCAATTTATGATGAATTGGGCAATATTACTTATGCGATCGCTGCCTTTACTGACATCACCAAACGCAAGCAAGCCGAGAAAGTATTAGCCGAATACAATCGCACCTTAGAAGCTCAAGTCAAAAAACGTACCCAAGAACTATCACAAGCCCTCGAACATCTCCAAGCTACCCAACAAGAACTGATACAGGCAAAAGAAAGCGCTGAACAGGCCAACCGCGCCAAAAGCGAATTTCTCTCCAACATGAGCCACGAATTGCGAACCCCCCTCAATGCTATCCTGGGCTTTACCCAAGTGTTCGCCCGTGACAAGAGCCTCAATCAGATGCAGCAGGAACAGTTGGGCATTATTAAGCGCAGTGGCGAACATTTGCTGAACCTGATTAATGACGTGCTGGAAATGTCCAAAATTGAGGCAGGCAGGGTAACGCTAAATGAAAAAATATTTGACCTATTTCGCCTGCTTGACAGTATCCAAGAAATGTTGCTACTCAAAGCAAAATCTAAGGGGTTGCAGCTGATTTTTGATTATGCCCCAAATATTCCTCAATATGTGCAAGCCGATGAAAGTAAATTGCGTCAAGTTTTGATTAACTTGGTCGGAAATGCCATCAAGTTTACTTCATCAGGAGGCGTGGTATTGCGAGTGAGAGGGAGAGACGGGAAGAGGGGGAGAGGGGGAGAGGGAGAGAAAATTGTACCTCCTTTCTCCCTTACTCCCTCACCTTCTCAATCGACACTCACCCACCTCTTCTTTGAGATAGAAGACACAGGGCCGGGAATAGCTGCCGATGATATTGGGGCTTTGTTTGACCCTTTCGTGCAAACAAAAACTGGCAAAATGTCTCAAGAAGGTACGGGTTTGGGTTTACCGATTAGCCGACAATTCGTGCAGCTGATGGGAGGAAATATTTCTGTCAGCAGTAGTTTGGGTGAGGGAACAATTTTTAAATTTGATGTCAAAGTGACGCTCGCTCAGGCAGATGGAGTTCAGACGGCTGCCTCAACCCGACGAGCGATCGCTCTAACACCAAACCAACCCACCTATCGCATCCTAGCCGTTGATGATCGCTGGGAAAGTCGCAAACTGCTGTGCCATCTACTCTCTCCACTTGGTTTTGAGGTGCGTGAAGCAGAAAATGGTCAAGCCGCCGTTGCTTTATGGAACAGTTGGCAGCCGCACCTTATTTTAATGGATATGCAAATGCCAGTCATGGATGGGTATGAGGCGACCAAACAGATTAAGTCCCATCTGAAAGGTCAGGCGACTGTAGTTATTGCCCTGACTGCCAGCGCTTTTGAAGAGGATCGAACGGTGATTTTATCGGCAGGCTGCGACGACTTTGTGCGTAAGCCTTTCCGAGAGGAGGTGCTTTTAGAAAAAATTGCGACTTACTTAGGAGTACGCTATCTATACGAAGATGTATCTCAACTCACTTCACAGAAACCGGGAGCAAGGGTTGAGGTACTTAGTAGAGAGACGCTAGCTGTGATGCCTACTGCATGGCTAGCGCAGCTCTACCGCGCTGCCAAAGGCTGCAATGATGAGGAAATTTTTACACTCATTGAGCAAATCCCAGAACCGCACACAGCTCTCAAATCAGCCTTAGTCGATTTAGTTAATAACTTTCGGCTTGATATAATTATTGATTTAACTCAAGCATCTACATCATGAATAGCCATTCAATACCTAATTTTAAACCCGACATCTTAGTGATTGACGATACGAGGGCTAACCTGCTTCTCTTGGCCACAATGTTGAGTGACTCCGGGTATAAAGTCAGAAAAGCAATTAACGGGACTCTTGCCTTAGGAGCTGTAGAGATTACTAAGCCTGACTTGATTCTGCTTGATATTAATATGCCCGATGTGAATGGCTATGAAGTCTGTCGAAGATTGAAAGCTAACCCCGAAACAGCAGATATTCCCGTGATTTTTATTAGCGCCTTAGATGAAGTCCTAGATAAGGTAAAAGCGTTTGAATTGGGGGGAGTAGACTACATCACTAAACCTTTTCAGATGCAAGAAGTTTTAGTTCGGGTTAAAACTCATCTGACAATTTCCATACAACAAAAACAATTGACCGAGCAAAATGCACAGCTGCAACTTTTACTAACAACAACAAAAGCGATTAGTGAAGCGGATGATTTTCACGCAGCGATGGAAGTTACTCTCACTCAGGTTTGTGAAAAAATAGGTTGGGATTTTGGCGAATTTTGGATTCCCAATTCTCAGGCTACAGTTTTTGAACTGGGTGTAGGTTGGTATGCCAGTGACCAACGTTTTGCTCAATTCCGAGACAAGAGCAAGCATCTGACATTCGCGACCAGCAGGGAATTCCTCAGGGAAATTTGTGTAAGCCAGCAGTCTTATTGGCTCACCGATGTTTCCCAGGAGCCATTCGACGTTTTTCAAAGGAACCAACTCGCCCATGAGGTCGGATTAAAAACCTGTTTGGGGGTTCCGATTCTGGGTGATAACCAAGTATTAGCGGTTTTAGTGTTCTTGAAACAAGAAATCAGCGCACCTCAAGAGCAAGTGGTTGAGCTAGTTAATTCCCTTGCGGCTCAGTTGAGTTCACTAATTGGGCGCAAGCGTTCCGAGTCAGCATTGCGTGAAACTCAGGAACAGATAACGGCAATGGCGGCGAATATTCCTGGTTGCGTATATCGGGGTGTAGTTCATCCCGATGGTCGGTTCAAGCTCCTCTATAGTAGTGACGGAGAACAAGAACTCAGTGGTCTGAACTCCCAGCAGGCAATGAAGCATCAGGAGCGATCGCTCGAAACCCTTTCTCCCGACAGCCAAGCTGATTTCTACCAGACTTTGAGGGCCGCTGCCGAGTCCCATAAGCCGATCACTCAGGAATACCCCATCGCTTCCCCAGAAGGGGAGGTCAAATGGGTGCGAAATAGCGCTCGATATTCCCTGATGGATAATGGCGATGTGATGATAGACGGAGTGGCGATTGATGTCAGCGATTGCCTGCGGCATAACTTCGCTTCATGCGTTGCTGCCGAGGAGCGTTTACGAGTCCTAGAACAAGCGATCGCACGTAGCGCACCGACATCGGCGATTGCGCCAAGTCCGCAGACAAAGCCAATCACAGCTTCTATCCGTCGTATCAACCTTTAGCGCCCCCACTAGGCTTATAAGCTATTACACATTTAACTTGCATATTTACCTGATAGTTTTTTGTCCTCCGTCAGTAGTCAGTAGCTTTCGCCTGACGGACAACTGACACAAGACAGAACACCCGAATGTAAACTACGCAGATTAAGTGCGCAACAGCTTACCAAGTTGCGTTCAAAGATATCACTTAGCTGTTGGGACTCTTGGAGACAAGGGAGACAAGGGAGAGACACGCCCATGAGCGATCGCATCGCGTTCACAAACATGGGATGAAAATTTCTTTTCTCCCCCTCTATTTTCAAGTTAGGAGCTAGCAGGGATGCGATCGATCTGGGCGTAGCCGCTGAAAATCAACTGTTTCCCTTGCGTTTCTAATCGGTTGAGTCGCATCGTGATGCCATCGAGATCGAAGCGCTCCAGATCGACCATGCTATCTAGAATTTGAGCCAATGCGAGGCTCAGGGTTTGAGAAATGTCCCGTTGAGGTTCTGGCACGGTGTCTGCTTCAAATTTCGGGTCACAGAACGCAAGGCGACGCCGCCGCTCAACGGCTATAGTTGCACTCAGGCTAATCGGTACGAGTTCGCCGTTGCTTAGGTCAGCCTTAGCCCAAATCCGCACTCGATTATTGGGCAATAGCTGTAACTCGACGGCTTCAAAGGAGACAGACTCACCGCCAGATAAATTGGTTAAGGTAGGCAGAGAGAGGTTCAGCAGACGCTTTTTCACCAGTTCAGCCTGAAAAGCGTGGTTGATGCCTGCTTCTGAGAGAGTGACTTTGACAACGGCTTGGGTGGGCTGCTTTAAAGCCAGTTTACCCCCCAAAACGCCGCTGAAATCAATCGCTACGGCGTCGGTCTCAAAGGATATTTCTTCGGCTCTGAAATCCTCGCGGATGACAAGCCCACGACCGCTCATTTTGAAGCTGTCGATGCTGCCTTGCAAGAGTTTACTGGAAGGATGGCACTGGACAAAGACTTCGACTGACTCGCTTCGAGTAAATAGGCAGCGAATCGTTTGGCTGGCAACGGTGTTGAGTAAGCGTTCTCCCCAATCGCTGCCAGTGGGATTGGTTGAACTAGTAAGGCTGCTAAACATAGAGGTTTGCCTCCACAAAATTTCTTCGGCTCAATATGGATACCAGGGAGGTAATTGAGGAGGTAATCAAGCCATGATGCTAGCAGGGTCTTGCCTCGAATTCTTACATTGTGAACAAGCAATGAACTGTCCCAGATCAAGTAGCCGTTTTTCGGACGTCCGGTGTTGTACACCTATTGTTTGCTTCTCTGCTTTACTCAGAGACTGCACCTGAATCTAGTCTCCATTCATGCTTCAACAATTGCTGGTACGTCGTTTCCTGAACCAGCATTTGCTTATGCAGCATGAGCAAACACTCAATAGCTTGTTCGCGGGACATGTGTTGCACTTGATCAGCAAAGATTCTGAGGCTAAATTGTTGCTCTAGAGATAATTCCATGTGGTGATTCATAGCTGGCTCCTGTGTTCAATTGGGGCGAAAACTAAAGGGTTAATGCTAGCTAGGTATGTTGGGAAAAAGCTAAAGACCTAGCTATTGCTACACCTAGCTGACTGCATTTGCTGTCAGCGGTATCCAGGCAACGAACAGAATAACTACTGCGCCCTGGAAGGCCTAGCGCTGCGGCTGTTTTGGTGAGCGATACTCTGCCAAGGACATCGCATACCCGATCGCGTAGTTATTGATGATTCGCTCGTCGTTTACTGTGTAGCCATGTTGACCCTCGTGTGAAGTTATATGAATAAATTATAACGAAATATTTACAGAACAACCGCGATCGGGTATATTTCCCCAGACCAGGACGGCTTTCACTACATTCATTCAAATTCAGCAGCAAGGATTCAGCCGCGAATGGCACTGAGTTAAGCGCGATCGCCAACCGCCAACCGCCACCCCTGCCCTACTTAACTTTCCCTGACCACAGAAAAAGCCTCTGGCGTCCAGTCAAACTGGATCTGAAACACAGAGGCTAATAATGACTATTTTTAATATTCTGCAATTACTTGATTAAATGGGGAGTCCACACGGCTTAACCAAGTGCGATTCAACCCAGGCCCATACCATCAGTTTCAGTTACTAATAATTTACCTTCACCGCCATAAATCCAAACATAACCCTCTCCACCTCCTTTTCCCAAATGACCTAATTTTCGATAATCTTCTTCAATACCGTTAGTAAATCCTTTGACTAGGTCATAATCAGCCATCAAAATTTCACCTTTTTTTAGTTCGACAATTCTGGCTGGTGCAGCCGTACCTGCTACCACTTTAGCTTTTTGCTCAGGTAACGCTTTCAGAGCAATCCTCCATCTCCCATCATTAGAACCAGCCATTTGTCGGAATTTTAATCTTTTGGTTCCTAGAACTACATTGTCAGAACAAAACTGGAATGTACCATCATCAAACTCCCACTGCACCAAATCTGACAATTCAATAGGTGTGTAATGCAGGAAATACCCTTTTTGCCTCGGTTCAAGGTAAACCCTCCCCGTTCCTTTATAGGTAGGAGCGTTGTAATCCATTTCCGTCGTCAAAGATACCCACATATCTTTCAAACGGTTATCGGTTTTATAAACTCCATAGTTTAATTGACCAATACACCTGTGCAAAGCACCCGTTTGAATTATCACTCCCTCATTATCCAGGTGAATTTCAACTTGCTGAACAAACGGAATATTTTTGGTTGGATGGTAATATTTATTAGTCTCTTTATTAATGTTATTTTGTAAATACCACAAATCCGTTGGTTCCAGAATCTTGACTTCGTGTTTCATAATTCTCCTCAGAAATTTACCTTAGTCTAGCATTTGGGAGATTCTACTCTTCGTTTAGAATGGCATCTTTGCCTGTAACTTGGTATGAAGTTACATTCCCCATCTTCAACTGTCACATGGATAGACTCTACCCAGTAGTAAGTGCTTTTACTGGAAAATCAGGCTTTCAGCCTAACATGACTATCTTATTAATCATTAATGGAAAGCGAGTAGAAGCCAACGTAGGGTGCATTAGTGACAGCATAATTTACTAATCTGCTAATGAGCTAACCTGTTTAACTCTAGAGTGTAGTTTGTCTCGCTTCAGGATCGAGAACATCTTCAGATCGTGAAACTTTCCTTTCCAGTAGCCATATTCTCTGAGAATCCCCTCCTCTTGAAAACCTAGTTTTTCTAGCAATGTCATAGATGCAATGTTTTCTAGCATGACTAAAGCTTCAATTCGATTTAATTCCATCCTCTGGAAGCCAAAATAGATTACAGCTTCTAATGCCTCTGTCATAATTCCTTTTCGCCAGTGTTTTTTAGCAAGTTCATATCCAATCACTGCTCGATGGAAATTCTTGTCCCACTGAGTAAATCCGCATGAACCAATGATGATATTGTCATCTTTCCTAGCAATTCCCCAACGGATTCTCTGCCCACTCCTGAAAAGTTCCACACGGCGATTGACGAGAAACTTAGCCTGAGCGAGGTCTGTGGCGGTTTCCAGGTCAATATATTTAGTCACATCATTGTCTGCATAAATTTTAAAAATGGCTTCTGCATCAGATAATTCCATTTCTCTTAAAACTAAGTTATTAGTTTCTATTTGCGGAAATTCTTTGAAAATGGCGTCTGTACTCATTTATTTCATTGTTTAGTAACTAGTGCCGAAATATGCTTCAATCTTTAATTTTTTAGGATAAATATTGTCTATTATAGTGGTTTAGATGAAATGTACAAGTTTGCTGCTGCTTGGGAGAATGAGCCAATCGTATTTGGGGCTTCGAGACCCGGATACTTCAACAACGAGGTACAGGATTGGGTTGAGTTCATGAAACGCCAAGGTATCCAGCGGGTGTGCTGCCTTCTTTCCGATAACCAACTCGCTCATTACTCCGATCTTCTCCGAACTTATCAACAGGAATTCGGAACTCATCAGGTGTGCTGGGCACCAATTGAAGATTTTCATCTGTCTGACCTGGAGACGCTCACAACGAAAATACTGCCTTTCTTAGCAGAAGCCGATAAACAAGCCGAGAAAGTCGTTGTGCATTGCTCTGGGGGCATTGGACGAACGGGTCATGTGCTAGCTGCGTGGTTGGTGAGTGGCCGAGGATTATCCAATAAAGCGGCGATCGCTGCCGTTATGAGAACAGGTAGAAATCCCTATGAAGCAGCGATCGCCTCTGTCATCAGAGGCAGAAATCCGTTGAAAGCTGTAGGAAACCTTAATATGCTTCTGAATCAGTGCCGTCTAGCAATACATAGTGAGTAGCCATTGTTTATGGCTGTGCCTAATGGAGTATGTGTGCTTGCACCCTACTAGTCCAACCTCAGCAAAGTTTCCAGGGCAAGAGGCACAAGCGGCTAAACTACTCCAACCCGCATTCCGCACTAGTGCAAGAAGGCAGCACTTCGACACGCTCAGTGACCAGTCATGAGGCAGCACTTCGACACGCTCAGTGACCAGGCAGAAGGGAAGAAAGCTTTTACAGTAAGCGTTTGAACCTTTTTTAACGGGTGGGTTATTT
>DATNPI010000504.1:0-10561 GCA_036703325.1 Coleofasciculaceae cyanobacterium
CCCTGAGGGTAAGGTTTGAGCCAGTGAGGGTGCCACCTGTAGTGTTGATGAAGCCTGAACTAAGTAGGGTGATATCTCCGGTTCCAGTAGAGTTCACCCTAGCACCGTTGTTTAGCTGCACTCCCGTTCCTATCAGTCGCACACTACCGTTAGCGACACTCACTCTTCCCCCGTCTAGTAAAATTTCCCCCCTACTCCCTTTGCCAGTCATCGTGATATTTCCACCGATGGCACTTTGAATGACGCTTCCATCCGCCACTCGGATACCATGCGTCCCGGTGCCCGTAATCTGGATCTCCCCACTGCCGGAATTAAGTATGGCACCGTTGAGATTAACTCCTTCAGGATGTGCTACTGTCCCTGTCGCCGGATTGGTTGTGGGGTCGCTACCACCACCTAAGATGATGTCGCCGCCGTTGGAGATGATAGCCGAACCTGAATTTAGAGCGATCGCTCCTGCACTATTCCCATTTCGGTCAGCATTGAGCGTGACATCCAACCTTCCCGTGCCGTTGGCTCTCACCTGGGCACCTGTGTTGAAAATAATGCTGTTATCAGCTTGTAGAGTTAGTTGCCTATTAGCAGTACCAGAGTAGGTGATATTGGCATTGACATTAATATTGTTATTGGCAGCAAGTGTTAGGGAAGAGGCGCTACCCCAGGTAATGGGACTGTTGACTGTAATATTGCCCACCCCTCCCAAACCCGATGCTGTGGAAACTGTGACATTGCTCACAGCCAGTTGATTTTGTAGAGTTGCAACGTTGAGATTGGAAGGAGTAGTAGCAGGGTCAGAAAAAATCTCTCCAGTCAAAGTCATGCTGCCCGTATTCGGTGCATCGCTGATAGTGATATCTGTAGGGTCTAGCAGCAGCGTTCCTACATGACCAGTAGACGCTAGCAGGTCGGCAATGCCTTGAAAATTCAGTGACTGCTTCCCAGAAACCTCGACAAACCCGCCATTGCCAGAATTTAATCCTCCACGGGCGCTGATTTGACCGAAGAAGCGAGTTATTTGGTCTGACCAAACAATCACTTGTCCGCCATTACCTGTAGAGAGTGCATCGGCATTGATACTCGTATCTCTGCTGACAAAGGTACGCGAGGCATTCGATACCGTACCCCTACCCTGATAGTCTCCGCCAATCCGCACGATGCCGCCGCCATTGGTGCCAGAAGCATTGATATTGGCGCTTTGGAGTCCAACCTTGTCACCCAAAACATTGACATTGCCACCAACACCTCCTTGGTTATTGGGGGTTGATACATCCAGAGTGCCAGAAACTATAGCTATACCCGCCTCAGAAGGCATCGTTATTCCAGAACTCGTTAATTCCACCTGACCATTACTATTGACGCTTAACCCTGCCGTCTGACTTTCACCGACACCCGTGAGCAATTGCGGCAGCGATAACACAGGAATTGTCCAACTTCCTGGTTGACTTCCAGCCGTTATCGGTTGAACCTCCAAACTTAGTAAATGCCCCGGTTGGCTGATACGTACCAAATTTTGACCTGGTACTGTTGCGATCGTGATAGTTCCTTGAGGTGCTGCCAGCTGCCCGGTATTCACCACCGCGCCCCCCAACAGTGTCAGACTCTGCCCCTGGCTAACCGCCAACTGTCCTAGATTAACGATGGCTCCTGGTTGAGATGTACTGTTAAAGCCAAAAGTACTGGGTGTTCCTACCAAGGCAGCATAGTTATTGTCCCCTACGGCATTAAACCAATCATTACCAAAGCCAATCCCCGTAGCCGTAGTGGCAGTGAAGGACGCGGGAACATTCAAGCGGGCATTGGCACCAAAGATGATGCCTGCTGGGTTGATCAGAAAAAGGTTAGAGTTTCCACCCGTAACTTGAATCAATCCATGAATAATCGAAGCGTTTCCTCCCGTAACCCGCCCCAATATATTCTGGATAGCTGGGTTAGAGAGAAAGTTAGCCGTCTCGTTAGGATTGAGACCAAATTTTTGGAAGCTGTGGAACAGATTCGCCCCATCCCCGGAAAGGGTACCACCGTTGATGTCAAGACGATTACCATTAGGCGTCACTACCGTTGTTGTCGTGCCATCTGGGACAATCGGCCCAGCCAAAGTGGGTGTGACCTCAAGTACTCCTGCCAACAATAGGGTAGTTAAAAAAGTGTGTTTGAGTAGAAGAGACGATAGCATTAATCGGAGCCTCGCAGTTGCAGTACTTCTAGCCTCAGCTTGGGTTAGCAAAACAGCTTTGAAATCGACTTGCACAAGTTTTTGAAATGGGTCTGGATGAAGCAAAAAAACAGACGGATTCGTTAGTGCCGTCTTCTCAAGGCGCTTTGCTGATGAAAGGTAGAACTCTGCACCTCTGGCTCTTCAAGTTAGAGGATGCTCAAAAAAGCTTTTCCATCCGTATTTTTTAGACTTATCCCTGGTAGGGGTATAGTTTAGGAACTCCTAACCAGCTAGGAAACAAAAAATGCTTCCAACCTAGAAACAGGGGATGAACTTGAACAAAGTCAATGTTGAATATTGCCTATTTTGACTTAGGTTAGTCAAATTTTAGGAAAACTTTAAGAAATGTTTTTTGGTAGAATTTAATATAGATAGGAAACATTTTAGTACGCTTTTAAATCGGATAGCCCACAAGCGACTAGGCGTTGAACGGTTGTGACAGTGTAGCAGTCGCGCTCTAGAAGGCGTATCTATACTAAGTAGTATTCACTGCAAAACTTACAGCTCAACAGTTGCCATCAGCTCTACCAACTTATAATTACTCTTCCAGGCGGGTAGCGATCGCTCTCTTGCTGTAGCTGTTTGCAAAAGCTAAGACCCTCAAGCTTCGGCAGAATCCAATCCAGCACAATCAAGTGGCGGTGAGCATCTCTACCCACTGCTAGTTGACGAAAATCTATACTGTAAGTAATAGGGCATTGGTCATAAAAGGAACAACATGGCTCCCAATCCCATAATCGTGAAGGCTGTCGAGCAGCTGGGTTACCGTGTCACCGTTGGAGATATTGCTGCCCAAGCGGGATTAAATATAAATCTGGCACAGCGAGGATTACTAGCTTTGGCCTCTGAAGCTGGTGGACATTTGCAAGTGGCAGAGTCAGGCGAAATTGCCTACCTATTTCCCAAAAACTTTCGTTCAATTCTGCGCAATAAGTACTTGCGATTGCAATTGCAGGAATGGTGGGAAAAGGTCTGGCGGGTTTTGTTCTACCTGATTCGGATTTCCTTCGGGATTGTCCTGCTGCTTTCAATTGTTCTGATCATGGTAGCGATCGCCGTCATCATGATTAGCATCAGTGCTAGCAGTGACAATGATAATTCGGGGGGTGGCAGCAGTCATTCCAGTGGTGGCGGCTTCTCCATGCCTTTCTTCTGGTTTGGAGATATCTTCTGGTTTTTCGACCCAGGCTACGACCAACGCTATCAACGACAACGAGCATCCGCCCGTTCCCAAAAAAGTGAGCTGAATTTCCTAGAGGCAATCTTCTCGTTTCTGTTCGGCGATGGCAATCCCAATCTAGAGTTGGAAGAACGTCGCTGGCAAGAAATTGGCACCGTCATTCGCAATTCACGAGGTGCTGTGGCAGCTGAACAGATTGCGCCTTATCTCGACGATATTGGGGAAGGACACAAGCGTGAGCTGGAAGACTATATGCTGCCAGTACTAACCCGATTCAATGGGATACCTGAAGTCAGTCCAGATGGGGAGATTGTCTATCACTTTCCCGAATTGCAGACGACAGCAATAGCGCAGCAATCGCTGTCGGTGCCAGCCTACCTTCGGGAGCGGCTTTGGCGCTTTAGTCAGGCAAATAGTGGACAGATCATGCTGTCCATCGGGCTAGGCGCAGTGAATTTGGTTGGCGCGTTGGTTCTGGGTTCCTTGTTAAGGGGTGGCGTTGTTGCGGCACAGCTGGGTGGACTTGTTGCCTTTGTGCAGTCAATTTACTGGATTTTACTGGGTTACGGCATTGGTTTTTTGGTAATACCGCTGATTCGTTATTTCTGGATTCAGCAGAAAAATCGCAAAATTGAAGCGCGGAATCAAAAACGGCAGGAGCAAGCTATCCTGCTCAATCAGGCAGATGCAACCTTACAGAAGAAGATTGCTTATGCTGAGAAGTTTGCCGCTCAAAACGTCATCAACCAAGAGGATTTGGTCTACACAAGCGAAACGAATTTGCTCGATCAAGAGCTAGAACGTTCAGACCAGATTGATGATGAATGGCGACGACGTTTAGAGTCTGGTTCGTAAGGAATGCAGGTTGCTCGCTTAGATTGATTGAAGGTTAAAACATTTTTAACCTTCAACCTTTTAACGTTTGAGAACCAGCTTATTTGGGTCAGTCCTGATAACCCTACTGAATTCGGGCAAGGCTAGCACTTTGGTAATAGTGTCCCAAAATCTGCTGGTAGTTGACGCCCCGCTCCGCTAAGTTGTGCGCTCCCCACTGACTCATACCCAGTCCGTGACCGTAACCACGACCATCGACCTGGAAACCGTTGCCAGTTGGGTTAACCACAAAAAGCGTACTTCTAAGACCGAGTGCGCTGCGTAAATCATTGCCACTCATGCGCCGTGTGCCGCCATCGCCTTGAACTTTCATACTAATGACGCGTCCCTGAGGTGTCGTGCGCTCTGGTGTCATTGAGATCACGTTGCCAACACCGGAAATCAGTCGGCTGAGTTCACTGCGGGAAAAGCTTTTTGTCCACTCGAAGACGGGTGCCCCCATATCGTAGTCAGCGACCCCTCGCAGGTAAGGTAGGGGGTCTGTCCAAATATCTTCCACATTTTCCGTGTGGCCTCCAGAAGAAGAGTGGAAAACGGCGAGAATCACCTGACCGTTGTAGGTCATTACTTGCCCAGCTGTCGCATTGACTGCCAGATGCGTCCCTTGAGCTTCGGTTTCCAGACCTTTGTAAACTTGCCAAGTTGTCGTGTCGCCAACGTCGTAGACGATATTACCTGATGTAGAACGCTTATAGAGGGCGTAGGAGCGGGCGGCAACGGCTTGCGCCTTCAGGGCTTCTTGAGGCCAATTGGCACTCATTTCGGAGCCGAGAACGCTGTAGAGATATTGCTCTAAGTTGACATGATTGACGGCAGTGAGTCCATCACTGGTAGGAACGAGTTGAGTCCGTCCCCGATACCAGCGATCGCCAATCCAAACAAAACCGTCGCCACTTGGCTCGATCCATAGCTGACTAGAGCGAAACTGACCTATTGCAACGCCACCACTGCCACCTTGGGCGCTGAAGGCGTTCATGGCTTCTATTTTTCCGACTTCCTGACCGGCACTATTGCGAACGATGGCTTTGGTAGAACTACCGACTTGCACCCGACTGACACCCTCTTTAATCGCTACCCGTAGTTCCGTCGCTGCCTGAGCTGGACCAACCAGGACAATCCACAATAAAAAGGAGAGCCACCAATGACGCCCTCCAAGCAAAATCATCTGCTTCAGAATAGATATAAGAGAGACGGGGAAACGTCTAGATGCCATCTTTGAAAATTCCTTACAGGACGACTATTCTCGTTTTCGGGATTAACAGCCACTGAATCTTACTCAAAGCCGTTGCTAGATTACCTAGTTCGAAGCACTTGAGTAAAAATCCGCTTAGATTAATTTTTCTTTTGCCCATTGGCAAGTACCAGTTGGCTCTTTCCAGGGTCTTACTCCTTTGGTTAGATGTACTCGGATACATCTAGCACATTTGCTGTCGCTCTGCTAGAGACAAACTTTAATCTTTATCTTGATGAGCTAAAGGTAATCAGTGTTCCCCTAGACCGGGTAGGCAGAAGTTTTCCATCAGTTCCAATGGCGATGAGGGGGAGAGAGGGTGAGGGGGTGAGGGCGAGAGAGGGTGAGGGGAGAATGTCACTCTCTGGGTTATTTCTACCACTCTGACCTAGACAACCAAAGCTGTCCTGAAGCTGTGCTGTGTACCATAGGTATGGGATGTGATTCCCTTTTTCTGAATGAGGTTGAAGGGCTTTCAAGAGTGCAAATTACTTTTTTAGGAACAAGCTCTGGAGTGCCGACGCGATCGCGCAACGTTTCCAGCGTCGCTCTGCGTCTACCCCAACGCGCAGAAATCTGGCTATTTGACTGTGGTGAAGGAACCCAACATCAGTTGCTGCGTAGTGACCTCAAAGTCAGTCAGATTAGCCGCATTTTCATCACCCATATGCACGGTGACCACATCTATGGCTTGATGGGACTCTTGGCAAGCTGTGGTTTGGCTGGCAACACCGACCGGATTGATATTTATGGTCCACCTGAGTTAGAGGATTACCTTCGCGCTGGCAGAAAGTACTCTTACACCCAGTTTGCCTACCCTGTCCAGGTTCACACCGTAAGCCAAGGGGTAGTCTACGAAGACGATGAATTTATCGTTAGTTGCCGCAGCCTTAAGCATCGGGTTCCCGCTTTTGGCTACCGAGTAGTAGAAAAAGACCGACCAGGACGCTTTGACGTGGAAAAAGCCACTGAACTGGGAATTCCCTCTGGGCCTCTCTACGGCAAACTTAAGCGCGGTGAAACAGTGACGCTGCCAGATGGTCGTCAGATTCAGGGTTCCCAGTTGTGTGCAGAACCAGAAGTGGGTCGTAAGTTCGTTTATTGCACCGATACTGTTTACTGTGATAATGCTGTGGAACTGGCACGAGATGCCGATGTTCTAATTCACGAAGCCACGTTTGCCCATCAAGATGCCCAACTCGCTTTTGACCGCTTGCATTCCACGTCAACGATGGCGGCGCAGGTTGCTTTGAGTGCAGGTGTCAAGAAGCTGATAATGACTCATTTCAGCCCTCGCTATGCTCCAGGGAATGCGATCGTGCTGGATGACTTGCTTGAGGAAGCACGAGCAATTTTCCCCAATACGAAGCTGGCTTACGATTTCTTAACCTACGATGTGCCTCGCCGTCTACCTAAAGAACTGGCAAAGACTAGCGTGTGACAAAAAAGTATGAAGAGTGAAGTATGAAGGGTGAAAAGACAGCTGAAAACATCCTAAGTGGATGGATATAAATAAACACAGCCAATTTGTAGGGTGGGCATTGCCTATAACTCTCTAGGAAAGGGAACTACTGGATTTTGTTAGGCAATGCCCACCTACTTAACTGTCTAACTACGAACGTTTAAAGACAATGGTGCAAGACGTCATAGATTTCGTGCAGATAGATAGAAGAGAGTTATCCGGCACCGTTGTGCGATTCTCGACAACGAAGAAAATCCCGACTTTAATAGCGTTAAGGGATTTGATGAGGCTAATATACTAGATGCGAGTTAAAAAAAATTATTTTTTCTGGCGGCATAAACACAGAAAGAACTTATTCAAATGGCTTGCGTTGACTAGTGCGATCGCTTTGTCCATTGGGCTGATTGCTAACTCTCAAGAGGTCATCCAAGGTATTAAAACCAAAACCAATATTTTTCAAAACGCCAACAGTTCCACCCAGGCACCTTCTTTCATCAAATCTCGTGTTGTAGTGATGACAGATATTGGTGATGACCCCGACGATCAACAATCTATGGTTCGCTTTCTAAGCTATGCGAACGACTTTGACATTGAAGGGATTACCGTCACACCTCTTTACAGGCCAGGAAGACCTAACAGTGTTGCCGCTAGTATGGCAAAAATGGACAACATTCTGAATGCTTATGGCAGTGTTCATGGCAATCTCGTTTTACACGATCCGACATTTCCTGCCAAGGATTATTTAAAAAGTGTTACTAAGACAGGAAACCACGGGTTGAAGTTTTACACCTATGGTCGCGAAACCAATATTGAGGATTGGATTGGTGAAGGAAATACACCATCTGGCCCTGAATGGCCAGCACAGCCAAAAGACTCAGATGCTTCCAAGCTAATTGTCTCAATTCTAGAGAAAAATGACCCTCGCCCGATTTGGTTCCTGGCTTGGGGAGGGACGTACCCACTTGCACAAGCCCTTTATCGAATTGAACACTCTGGGCGAAGCAGCACGGAAATTGCGGCGATGAAAAGCAAGATAAGACTTTACGATATCGATGGGCAAGACACTACTTTTCCCAACTATATCCAGACTTCTCACAAGGATATAAAACTTATTGCCAGCCGCGTGACTTTCAATCAAGTTCACACTCCTCAAAATCCTGACCACAACTACAAAGATAGTAACTGGGTAAACACAAACATCCGCAATAACCACGGAGAATTAGGTGCCCAATATCCTAACTATTCAGGGGATGTAGACGGAGTGAAAGAGGGCGATACTCCCACATTTTTGCACCTAATCCCTAATGGGTTGAGTGACTCAGAAAAACCCGATTGGGGGAACTGGGGAGGGCGATATCAGCTCAACACTTCTATAGGGTCTCAATGGTACGAAGATATTACAGACCAATCAGGTCTTAATATGTGGGGGAGGTTAGTAGAGAGTTCAATCCCTCAATGGCGCAAAGAATTCCAAAATGATTTTGCTGCTCGAATGGATTGGCACACTAAAAGTTATGCTGACGCCAACCATCATCCCATTGCTGTGTTCAATGGTGATAAATCTAAGGATGTTGTTCTCCTAAATATTTCCCCTGGTCAGACAGTAACTCTGAACGCGGCTGGTTCTAGCGACCCTGATGGAGATTCACTGTCTTATAGATGGTTTCATTACGAAAAGCCTGGAACTTACAGTGGTAGTGTTGCCCTTAGTGATGCAACATCTAACAAGGCTAGTTTTGTTGCTCCAAATGATGTAGGAAAAACTATCCATATCATTCTTGAAGTGCGAGACAAGGGAACTCCAACGCTAGTGAGCTACCGAAGAATCGTCTTTACCATCAAAAATTAAACATCTGATAGATCACTTGTATGGATCACATGGTAGGGGCACGATAATATCGTGCCCTTACAAACAACCCTAGAGGGGGAGGGTGGGCCAGGTATACCTGCCCACCCTTTATAGTTTTTTAGTTTCTAAATGCATAAAACGGCACAAATAGATCTGAGTAATCTATAGGAATTGGCAAAATGGTGGCCAGAGTAAAGCTATGACTCACAACTCAGATACAGGTGATGCTCAACGAGGAATCTTGCTAGCCAAATGGGGAGAGTTTGAAGAAGCTGAGGCAGCCTTTCGCCGAGCTATTGAGCAGAATCCCGATGATGCTGAATCTCACTATCATCTGGCACTTGTTATCACTCGTTTGGGTCGCTTAACCGAAGCGATAACAGAGTATAGGCAAGCGATTCGCATCAATCCCGACTATGTAATGGCACACAATAATTTGGGCTGTATTCTGAGGGAGCAAGGCAATCTGGAGGAGGCAATTACCGAGTTCAGACAGGCAATTCGCATTCAGCCCAACCACTCCAGTGCTTACTATAACTTGGGCATTGCGCTGGCAAATCAAGGTAAACCGGAAGAGGCGATCGCTGCCTATCGACAAGCCATTCGCATCGCTCCTGACAACGCCGATGCTTACGGGAACTTGGGCAGTATTCTAATGGAACAGGGCAACTTGGAGGAAGCGATCGCCTTGTACAGACAAGCCCTTTACCTTCGTCCTCACCCAATTGATTACTACAATCTGGGAATGGCTCTGCACCAGCAAAAAAAGCTCGATGAAGCGATCGCTGCGTATAGGCAGGCTGTTCGTTTACATCCCAAGTGGGCAGAAGCACATACCGAATTGGGTGTGGCATTGATAGAGCAGCAGAATTGGACGGAAGCGATCACAGCCTTCCAGCAAGCCATCCGACTCAATCCTAACGATGGGAAGGCTCACTCTAACCTGGGGTTCGCCCTAGAACAGCAAGGACATCGCGAGGAAGCCATTGTCCACCTCGAAAAAGCTAGAGACTTAGCCAAAGCCCACGGAGCTAGCGAAGCGCTCCAAGTGGTTGAGGAGTATTTACAAGACATTCAAAGGCAAACAGCTTTAGATTCTGCTCATCTAGCGATTGAGCGGGGAGACTGGCAGGAGGCTGAGGCAATCTTACACAGGGTGATTCAACAAAAGCCTGATGATGCATGGAACTACTATAACTTAGGACTAGTTCTCAAAAAGCAGGGCAAACTGGAGGAGGCGATTGCCGCAAGCCGGGAAGCGATTCGGCTTAAGCCCGACTTGGCTCAAGCGTATGTGAACCTGGGGAATGCGTTAAGAGGACTGGGACAGCTGGAGGAAGCGGTTGCGGTACATCGGCAAGCTATTCAAATCAACCCTAGTTTTGCTGAGGGTTACACGAACTTGGGAAATGCGCTCATTGACCAGGATAAGTTTGAGGAAGCGATCGCTGCCTATCAGCAAGCCATTCGCATTAATCCTAACTACCCACATGCTCACAACGGCTTGGGAGCTGCTCTTTTAGCTCAAGGCAATCGGAAGCAGGCAATTACAGCGTTCAGCCAAGCGCTTCGCCTCGAGCCAAACTTTGTAGACCCCCAACTAAATTTAAAGACTATCCTGTCTCAAGCTGAAACTATTCCTGAACTAAGAGAAGCGATTCGGCTCGATCCTAATGACGCAGAGGCACATCGCAATTTGGGAATAGCTTTGGCAATCCAAGGTGAGATGG
>DATNPI010000501.1:0-5667 GCA_036703325.1 Coleofasciculaceae cyanobacterium
CGTTTCTTCGAGTCGCGTTATGTGGGCGATATTATTTCCCGTGTTCAAGAAAACCATAAAATTCAGCGGTTTTTTGCGGGGCAGTCGTTGTCGATCGCGCTCGATCTATTAACCACGTTTGTCTATCTGGCTTTGATGTTCTGGTATAGCTGGAAGCTGGGCTTGTTGGTGTTAGCAATCATCCCTCCGTTTGTAATATTGGCATTGGTTGCCACCCCCTTCTTGCAGCGCATCTCTCGACGAATATTTAACGCTTCTGCCGTTGAGAGCAGTTATCTCATCCAGTCATTTACAGGGATTCGCACAGTTAAGTCGATGGCGATCGAACGCAGCGTGCGCTGGCATTGGGAAGAACTGTTTAATAAATCTCTGAAAATGATGTTTTCGGGGCAAGTCATTAACACCTTGCTCCTGACCTTCAGCTCCGGAATCGAAGCCGTTGCGAGTGCTGCTCTTTTGGGGTTTGGTGCCTGGTTAGTGATTCACAATCAACTCACAATCGGTCAATTAGTGGCGTTTAACATGCTGCTTAGCAACGTGATCCGCCCATTTCAGCGGCTCATTGAGCTATGGAACCAGCTACAGGAAGTGATGATTTCCATTGAACGAATTGACGACGTGATTGAAGCCGAGCCAGAGGAAGATTTAGAACGCCAGACCCGCCAAGTTTTACCGCCCCTTCGGGGTCACATTCGC
The DNA here is from genome assembly GCA_036703325.1 of Coleofasciculaceae cyanobacterium. Taxonomy (GTDB): domain Bacteria; phylum Cyanobacteriota; class Cyanobacteriia; order Cyanobacteriales; family Coleofasciculaceae; genus DATNPI01. The sequence goes on from DATNPI010000501.1 coordinate 697, forward strand.
TTTGAGCAAGTCACGTTTCGTTACCACTCTGAAAGCGACACGAATACCTTAGAAAACGTCACCTTTGAAGCCCTTCCTGGGCAAACGATCGCCTTGGTAGGACGTAGTGGTTCCGGAAAAACAACCATTTCTAAGCTAGTTTTAGGGCTTTACCCGCCGACTGAAGGGAAGATTTTGATTGATGGTTATGACATTACCTGTATTTCCTTGCAATCCCTGCGGCAGCAAATAGGCGTGGTCGATCAAGACACATTTTTGTTTGGTGGCACGATTCGGGAAAACATCAGCATCAGTCAGCCATCCGCCAAACTGGAAGACATTATTGAAGCTGCTCGTCAGGCAGGCGCAGATCAGTTCATCAAAGAATTACCAATGGGCTACGAAACCCAAATCGGTGAAGCGGGTGGAATGCTGTCGGGTGGACAACGGCAACGTCTGGCGATCGCGCGGGCGCTAATGGGCAACCCCCGTTTACTAATCTTTGATGAAGCCACCAGTAGCCTCGATTCGGAGTCTGAGCGGATCATCCAGACCAACATGACCACGATTGCTCAAGACCGCACCACGATTGTGATTGCCCATCGGCTTTCTACCATTCGCAGTGCCGACGTGATTCTGGTGCTAGATCGCGGCGTGTTAGTCGAACAGGGCAGTCACGATGAACTGATGGCAAAACGTGGTCATTATTTCTATCTCAATCAACAACAGCTCACCGCCGTGGGTTGAATCAAGCATTCAATTTCCCAACTAGTGTGAGGTCTCTATGCCAAACCCGTCAAACACCCCAAATCAGTTTCCTCAGAATGGACGTGGACCTAGCGATCACAACGATCGCAATGGTCATGGTGCATCAAGTATTACTTTGGATGCTGCGATCACGGAATCACCCCGTTCACCAAATTTACAACATGGGGTCAATGAGGAATGGTCTTCTGTGACCGAAGAATCCATTAACACCATGCCACGAGTTTGGATACGAGGACTGCTTTACCTGTTAGCGATTTTTACGGCGATCGTGCTGCCTTGGGCAATGCTATCCAAGGTGGATGAAACCGGAAGTGCCAGAGGAAAGCTAGAGCCAAAGGGCAAAACATTTGAGCTGGATGCGGCTGTAGCCGGGGAAGTGGCAGAAATCAAGGTTAAAGAAGGTGAAACGCTGAAGCAGGGGCAGGTTTTAGTGAAGCTAAAATCTGATTTAACTCGAACTGAACTCCAGCAAGCCCAAGCCAAGCTCGACGGGCATATGAATCGGCTCTCCCAGTTGCAGCTAATGAAGAACCAACTCCAGGGAGGAACCATGCTTACCCAACAACAGCAGGGAAAAGCCATAGCCGCAGCCCAACTGGCTAAAATTGAGGAAACGCGGCAAAAGCTGGAACACAGCAAAACTCAACGGAATATTGCCAGCGTTCGTTTGGCGAGAGACCAGAAGGAAGTGGAGCGGTATCGCAGCTTGGTGGACAAGGGTATTGTTGCCGAGGTGCAGGTTGTTGCTCAACAGCGAATCGTGGATGCAACACGGGAAGATTTGAACCAAGCCAGTTCAGATATGCAACAGGCTGAAGCTCAACTCAAAGCGCAACAGCAGCAGTATCAAGGTATGCTGCGCGATAATCAGCTAACGCTCCTGGGAATTCAGCGACAAACCAAGGATTTGGATTCACAAATTGCAGCTCTCCAAGGAGAGATTAACCAGACCAAAGAACAGATCAAATCCCTGAAATTTCAGTTGCAGCAGCGCGAAATTAGATCGCCCATTGATGGGGTTCTATTTCAACTGCCGATCGAGAAACCGGGAGCCGTAGTTCAGCCTGGTCAATTGGTCGCTCAGATTGCTCCTCAGAATGTCCCCTTAGTGTTAAGGGCAGACATGCCTAGCCAAGAGAGTGGATTTCTAGAGGTCGGGATGCCTGTCCACATTAAATTTGATGCGTATCCTTACCAGGACTATGGCATTGTGGAAGGTCAGGTCACCTGGATCTCTCCCAATTCTAAAATGACGCAAACGCCTCAAGGTGCAATTCAAACCTTTGAGTTGGAAGTCAGGCTGGGTCAGTTTCATATCCAAAAGAAAGATAAACGAATTGCTCTCACTCCTGGTCAAACCGCAACGGCAGAGGTCATTGTTCGGCAGAGACGGGTAATTGATTTCCTCTTAGATCCGTTTAAGAAGCTGGAAGCAGGGGGTCTAGAGCTTTAAGGGACTTGCAACTAAAAAAATATTCCATTCCTGCGGGACGCTACGCGTAGCTTGCTTCCCCAAAGGGGTACGCTTTTGAAGCTGGGGGAGAAGAATCTCACACTCGTGTTCAATACATCAATGGAATAATTGATTTTTTTGAGTTCCTAAATTTCATCTTTTAGTTTGAATATAAAGAGTAATGAGATGTTAAAAACGATCGCTATTTCCAAGGAAGAGTTAATTCAACAGATTAGCCTCTCCTGTCAATTGCCTCTAACGATTCGAGGGATTGTCAATCGCAAAATTATTGCCGCTATTGCTGAGGAAACTGGGCTTACCCTGGAGCCTGAAGACCTTCAGCAAACTGCTGATGCATTTCGATTAAATCATAACCTATTGCGTGCGGATACAACCGAATTATGGTTACAGGAGCATTACCTATCTTTAGATGAGTTTGAAGAGATTGTGCGGATTAGTGCCCTTTCCTCGAAGTTCGCTCAACATTTGTTTGCCGATCGAGTCGAGCCTTTTTTTGTTAGCGATCAACTCGATTACACGCAAGTTGTGATGTATGAAGTTGTCTTAGATGATGAAGATTTGGCGATGGAACTTTTCTATGCCATCCAAGAAGGCGAGATGAGTTTTCCCGAAGTTGCTCATCGATACATTCAAGATACGGAACTGCGACGATGCGGAGGATATCGGGGAAAATTACGTCGTACCGATCTCCAGCCTGAGATTTCTGCTGTAATTTTTGCATCGACTCCACCGCAACTGCTAAAACCAATTATTACTTCTAAAGGTGCACACTTAATTCTAGTAGAAGAAATTATTCAACCAGAGTTAGATAAAACGCTGCGTAAAAAGATTCTCTCTAATTTATTTCAAGATTGGTTAAAACAACAGGTAGACCAGGTGGAAGTGATTACTCAATTTCAGTCAGAGTCTATTGACCAAATTGATCAACCAAACTATTCATCATCCTTGAGTAATTAATGAGCCAAAGAAATACTCCGTTCTCGTAACCAAGCTTGAAACAGTGAGTCGATCGCGTCTTCTCGAAGAGATTCATTTAAGTGAACTGGAAACCATTTTTCAATTCTGATAATGTGATAACCCAGTTTCGTTTGAATGGGTCTAACCACTTCTCCTTCATTGGCATCGGCGATCGCCGATGCAACCTCTGGCATGAGTTTTGGCAAAAAATGCACCCCTGCAAACCCGCCCTTTTCTTTAGACTGTTTGCCCTTGGAGTATTGAATCGCTAATGCACAAAAGGACGCATTTTCTTCTCTTAGCGCGTGAAAAATTTTGAGTGCATCGGTTAAATCCTGCACTAGAATTTGGGAGAGCGCAACTCGTTTATACTGCTTACGGTTGTTTAAATAATCAGAATCAACTTGTTCACCAAACAGATGTTCTTTTAACTTCTGCTCCAGCAATTTGACTCGAATGCCTTCCGTCCAATCTTCTGCCGTAATTCGTTGCTGAGTAAGCCAATTCTGCGTTTCGGATGCGCCTAATAAATTGTGCGATCGCCGAAATTCGTTTCCTGCGGCTTGCAGTTCTTCGTCAGAAATCGCGATCTCAAACTTTTCGCAAAAGCTAAGGATCAGCGCATCATGCTCAACCAGGGCAGCAATTTCAGCAATTTTGCCAGAACGACGCAAATACGCTAAAATCTCACCGTCTGTAGCAGGATGAATTTCTGGCAATGTCTCTTCCTGTAAAGACTGTAATTCAGTCTGTTCTAGCGCTTCTTGCATGGTTTTGCTCTCCTGAACGAGTAGGCAACAAAATTTTGTCTAGACGGTTTGATAAAGTAAGCGATCGCGAGGAACGTCTTGTATTTTCAACCGTTTGCGATGTAAATCACCGTAAAGGTTAAGGTAATCTAGTTCAGCAGGTGTCAACTTGCCCTTTTGCACTCCTGCGATCGCAGCATCAATTTCTTGGCGTCGTTTCATTCCCGTCAAGCAAACATCCACACCATTCTGGGATAAAGAGTAGCGATAGAGATCAGGCACAGACGGTCGCCAGCAGTCTTTAGGCAATTGAGCAGGGGCATTGCTGAGGAACGTGTGCATCCCCGCAGACTTAAAGGTGACAATACCTGCTCGCTGTGGGTCTTGAACCTCTACATCTTTGAAAACCTTACTCTGAGCATTGCGGTGAGCCAGATTGTGTCTCACCATCACCACATCTAACAACGGACTGTTGAGCCACTGACGCGCTAAATCTAAATCATGAAACGAAGCCCCGATATAGCGAACGGCACCCATTTTTTTCAACCGCTCTGATATACCAAACCACTGTTCGATCTTCCGCTGATACACTGAATTGCTGCCTCGAAGATCGTGGGAAAGCTCCATACAGTCCTTGAACCGGGGAGCATCATCCGTGCCAATCCAGCCCCAGAAGAACACATCTATATAATCAATTTTAAGTTCATGAAACTGATCAAACAGTGCTGCCAGTGCCATTTCTGGGCTTTTGTTATAGCTTACAGTCGCAAGAATCACATTCTCCCGCTCCAAGGAGCCGCGTCCGCACAATTGCCGCAGTGCATCAGACATTTTGCTGTACAAAAAGTGGTGCAAATCGCTAGAGAAAAAGAAATAGTTAATACCTTGCTCAAAGGCATACAGCGTATCTTCACTGGAGATACCGCTTCCACCTCCCAGACCCAAACAGCTCACCGTCAGATCGGTTCTTCCCAACTTACGGTAGAACGGCAGATCTGACGGTGGGAATTTAGCATTTAGCTCACTTACTCTGTTAGGCGTGAC
>DATNPI010000529.1:0-16430 GCA_036703325.1 Coleofasciculaceae cyanobacterium
CAACCTATTTTGCGTGATTCCGTAGGTTTCTAGAACCTGTTTCAAGGCTTTGCCTACTTTTCCCATGCCCCTAATCGTGTCAGAGGTTGATGTGGCAGTAATTGTCTCGTTTATGGAGACATAATGTAGTATTTAGATGTCTCACATATGGAGACATCGTTTTTAAGTAGAAACCATTACCAATGAAAAAATCCAAAGCGACGGAAGCACTCCGAGTCGCCACAGACATTGCTGCGATAAAAGCAGCACTGCATCAACGCGGCTACCAACTTCGCAAACAACCCAAACAACCTGGCTGGAAAGTCATCATCACCCCTGACCACTTCTACACGCTGACCTATCAACCTGCCCCGATTAGCGCCTGGGTACTCCACCCACAAGACAACGACACCCGACGCCACGCCCTAGAGAACATCGTTCAAAGCGCTATCAACAAACAACCCGCAAATTCCAAAAGGAGGGCATGATGACTTACTTACAACGGCTGCATCCCTGGTGCATCATTCGCCCCTTCCCCGATATGCGTACCATCATTGTCGGACGCTTTCGCCGCCGCATTGACGCCGAAGGGCATCTGCGAATCCTCAAGCAAATGATGCCTAGCGTTCCCTTTGACATTGTTTTTGACGTAATGCCAGATAACCCAGAAGATCCCCCCAACCCCCTTAAAAAGGAGGGCTAAGAGTACTTTCCCCATAAAACAAACAATGCACTAACCTCTGGTTTCCGCCTTTTGAAGACAGGTTAAGAGTATTTTCCCCGTGAAACAAACAATGCACTAACCTCTAGCTTCCCCTTTTTAAGGAGCTAAGAGTATTTCCCCCCCTTTTTAAGGGGGGTTAGGGGGGATCGTAACTGTCGCAACCAAACCGAGAAATGGCATCAAACAAGACTGCACAGACTCCACAACAACCATGAACGTTCTGCGCCGTCGCATCAACCCCGAAACCATTGTCATTACCCTCCAACAACTCGCCAAGTACCTCAAACTTGACCAAAGTGGGGTTTCCTCGGTGAATGGTGGAATATCATTCTGCCCACCAGATGGCTTAGGCGTGAAACTTGGCAAAAATAATCCCCGCTCGCGTCCTGCTTGCGGGGGTTTATCATAATAAATTCTGTATAGCTCTTCCTAATATTCTACTAAAGAAAGATGCATCAGGAAAAAACATTGCCACTCCTGCGCGACTCCTAACGTACAAACTGAGAGACTTTACAAAAATACACGTTATAGCCCCTCTACTCCTAGAGTCCAAACAATGCGACATCGCAGACTCCTGCGTACTTGTGCGGTGTCACCCGCCCAAAAATCTATCCAAAGGAAGAGTAAGCCAACAGACTTAATCTGAGAAACTTAGTACAACTTAACAACGGGGTCAGCAAAGATAAAGACCCTAACCATAAAAAACCTAATAATATTCCCAAACCGCTTTGGCTCAGATGTAGCCAGAGCGGTTTCATAATGTTTGAGCCGATGTTGAGGTAATAATGCAAGTAAGCAGCGTTCTGCGATGCTCCCAAGAGCGATCGCAAGAATTTACCAATACTCCGAACTTTTTTCTAGACTCCTGGATAGAAAGCCTTCTAAGCTATCAACAGCCTACGAAAATTGAACAGGGGAGCTGATGACATACAAATTGAACAGACAGAAATGACAAACATCGAAATTAGTACTACCCACGTCAAAGTTCCTAACAACGACTTACAAATTGATGCTTACTTAGCGCAGCCAGCTAGTACAGGAACCTTTGGTGCCGTTATAGTTTTTCAAGAAATTTTTGGAGTCAACAGTAACATTAGGGATATTACCGAACTAATCGCCAAACAAGGATACGTAGCAGTGGCACCTGCGATGTATCAACGTATTGCTCCCGGTTTTGAGGCTGATTTTAGCCCGGAAGATGTTGGGTATAGCCCAGAAGCCTATCGACAAGGCTTGCAATACTATCAACAAGTTAAGTATCAAGAAATTTTAAGCGATATTCAAGCTACGATTGCCTATCTAAAAACTTTACCCAATGTAAAAGCTGATAGCATCGGTGCTATTGGCTTCTGTTTTGGTGGTCATGTTGCTTATATGGCAGCAACGTTACCCGATATCAAAGCAACAGCTTCGTTCTATGGAGGTGGAATTACCACGTCTAGTTATGGTGAAGACACTCCGACACTTAATCGCACAGCGGAAATTCAAGGCACTATTTATGCATTTTTTGGAACAAGAGATTCATTAGTTTCGCAAGAGGAAAACGAGAAAATTGAGGCAGAACTAAAGAAACATAAAATCAATCATCGTATATTCCGATATGAGGCGGGACACGGATTCTTTGCCGGATTTTTTGTAGACCAGTACCCATTTATGGAGCAGCACCCAAGCTACAACAAAGAGGCAGCTCCTGATGCTTGGAAACATGTGCTAGAGCTTTTTCAAAACAACTTGTGAAACTTGCATACTTGGAAGTCATTGATAAGCAACCTAGGCATGAAGCCAGAGGAAACTTTTCGACATCGAATTGAAGGTGTCGCCAATGCTGTGCAATTTTATTGTTTCAATTGTCCAGCCGATGGTAAGGACACGCAAGCGATCGCCCTTGTCGGAATGACTGCAAAGACAACAGATCGCGATCGCTACATACGAAACAACATTTTTTCTCCTGGGCTTGATCTGCATAATTACTCTCCCAGTCGTTTACGAGCTTGTTGTATGCCTTTCTCGAAAGCGCGAATTCGTTGATATCGATATCCTGTCCCACAGAATAATTTACGCTAGAGATAAAGTACTCTAAATCCGTAATAAAAAAAATGTTTGACTTTCTCAATCCCCTCCTGGGACGCCATCCGGAACGCGTCAAAGCTAATGTTGAAATCTACACTTGGCAAACCTGCCCTTTCTGCATCCGAGCCAAGATGTTGCTCTGGTGGAAAGGCGTCAACTACACGGAATATAAGATAGACGGTGATGAGTCAGCCAGAAGCAAGATGGCTGAACGCGCTAACGGACGCCGGACGGTGCCACAAATTTTCATCAATGATCAGCACGTTGGTGGATGTGATGATATCTATGAGTTAGACGGAAAGGGTCAGTTAGACCCCCTGTTGGTGCAGCCTGTTAGCTAGAGCTTTGGATGCGTGAACGTTCACCACCCCCAATTGATCACGCCGCCTATCTGGCTCATCGCCAATGGATGAGTCAGGCGATCGCACTTGCCCAAGCAGCAGGTGATGCTGGTGAAGTACCAGTCGGTGCGGTTATCATTGATGCAAGGGGTAACTTAGTTGCAGCGGCTGAGAATCGCCGAGAGCGTGACAAAGACCCTACAGCCCATGCGGAAATTCTCGCCCTTCGGGCAGCTGGGCAGGCCCTACAAACCTGGCACCTAAATAACTGCACCCTCTACGTCACGCTAGAACCTTGCCCCATGTGCGCGGGTGCGATCGTCCTGGCACGGCTGGGTCTTCTCGTCTATGGAGTAGACGATCCAAAAACTGGCACAATCCGTACCGTTGCCAATATTCCTGACAGCGCTTACTCTAATCATCGACTACCAGTCCTTGCCGGAATAATGGAATCTGTCTGCCGTCAGCAGCTGCAATCCTGGTTTGCCCAACGGCGTCAACAGCCACGTAGCGGGTCAGCACAATCTTACTCATGACAGCAGCAGAAGTGTCCCTTAAGTAGGAGACAGGCACTGCTACAAAAACCTAAGGTAGAAGTCGAGAAAAGGATATAGTAAAAAACTTAATTCCCCATGATGATTCAGCTCGACGCCCGTACACATAGCCAAGCAATGACAACTTCGGCAGAACCCACTCCAGAGACGCCGACTTTGGCAGTGCCAGAGAAATCAACTTTGGCAGCTCCAGAGACATCGACTTTGGCAAAAGCAGCTCCCGTTACTTCCCGTGTCTGCCACTGGTTGACCCCTATCCTCTATCCCCTGGGTCGTCGTATTGTCATGCCGTTCTACTTTCGTCGGCTGAAAGTAATCGGACAAGAAAATATCCCAACCACCGGTCCAGTTATCCTCGCTCCCACCCATCGCGCTCGTTGGGATGCTTTGGTCATACCTTACGCTGCCGGGAAACCAGTCACCGGACGTGACCTGCGATACATGATTTCAGAGGATGAAGTCAAAGGGCTACAAGGCTGGTTCATGCGGCGCATGGGAGGATTTCCCGTAAATACCAAGCATCCAGCAATTGGCAGTATCCGTCACAGTGTCGAACTCCTCCGCAATGGCGAAGGGCTGGTCATTTTTCCTGAAGGCAACATTTTTCAGGATGGTACCCTTCACCCCCTCAAACCCGGTATGGCTCGCATTGCTATGCAAGTGGAAGCTAGTAAACCTGGAATCGACCTGAAAATTGTGCCCATCAGCATCCGTTACAGCCAACTTGTACCGCGTTGGCGCTGTGAAGTTACGGTTAGCATTGGAACTCCCATAAATGTGGCAGATTACTGCGCCAAGTCAGCCAAAAAAGGTGCTCAACAGCTGACCAATGACCTGGAAAGTGCAATGAGAGACTTGGATGAAAACAATGTCTTCGCAGATAAGCTTCCAGTGCCGACGCCTTGAGAAACATCAGCAACCTAACACAAGTCTCATTTCAAAATTTGATGGCATGACATTTTGTATTTAATAAATTCAGCGCGCTCGCTATCAGCTCTCAACCTTACTACTACAGCAACAGCCTAAACTTACTACTACAGCAACAGCCTAAAGATGAGCTACAGCTAGGTGTATGTAGAGCAAGGCAATCGCCTTCTCACTCCTTTCCCACCTTCTACAAGTCTGCCCCTTTGAGCAAGAAACGCTACACTCAAATGCGTTAACTAATTTTTCAAACCGCTGATTCCATGTCTGTTGCTTCCCAACCTCGCGCCTCAAGCCATTCATCCAATTCCGCCTCTGGAACATCAATATTTGATGTTATTGTCATTGGTTCTGGAATCGGGGGACTGGTAACAGCAACTCAGTTAGCTGCTAAGGGAGCAAAGGTGCTGGTACTAGAACGCTACATAATTCCTGGTGGTAGTGCGGGTTACTTTGAACGAGAAGGATACCGATTTGATGTCGGGGCATCGATGATTTTTGGGTTTGGCACTCAGGGGACGACTAACCTGCTCACTAAGGCACTCGATGACGTGAATGTCAGCTTAGAGACGATTCCTGATTCCGTGCAGATTCAATATCACCTTCCTTCGGGTTTGGAACTAAAAGTTCACAAAGATTATGAGAAGTTTTTACAAGAACTGAGCGCTTACTTCCCCCATGAACGGCAGGGGATTCGCAAGTTTTACGACGAGTGCTGGAAGGTTTTTAACTGCCTGAATGCGATGGAGTTGCTGTCTTTGGAAGAACCCCGGTATCTGACACGGGTATTTTTCCAGCATCCGTTTGCTTGTTTGGGGTTAGTGAAGTACCTGCCCCAGAATGTGGGTGACATAGCTCGCAAATACATTAGCGACCCCCAGTTGCTGAAGTTTATTGATATGGAGTGCTACTGCTGGTCAGTGGTACCTGCTGACCGGACACCGATGATTAATGCTGGGATGGTTTTCTCTGACCGGCACTACGGCGGCATTAATTACCCCAAAGGCGGTGTCGGGCAAATCGCGCAAAAATTGGTGGAAGGACTAGAGAAAGCCGGAAGTCGGATTCAGTACAAAGCCAGGGTGACGAAAATTCTCACAGAAAATGGCAAAGCGGTAGGTGTCCAGTTGGCAGATGGAAAAGTGTACCGGGCAAAGCGCATTGTTTCCAATGCCACACGCTGGGATACCTTCGAGAAGTTATTGCCGACTGAAGAGATGCCACCAACCGAGAGAAGGTGGCGTAAGCGGTACGAGAAGTCACCAAGTTTCTTGAGTTTACACTTAGGCGTAGAGGCAGAAGTCTTACCGCCCGGTACCGAGTGTCATCACATTTTGCTGGAAGATTGGCAGAAAATGGAGGCACCAGAGGGAACGGTTTTTGTGTCGATTCCGACGCTGCTTGACCCGGATTTAGCACCAGCAGGTTATCACATTATTCATACATTTACGCCGAGTTGGATTGAAGACTGGCAAGGACTTTCTGCCAGTGAGTACGAACAGAAGAAGGAAGAAGCAGCAGGAGGTATTATTGACCGACTAGAGAAGATTTTTCCAGGCTTAGATGCGGGACTGGACTACATGGAAGTAGGGACGGCCCGCAGCCATCGGCGGTTTTTGGGACGTGAAGATGGCACTTATGGACCAATTCCCAGCCGCAAGTTAATGGGGTTGTTGGGGATGCCGTTTAATCGTACTGCTGTGCCAGGGCTTTACTGTGTGGGCGATAGTACGTTTCCGGGGCAGGGATTGAATGCCGTGGCTTTTTCAGGATTTGCCTGTGCCCATCGAGTGGGAGTAGATTTGGGGTTCTAGGTAGTAAGCTATTACACATTTAACTTGCATATTTACCTGATGTTTTTTTGCCAGTAGTCAATAGTCAGTGGTCAGTTGCTTTCGCCTAACTGACCACTGACTATTGACAGAAAACCCGAATGTAGACTATTCAGATTAAATGCACAGCAGCTTAGTAATAAAATATGCCTCCATCAGAACGGACTTCCTCTCCGGCTCTTTCTGGGAAAGAGCCTTGGCTTGCTGTAAATTTATCAATGCTTTGGCCAGGAATAGGGCAAATCTATTCAGGTCAAGTACTGAGAGGATGCATTTTTATTATTATTCAAGTTTTATTATCCTGTCTGGGGGCAGGGTTAATATTTAGCCCTACGGGGAATTTAGGGATTGGCGTATTTTTTTTGCTAGGTAGTGTATTATTTATTGTTTTCAATCTTTTTGATGCTTATAGATGTGCAAAAAAGACAAACACTTTAAGTTTTGAAGAATTAAGAAAAAGTAGTAAAGACCCCTGGCGGGCTGTTTTTTTATCAAGGATAATGCCCGGAATAGGTCATTTATATATAAAAAAGACTTGGCAGGGTATTTTATTCTTTATTCTTTTTATAGTTTCAGCTATTGTTCCATTGCTTCCCATTGTTTTTTCAACTTTTGTTGTTTATCACGCTTATATATCCTCACCAGTTCGTCGAGAAAGAACAAAAAATCTTATATTAACCATTTCTGGTCTAGTGATTCTTAGCACTATATTAAGTGGACTTCAGACGTTCTTGATCAGATCGTTTGTTGCAGAAGCTCGCTACATTCCAGCTGGTTCGATGACACCTACCTTGCAAATTAATGATCGCGTGATAATAGATAAGTGGAGTTACCGTTCCCAACCTCCACAACGAGGAGATATTGTGGTGTTCTCAGCTACAGAAGCGCTCAAGCAACAAAATTTCAAAGATGCATTTATTATTAAGCGATTGATTGGTCTACCGGGAGATAAGGTAGAGGTTAAAGGAGGAAAAGTTTATGTCAATAATCAACCTTTAGAAGAAAACTATATTGATGAAGCTCCTAAGTACCAGTTTGGCCCAGTAACTGTGCCGCCCAATTCTTATTTTGTGCTAGGCGATAACCGTAACAATAGTTACGATAGTCACTACTGGGGCTTTGTCCCTAGAGAAAATATCATTGGCAAGGCAACCAAAAGATTTTGGCCCGTTGAGCGTAGCGGCGCTATTAAATAACTAAGTTAACCCGAAAGAGAATATTCTTCTGCAAAAGTGAGATGCACCCATTTTGAACCGTGTTAGCGGAACGAATTGCCAGTTTGGGGGAAAATACGTCCAAACATGGGTAGATACTGCCTGAGGGCTTGTCCTTGTTCTTGCCGGAACTGGAGATCTAAATTTCGCTCATACTTCAAAGCCGTTGTTGAGTCATATCTTTCCGAAATGATTACTAAAGCTTGAGCAAAACGAATTGCCGCCTCATAGCGATCGCCTTTATCTATAGATTGATACGCTAATTCAATCGCCCGCTGTTCATCGTCAACCGATGAGGGTCTATTAATCATGCCATTAGCAATAGCCCTCTCATAGTTGGTTTTGTAAGAGGTACGAGTTTGAGGGCGTACAGCACCTAATCGTTGTTGCGGGAGAATACGTCCAAACATAGGCAGATACTGCCTGAGGCTTTGTCCTTGTTCTTGCCGTAGCTTGGTATCTAAGTTTCGCTCATAGTTTAAAGCCGTTGTTGAGTCATATCTTTCCGAAATGATTACCAAAGCTTGAGCGAAACGGATTGCCGCCTCATAGCGATCGCCCTGAGCGATCGCATCGTACCCTAATTGAATAGCCACCTCTTCATCGCCAACCGAAGAGGGCCTGTTAATTATGCGGTTAGCGATGGCTCTCTCATAGCTAGCTCTATAAAACGTGCAGGTTTGCGGCGTACAGCGTTCTACTTGTTTTATCGCGAATATCTGAACGGCTGGTTTCGCTAACACTGGGTTGGGAATGCTGATTCCAGCTACTAAAACGGTTAGTGGCGTTAGAGTTACTGTTAAGATTGACCGAATCGTCGTTTTCATGATTCTCTTCCTTTGGGGAGCAACGGTTTTTGCCTAAGAGATCTCTTGTAAAAGTTAAGTTTGCCTCTTGTTGCTGTAGTACTTATCACCCTGTTCTTTACCTTTTATGAAGGAAGTTCAATCTGTTACCAATAATCTCGTCATTGATGAGAGTGATAGTTAGTCCTGTAAACCTCTTGCTCTCATTGAATTGCTGTGATGTAGCAGTAGTACTTATCTCCTAATGCTTTACCACTTATGCAAGAAGTGTAATGGGAAGGCTCCATTGCTTATGAAAGAGCCAATTAAGGATAAGAGGAGAGGATGCCAAATTGAGCTGAGGATTTATAGATTGAGGCGAACCCCAGCAACACCAAATCCGGCAGCCGTGTAAGCCGACTGCCAGTGCGCAGTAAGATATCTGGATTTATAGCAGTTGCTGCTATCTTCGACGGCCAAACCACTGCACCAAGCTCGACGCTTGGCAAAATGCTTTAAGGCGTCTGCACGAAATCTGTCGGCGTTGTCTTCGGTAACGGCTGACCAAATTCTATAACTTGGGGCGAAGTGGGAGATGCACGTTCGAGGACACGCTCAGGCGGCTGAGATGTTGTACTGGGTGTCGGTGTTGAGGTTGGGATGGGTTGTAGGGGAGGAACGTTGACTGTCGGTGTTTGATTCGTCGGAAAGATTGTTGGAGGCAACAGGGTAGGAGGTAAAGTCGGTATTTGTGCGATCGCCTTTCTCATTGGAGAAATAGCGAAAAGCATCCCTGCTCCCACGAGGCTGAGGATTCCTAGCTTATGATAGCGATGTGGCAGTGTTACTTGCCCTCTGCTCTTAATTAAAAATCCTTGCGCCAATTCTTCTCGCCACATGCCTTTGCTCTAAATGGGTGAAAGTTACAACCAAACCTAGGTTTAGGCTAACTCAGAGTTGGCAGCTAGAGTATTGGGAATTTTTTTATTTGGAAGTCCCTAATACCAAATTCCCTAATTAGCTTGCATCAAGTCCAAGCGTTCGGCTGCGGCTTTACTCAGTAATATGATAACAGTTGCTGCCACATACGCTAATTCTGCTAGCACTTTTGTGATTTCAATCACATTGTTTGTAAATTTTGATCACAAAAAACTCGGATAAACATCACAAGTTAGTAACACACGACATCGGAAGATCTGAAAGGAGCGCATCACCCAGTCAGTAACTGAAAGGGTGAACACTGTTGGTAGTGAGCAAAAGAATTCAGCAAATGAGCTATGTTCCTAAGCCGTAACAGTTTCCCAGCCCGTTGTGCCGACTGGGTAGAGTGGTGTGAAAAAATGCACAAAAATCTCGTAAAGCGGATAAGGCAGTGGAAGAGCGCTAATCACGAATTAGCCAATCCAAGTGCTGAGTACAAACGGGTGGAAGAGGCTCTACGGCAAGCTGAACAAAAGTATCGCAGTATTTTTGAGAACGCAATTGAGGGTATCTTTCAAACGACACCTGATGGGCGATACATAGACTGTAACCCAGCACTAGCAAGAATATACGGCTATGAATCGGCGGCTCAGTTGCTTACAAATTTGACAGACATTAGGCGGCAGCTTTATGTTGAACCACACCGACGTAACGAATTTATTAAGCGACTGCACTCCTGCGATGGTCTGAGTGAATTTGAATCTCAGGTTTATCGCAAAGATGGCAGCATCATCTGGATTTCCGAGAATGCGCGAGCCGTGCGCGATGAAAAAGGCACTTTGCTCTACTACGAAGGCTTCGTCACTGATATCACTCAGCGAAAATTAGCTGAGGAAGCTTTGCGGCAATCGGAAGCTCAACTTAGGACTAAAGCCGAGCAACTGGAACACACGTTAAGTGAGTTGCAACTCACTCAAACCCGGTTGATTCACAATGAGAAAATGTCCAGCTTAGGACAGTTAGTCGCTGGTGTTGCCCACGAGATTAACAATCCGGTCAATTTCCTTTGTAACAATCTTATTCCTGCCAGTCAGTACACTGAGGATTTGTTAAACCTCGTAAAGCTATATGCCAAACATTATCCCCAGCCAGTGCCAGAAGTTCAAAAGGAAGCTGAGGCAATCGATCTGGATTTTTTAATTGAAGATTTCCCAAAAACTCTATCATCAATGCAGTGTGGGACTGACCGCATCCGCCAGATTGTTCAGTCACTGCAAAACTTCTCGCGGCTTGATGAAGCCCAGATGAAGCCGATAGACTTACACCAAGGGATTGATAGCACGTTGCTAATTATCCAGCATCGGTTGAAACCGAACGGGGACAAGCCGGGGATTAGCGTAATCAGAGAATACGGCGAACTGCCACAAGTGGAGTGTTACGCTGGTCTTCTCAACCAAGTGTTTATGAATTTGCTGTGCAATGCGATCGATGCCTTGGAGGAAGGCTACCAAAAGCGATGTGTTGCTAACTGTTTGGAAAGCTTGGGCATGGCTTCAAAGCAGGAGGAGCATGAGGCGTTTGCACCGCAGACGTGCATTAGTGAGAGCGTTGCGGCTCCGGAGGCTCTAGCGGGGCGTAGTCTAGCGGAGCGATCGCTTTATCAGAGCGCCGCTTGTACACAAGCGAATCCGGGAGCGTTGCGGGGCGTTAGTGCAGCAAGCCGTAGCGTCACCCAGGATTCAGGGCGTAGCTCAGACTCGTTGCCGTTTCGTTGTGGTGCGTCTGCTACCCAGCGATCCCCTTCCCCAACGACAGTTAGGGAGTCATCTTTAGTAGATCGCGATCGTCATTCCAGTACTATCTGGATTCGTACAGAAATTATTGGTGGTAACTCATCTGATGGCGATTCCCTGCGAGACAGTTTTGCTTCAGACTCGGGTGCAAGGGCAGTTATCAGAATT
This sequence comes from Coleofasciculaceae cyanobacterium, assembly GCA_036703325.1. Taxonomy (GTDB): domain Bacteria; phylum Cyanobacteriota; class Cyanobacteriia; order Cyanobacteriales; family Coleofasciculaceae; genus DATNPI01. The sequence goes on from DATNPI010000529.1 coordinate 11,306, forward strand.
ATCGATAACGGGCTTGGAATGCCAGAAGATGTTAGAGCGCGGATATTTGACCCCTTCTTCACCACGAAACCCTTAGGCAAAGGCACCGGCTTGGGGCTATCAATCAGCTATCAAATAATTGTCGAAAAACACGGCGGTAAATTAAAGTGTTTGTCTGCACCCAATCAGGGGACGGAGTTTGTGATCGAAATTCCCATCCGACAGTAAAAACGCGCCTAGGCGCGTCTTTACTAATTTCCTCTTGTTAACGCCAACGCTTCTTCCGCCGCGCAATTTCCTTGCGCTTACGTTTTTCAAGGGGAGTCTCAAAGTGGCGATACCGCCTAATATCTGTCAAAATCCCCGCTTTGGAGACTTGACGCTTAAATCGACGCAAAGCTGAATCAATTCCTTCGTTTTGACCAACAAGTACTTGAGTCATCCTACTTAATTTATCAACATTAATGACTGACAATCAGTTTTTGATTAACCAGGCGTTAATCGGGGTAAATGGACAGAGCAAGAAGCCCACTTGATTTATCAGCGTAGCTTGACGCTAAATCTCGCTTCAGATCAGTAGTTTCGAGAGAAGTTCCGGTTGCCGTTTCTCCCACGATCACCAGACGAACCTCCCTCAGGGCGGGGTCTTGCCTTATTGACTTTTAGCTCACGGCTCATCCACTCAGCACCATTAAGGGCTTCGATAGCGGCCGTTTCTTCTGCTTCTGTCTCCATCTCTACAAAACCAAAGCCTCGCATCCGACGCGTTTCACGGTCTGTTGGTAGCTGAACACTTTTAACGGTTCCATACTCAGCCAAAACACTGCTGACATCTTCTTGAGAAGTCGCAAAAGGTAGATTCCCTACGTAAATTGACATTGAAACATTCCACCAATCAAATACTTTGGAGATTTTGATTCGGTGAGATGCCTGCCAATATGCACGCAATAAACCCTACAGCCGAATACAATTCTCGATAAATACAGTAGCATAATTATTTTCCAGAATCCCAGTCCCACATCACCGGATTATCATCCAAAGGATCGGTAACAACCCGTGCGATCGCATCAATTTCTTGTAGATCATCAGCAGATAGCTTAACCTCAGCGGTTTGGGCATTCGAGACGGCTTGATCAGCATTGCGTGCTCCCGCGATGGCGCTAACGCGCCCGCCAAGGGCTAACGCATTCGTTTGGGGCTGGGCAATCAACCAAGCGAGAGACAACTGGGCGAGGCTACATTGATGACGTTCTGCGATCGGGCGAAGCTGATCTAGGGCTTGCTGCGCTCGTTCGTAGTTCTCACCCTTGAACAGCTTATTCTTGGCTCGATTATCGCCTTCTTCAAATTTGTGATCGCGTCCAAACTTCCCGGTTAGTAGTCCTTGAGCTAATGAAGAGTAGGCGAGGATAGAAATATTGTTCTTAACACAGTAGGGTCTAGTATCCTTCTCTACCTGACGCCAAAACAGTGAGTAGGGTGGCTGCAAGCTATCAATACGTCCGTACTGCGAGGCTTCTTCCAACTGGGTACGGGAGAAATTAGAAACGCCAATCGCCCGAATTTTGCCTTGCTCCTTCAAGTGGTTCAACGCACTCATCGTTTCTTCAATCGGTACGACCTCACTATTAAAAACACCAGATGGCCAGTGAATCTGGTAAAGGTCGATGTAGTCTGTCTTGAGGTTTTTCAAGGAACCCTCACAAGCCTCGATCACTTGATCATATTTAAGATGGTTGGCAAACACCTTGGTGGCATAAGTTACTTGATCGCGGACATCTGAGAGGGCTTGAGCAACAATTTGCTCTGAGTGACCATTCCCGTACACTTCGGCTGTATCAACTGTTGTGATACCCGCGTCAAAGGCTGCCCGTATGGCTTGTATAGTTTCGGCATCTTCAATCCCTACCCACATACTTTTACCCGCTTGCCAAGTACCCATGAGGATTGGGGTAATTTTTACGTCAGAGGTGCCTAATTGTCGTGTTTCCATACATCATTCCCATAACTTGTATTACTCTGCATTTTATTAGAACCCAACGGTTCAAAATGCACCTAGCCTCACAGTGCGAGTAGAAGTACGGTATAGCCACCCGCACCTAGGGCAAAAGCCCAGAATCGACTCTCGCGATCATCAGGTAATTCTTCTTTGAGAACGTTGAGGATGATTCCCCCTGCCAAGAAGGCGAAAAGAATAGCGATCGCGGCGTCAGGAATTTCAGTTCCAGCGCCAATTACCCATCCCACAATAATCGCCGCTGTCAACAGCCAACGTCCTTGCTTTTCGTAAATATCTTTGTGGTCTTGACGAAGACCATAATCATTGACCATAAAATGCAAAGCCATTGCCACGAAAAATAGGAACAAACTCTGGATTCCTGGTTCCTCTCGATGAACCAGTAGATAGCCAATAAGGGCGTTGTAAACGGCAAAAGAGGTAATATGCATCCAAAAAACTGGTACGCTGGCTGCACCTCCTCTACCTAGTTCGTGACTGCGTTGACGAGAGTCTTTAACTACTCGCTCTAATCCATAGAATATGGCTAGACCCAAAAGCGCCATCAAGTATACGTGGTGTTCTACAAACCCAATGACAGGTCCTCCTAACTCGTGAAACACTTCCTGTCTTTCACTCAACTCAGGTAGCAGGTGAACGAACACATAGGCAACCGATACTCCACCAGCCAGAGAGAGCCAGCGACTGCGAGGAATTACGCTAAGAAGCCGTAACTTGCCAGAGTAGAGATGCACAATTGCCAGACCAACGGCAAAAAGTGCCGATAGAAGCGAGGTGTAAAAATTGGGTACTGCTGGAGCTGAAACAGCGAACACTGTGGTCAACTAATGTTGTTGAACGCCTCTCAGATTTGCAGATTGCCGAAAGCTCCGTAACTGTCCAGAGGCTGATAAGACACTTGGATAGGACTTACGCACTTGCCCCCCTAACCCCCAACGAAAGCAAGTAAGTTCTTAATTCTGACTCCTGACTCCTGACTTCTGAGACCAAACTGGCAGTTGATTAACCTGTTGGAGTGTTAAATCTACATAAGTGATGCCATTCGGTCTGACCAACTTTTCACCAAAATAGCCTTCAGGGCCATCATGAGCATGAGGTCCACTATTATGTACTATAAAATTGCCTTGCTGACGAGCCTGATTGAACGGAGAACCAACACTCCACGACCAACGTGATGGGAACACAATCCTACCAATATCTTCGATCCAGTCTCGATCGCCTTGGAGGTGGTAGACACGTCTAGTCGCATTGAACCCGTCACTACCAGCAAAAACACCACCCACGGAGATCACGACCATTTGAGCCGCTAACCACTCCTCAAGATAAGAAGCTGCACCAAGAGCAACTTGTGCACCACCACTGGTACCAATAAGAATAATTTTCAGCGGTTGACTAGGGGAGCGTGGTATTGGGTGTGCGGCGTTCATCCGGTCAATGATCGCATTGGCAATTCCCTGGTTATAAATCGGCCCATAGCGCTTGTCTACAGAAATCGCGAATCGCCAAAGATTGCGGATTTTAATCAATAGGTTGGTTATTTCTAACCAACCGTCTGCCTCATTTGCAAAGCGCCACAGAGGAGCCAAGAGGCGCTTCCCACCTAAACTCTCGTTTGCCGCTGAGTAGGGAAAGACATCTGAAACGGCTACGCAGTTGGGATGAAGCTGAACTAAACGGTCTAGAAAAATTTCTTCCCCAAGAGTCAACTGATTAGCAGAAAAATCTCCTACTCCTGATAAGAAGACAATGTAACAATTAATCTTTGAAGCTTCGCCGGTCGCACTTGAGCCTCGATCAGATGGCAAGCTCTTGGAGCGGTTCTGCTTTAACCCTAGACTCTCAGTCCCTTTGTTCAGCCACCACACCAGAGTTCCCACAGGCGACAGGGTTCCCCAAATCAGAAGTATTACTCCTGTAAGAATCAACAACTTCAAGGTTCCACCCCGAAGCCATCTACTTATCCACCCGATTAAGTCCAGCATTCAATACCGTTTGAGCGCCCTATGGAATCTTCAGTCAGCCAATCACTCGTTGAACTTCGTGTTGTCGTTGGCTAATTGAAGCAGTATCCTAGCAAGGTTGTCATCTATCGTGAGCAGCAGAGAGTCAGCGTGAGTGGCACACAGACAAAAGGGAATTTTTACACGACACTCCGGAAGGCACTCGCGTTGAATGGGGATTTTTACGAAAATGCTCACAATACGCCAAAAAACCATCGAATCGCCAGAACGATAGTGATTTTAGCGGCTGTGTCCCATGCCTTAGGTAGTGCGCTAATTTTGTTAGTTAATCGAGCTACCCTTCCGATTCTGGTACTAGCGCTGCTAATTGATGGTCTGAGCGTGGTAGCAGGCTACTATTTTTGGACGCTAACTATTTGGAAGATTGGGCAGGGACTCAAACGGCATTCTTTAACTTATCGAGATCTGCTGATTCCCATTGGCTTTGCCTATGCTCCCCAAGTGCTGAACTTTTTAACGTTGATTCCCTTGCTAGGACAACCGATTGAGCTGTTATTGGCGATTTGGAGTTTGCTAGCTGTGATTGTTGCAGTCCGTCAAGGTTTAGATATCAGCACTCGCTGGGCGGCGGTAATCTGTTTAGTGGGCTGGCCTCTTGTGCAAGTTGCGATCGCTTCTGTCCAACTCTTTAAAAGCTCTTAACTTAAGTTGTCTTTTCCATCACTGCCATTGCTTTGCACCCCCACCTCAACCAATCTTCTGAGTGAACCGCCGATGCTACGAGGCTGCGGCACCTCTTTTTTCCCGGCAGGCCATCCCTCGCGCTGGCGAGAGCGATCGCCATCTGTCTCCTCGGTTTGGTCGTGGAAGAGGATTTGCTGAGTCGGGAAAGGTAAATCAATGCCATTGGCAGTGAGTTTTTTCTTGATTGCCGTAAGAACCTTGTCCTGTGTTTCGAGAGCATCCGCACGTCGGGGGGGGCTGATCCACCAACGGGCGCGGATGTTCACGGTACTCTCAGCCAGTCCTACCACCAGTGCATCAGGTGAGGGTTCCCTTAAGACACCATCCACGCTAGCGATCGCTTCTAAAATTACCTGTTTTGCCCGGTCGATGTCGTCACCGTAGCCAATGCCTATATCGTATTGCAGACGGCGGTTGTCAAACG
>DATNPI010000505.1:0-26032 GCA_036703325.1 Coleofasciculaceae cyanobacterium
GAGATGTGACAGCTTAGGGTCTAGGCAAGTAGAATTATTAGGCAGTAATTATCTTTATACCTAAAGAATTTTGATTTACTTATAAAGCCTAGCTTTAAGACCTTAGTTGGGTATGAAACAGGTATTGTAGTTCTAGACCCACTTCATACCTAGAAATGAGCAGAAGGCTAGAAGTTTTATCTAACCTTGGTTTGAGCTATAAAGCTGGTGACAGGATTTGAACCTGCGACAGGCTGATTACAAATCAGCTACTCTACCAACTGAGTTACACCAGCAACTAGAGACAATATATCAAATTTTGAGGCACTACCGCCGCAATGGCTGACGATTTAGTATCTTAGCAAATTTCGCATTTCTTGCGATCTGCATTAACAGGACTTATGCACTCGCTCCCCTAATGCCCCAACCTGAAGGGGGGAACAAACAAGAAGTAGGCTGAAACTCTCTCCTCCCTAGCCTCTAGCACCCAGTTCCTGACCCTTCTTGAGCAGCTCGCGATCGCGTTGAGTCTGCACAGCTCCTGGCTAAACATCATAAATGTTCTCATCTACGTTACTATCTATAGTCAGATCTGTTATTATCGGTAACCCGACAGAGTAACCGTGGTTTATAGAGGGCGTTTGTATGCGTTTTTGGCAAAAGACTAACGATTATAGGGGAACTCAATTATGGAGTCAACAGCTAACGAGTTGGTTCCAACCCAGTTCCCTAAAAAGATTTGTTGCTTTATTTTTGGTAGGGGTGAGTTTGAGTGTAGCGATCGCTGCCTGCTCTGATACCAGCAAAACTGCCGCCAATTCCGGTGGAGCTAGCCCAGCTGCAAACAAAGGTGATGTTGAGCTAACTCTCGTTTCCTTCGCTGTGACGAAAGCAGCCCACGAGAAAATCATTCCTAAGTTTGTAGAACAGTGGAAGAAAGAACATAACCAAAACGTCACCTTTAAGCAAAGCTATGGTGGCTCTGGTTCCCAAACCCGTGCTGTGATTGATGGCTTGGAAGCAGATGTTTTGCACCTGGCACTCGCCCTTGACACGAAGAAAGTTGAGAAAGCAGGTTTAATTCAACCGGGTTGGGAAAAAGAAGCACCCAACGATTCAATTGTGAGCAAATCTGTAGCCGCGATTGTCACCCGTGAGGGTAATCCCAAAGGCATCAAAACTTGGGAAGACTTGGCAAAACCTGGAGTCAAGGTGATTACAGCTAACCCTAAAACCTCTGGCGGCGCACGCTGGAATTTCTTGGCTGTCTGGGGTTCTGTGTCGAAAACTGGTGGGGATGAGAATAAAGCACTAGACTTGACCACCAAAGTTATCAAGAACGCTCCTGTTCTCCCCAAAGATGCGCGTGAAGCCAGTGATGTATTCTTCAAGCAAGGTCAGGGGGATGCTTTAATCAACTACGAAAACGAGATGATTCTGGCAGAACAAAATGGCCAAAAAGCTCCTTATGTTGTGCCTGAGGTCAATATCTCCATCGACAATCCTGTTGCTGTTGTAGACAAAAACGTCGATAAACACGGGACTCGCGAAGTTGCAGAAGCCTTTGTCAAATTTATGTATGCGCCAGAGGCGCAGCGAGAATTTGCCAAGGTAGGCTTTCGTCCAGTTGACCCCACCGTAGAAAAAGAATTCGAAAGTAAATTTCCCAAAGTCAAAACCCTCTTCACTGTTAAGGATTTAGGAGGGTGGGACGAGATTCAGCAGAAATACTTCGATGATGGTGCTGCCTTCGACAAAATTCAATCCAAGGCTTAGAAAGCCTCTCTGATTGTTGGTTGCTAGTTGTTAGTTGTTGGTTGTTAGTAAGCTAATAGCCAACAACTAATAATCAATAACAAATAACAAAGAACCAACAACAAATAACCGATAACAAATCACAAACGATGGCTATCTCTTCTCCCTCCCAGCGGATTCCTGCTTGGCAGAAACCAGTTCGTAAAGTAATTCAGCTCTCCTGGCCTTGGCGAATCACCCTAGGCTATCTCAGCATAATGCTGCTTCTACCTGTGGCGGCACTTGCATTAAAGGCAAGCACTGAAAACCCAATTAACTTTTGGAAAATTGCAACCAGTCCCGTTGCTCTTTCCACCTATGATGTCACCTTCGTCACAGCGTTTATTGCAGCACTCATCAATGGAGTCTTTGGCATCTTAATAGCTTGGGTTTTAGTCCGATATGATTTCCCTTTCAAGCGGATTATTGATGCGGCAATTGATTTACCGTTTGCCTTGCCGACTTCTGTAGCCGGTTTGACCCTGGCAACTGTTTACAGCGATAACGGTTGGATTGGTTCCTTGCTCTCACCTTTCGGGATTAAGGTCGCATTCACACGCTTGGGGGTGTGTATAGCGATGATCTTTATCTCTTTGCCTTTCGTAGTGCGGACATTACAGCCTGTGTTACAGGAAATGGAGAAGGAGATTGAAGAAGCAGCTTGGAGCTTGGGTGCCAGCCAATGGCAGACGTTTTGGAGTGTTATTCTGCCCCCCTTAATGCCAGCTGTTTTGACAGGTGTAGCACTGGGATTTTCTCGTGCCGTTGGTGAATACGGTTCAGTTGTAATTGTGGCTGCCAATGTTCCATTTAAGGACTTAATCGCCTCGGTGCTGATTATCCAGCGATTAGAGCAGTATGACTATAGCGGCGCAACTGTAATTGGCGTCGTTTTGTTGTTAATTTCGCTGTTAATCCTGTTAGCAATTAACCTATTACAAGTTTGGGGACGACGCTATGAACTCTGAGTTAGCAGGAAAGTCTTTCAACAATCTTGGTTCACCGGATTCTCAGTCATCCTCACCAGCTCGTAAGCGTGGCTGGGTTAAAATCGCTTTGATTGTAGGGGCGATCGCATACCTTAGCTTAGTCTTATTCATTCCTGCGCTCAACGTCTTTGTACAAGCGTTTAAGGGGGGATTTGGTTCCTTCATCAGCAACCTGACGGAACCGCATTTTGTCCATTCAATAAAGCTGACTGTCTTAATCGCCCTGATTGTCGTACCACTTAATACAGTGTTTGGACTCTGTGCTGCTTGGGTGATTGCACGCAAACAATTTCGGGGTCGAACCTTTCTAATTAGCATTTTAGACATTCCCTTTGCCGTATCCCCTGTCGTAGCTGGTCTAATGATTGTGCTGCTCTATGGACGCAATGGCTGGTTTGGACCCTGGCTAGATGCACACAACATCAAAATTATCTTTGCCATGCCTGCAATGGTACTGGCGAGTGCTTTTATCACCTTGCCCTTTGTCGCTCGTGAAGTCATTCCTGTTTTAGAAGAAGCCGGTTCTGAGCAGGAAGAAGCTGCCAAAACATTGGGAGCCAACGATTGGCAAATCTTCTGGCGCGTTACTCTTCCCAATATTCGTTGGGGTCTGCTATACGGCGTTCTGCTGACTAATGCCAGAACGATGGGCGAATTTGGCGCTGTATCTGTCGTCTCTGGCAACCTGGCCGGCCAAACTCAAACCCTACCGCTATTCGTCGAAGAAGCTTATAAGCAGTACCAGACTCAAGCTGCCTTCTCCGCCGCCGTCCTGCTGGCCGGTCTAGCATTAGTCACTCTCGTACTCAAAGAAATTTTAGAGCGTAGAACCCGTATAAAAGATGTTGTTGAATAGGAGGCAACTATGGCTACTCATAGCAGTAATGACTTCCAGGAGAAGTCGCGGGAACTGGTTCCACTAACCGATGAGTCTGACTCGTTGGGAGCGAATAGACCAACCCAAACTCGCATTCGCATTCGCATTCCTAAGGAGTACAATGACGAACCCGTCATTTCGCGGCTGGTTTCTCACCACGGCGTCACGGTTAATATCGCCGCCGCTCTTTTGGGAGCAAATGCGCGAGATGATGGCTGGTTTGACCTGGAACTACGAGGGACAAGTCTCCAAATCGAGAGCGCTTTGACCTATCTCAATGAAATGGATTTGGAGATTTGGGACGAATCAGCTGCGGAGAACGATGGTTGGTAGCGAACAATTGCGGATTTTGGATTTTAGACGGCTAATCCAAAATCCAAAATCCAAAATCTAAAATCGCCCTAAGCCATGCTGCTCTCAATTGCCCAACGTGCTAACTCGGTGCGGTTATGGAGACCAGTTTTGCCCAGCATATTTGAAACATGACTTTCAATGGTGCGCTGGCTCACATTCATTTGATCGGCAATTTCCCGATTAGCCATACCCCGCGCTACGAACTGGACAACCTTTAGTTCTGTTGGAGTCAATTCAACATCGAAAGGAACCTGGATTCTCGGCCCAACCTCTGCTCCTGTGCCTGAGTGATGAATCAAACGAGTAGCTTGCTTGAGGGATGATTCGACCTGCGCTACTAGTTCTTCTGGCTCGAATGGCTTCACCATGTAGACATCAGCACCCGTATTAAGACCCTTTACCCGGTCTTGGCTTTGACCTTTCGCTGAGAGAAAGAGTACGGGAATCCAACTAGTACGAGGGTCTTGCCTGACATGCTCTACCAGAGCATAGCCGTCCATCTCTGGCATCATTACATCACAGATGATCATGTCAGGAACGTCCTGGTCTAAAACTTCCAGTGCGTCCCGACCATTTTCAGCGGTGATGACTTCATACCCCCGAAACTCTAAGTAGTCCTTGACTAGCAAGATGAGGTTGGGGTCGTCATCAATCAGCAGCAGTCGCTTGTTATCTCTGACACCGTTTTCTTTCATGTTGTGACACTCGTCATGCCTTGCTTGCTGAAATTCGTTGTTAGTTTTCCCTCTGTATTATCCGCAAGACCGTGTAAATGCTACAACCCGCACTACTGAGTTGTGTAAAGAGAAACTCTAGCTCTCACACTTGCTTCAAAACAGGAGTTGCTTGTAGCGCGAGCTGGTTGGTAGCAGCGCTTGCGCGATCGCGAAAATCCACTAGATTTACGCAAGTAGATAGACTAAGTACTAGGTTAATTTACTAGACTTGAAAAAAATAAATAGGGTGATATGTTGTGCTTGAGATGGTTTCATTGCGGTAATTGCATTGCCTTGAAAGCACTGTTGAATACTTAATAAAAATTTGATCGAGCATCCCCCTAGTGAATTTTACCTTGCTCTCAGCTAATTTCAACCTCAGTAGTAACGCTCTGTTGAGATTGGCTGTTAATTTGTTCCATTTCCACAGAGTCTATGACAGAGGGTTGAACAGGTTCTGGCAAAGGATGAATAACAATGGCATATTCTTCTACAATTTTGTTGCCGATGAGATGCTCCTGAATAATCCGTTCAATCACTTCCGGGGTAGCGTGGCGATACCAGACACCCTCTGGGTAGACCACCATAATCGGTCCAGCCGCACAAAGCCGCAGGCAGTTAGCTTTCGTGCGGAAGATACAGCTGGGTTGAGTGAGTGTGGGTTGATCGAGGTTTAACTGTTTGAGACGCTTTTTCAAATACTCCCACGCTTCTAGACCAGCTTCTTTTGAGCAGCATTTAGGTTTGGTCTGGTCAGCACACAGGAAAATGTGCCGTTGAATTTGATTGAGTCCTAAGCTTTGCACACAAGCGCCCAAAGCATTGTTCTCTATAAACCCATTAATCTTTAAAGTTTCAGGATTAGACAGTTTTGCTGAGTTGTTATCAGTTGTATTAGCTTGCATTGCTACCAAATTTATTTGCCTCGAAATCTTACCCTCTAGACGCAAAGAGCGTCCCGACTATCACTATATCTATCTCTAGGATGAGTCTTCAGACCTTAGGTAAAGCTAGGAGCGAGCAAAAACTAAGTGTTTCTACTCAGTTACCTGCTAAGTATCGAGCGTTACTTCTCAGCTGATAGATTTCTTTAAGATTGCAATGTAATTCCCTCTCCATAAGGGTTATAGCCACCGCAAAACAGTTAGTTCGGTAACCCGTACAGAAACGTTTGTTGCAATCTCCTGCTGAGGTTGAGTAAATTAGCACTCAGGAGCTGAGAGTGCTAACTTCAGACCAAAGACATAGATGGAGGGATTTTTATGGCAGCTGTATCTCTAAGTGTTTCTACTGTTAAGCCATTAGGCGATCGCGTTTTCGTGAAGGTGAGCGCGGCTGAAGAGAAAACCGCTGGTGGTATTTTGTTACCCGATAACGCCAAAGAGAAGCCTCAAATTGGGGAAATCGTCGCTATCGGCCCTGGAAAGCGCAACGATGATGGTTCTCGCGCCGAACCAGAAGTCAAAGTCGGCGATAAGGTTCTCTACTCGAAGTACGCCGGTACCGACATCAAGCTGGGCAACGAAGAGTATGTCCTGCTATCAGAAAAGGACATCCTTGCGGTGGTTTCATAGCGAGAAAGCGAGCCGCTCATCGCTCAAAAAAAGTGTGTTGCCACATTTTCACCAGTCCAGCGAGACAGCTAACAGCTAACAGCTCAACAAGAATTTTACTAACTAACTGAAAAACGCGAGAACTATGGCTAAACGCATCATTTACAACGAAAACGCTCGTCGTGCTCTGGAAAAGGGCATGGACATCCTGGCCGAAGCTGTGGCCGTTACCCTTGGCCCTAAAGGTCGCAACGTGGTTCTGGAGAAGAAGTTTGGGGCACCTCAAATCGTCAATGACGGTGTCACCATTGCTAAAGAAATCGAGCTGGAAGACCACGTTGAGAACACAGGCGTTGCCCTGATTCGTCAAGCGGCTTCTAAGACTAACGATGCTGCTGGTGATGGTACTACTACAGCTACAGTTCTGGCCCATGCGATCGTCAAAGAAGGCTTACGCAACGTTGCCGCTGGTGCCAATGCTATTGCACTGAAACGTGGTATTGATAAGGCTACCGCCTACCTGGTGGAAAAGATTGCCGAACACGCTCGTCAGGTGGAAGATTCCAAGGCGATCGCTCAAGTCGGTGCTATCTCTGCCGGCAACGACGATGAAGTCGGCCAAATGATTGCTCAAGCAATGGATAAGGTGGGCAAAGAAGGTGTGATTTCTCTAGAAGAAGGGAAGTCGATGACCACCGAACTAGAAATCACCGAAGGGATGCGCTTTGACAAAGGCTACACCTCTCCCTACTTCGCCACCGACATGGAGCGGATGGAAGCCATTCTAGAAGAGCCTTTCATCTTGCTGACTGACAAGAAAATCACCTTGGTACAAGACTTGGTGCCTGTGCTGGAGCAAGTTGCTCGTTCCGGTCGTCCTCTGGTGATTATCGCTGAGGATATTGAGAAAGAAGCCCTAGCAACTCTAGTGGTCAACCGCCTGCGGGGTGTGCTGAACGTCGCTGCTGTTAAGGCTCCTGGTTTTGGCGATCGCCGCAAAGCCATGTTGGAAGACATCGCTGTTCTAACTGGTGGTCAACTAATTACCGAAGACGCAGGTCTGAAGCTGGACAGCACCAAGCTGGATATGCTGGGCAAAGCGCGTCGCATCACCATCACTAAGGACAACACCACCATCGTTGCTGAAGGTAACGAAGCTGCTGTTAAGAGCCGTTGTGAGCTGATTCGTCGTCAAATCGAAGAAACTGAATCTTCCTACGACAAAGAAAAGCTGCAAGAGCGCTTGGCGAAGCTTGCTGGTGGTGTCGCTGTGGTCAAGGTAGGCGCGGCCACTGAAACCGAAATGAAAGACCGCAAGCTACGCTTGGAAGATGCGATCAACGCAACCAAGGCAGCTGTGGAAGAAGGCATTGTTCCTGGCGGCGGCACAACCCTAGCTCACTTGGCTCCTCATCTAGAAGGTTGGGCAAATGAAACCCTGACTGGTGAAGCACTGACTGGTGCTCTGATCGTTGCCCGTTCTCTCACTGCACCACTGAAGCGGATTGCTGAGAACGCGGGTCAAAACGGTGCTGTTATCGCTGAGCGAGTCAAAGAGAAGGACTTCAACGTTGGTTTCAACGCGGCGACTAACGAATTTGTCGATATGTTCGAGGCTGGTATCGTTGACCCAGCTAAGGTAACCCGTTCCGCTCTGCAAAACGCCGCTTCCATCGCTGGCATGGTGCTAACAACCGAGTGCATTGTGGTTGACAAGCCTGAGCCGAAGGATGGTGCTCCTGCTGGCGCTGGTGCTGGCATGGGCGGTGACTTCGATTACTAAATGACTCAGGGGCGCTGTTCCTGTAGGAACACGCCTCTAGCTCAACAAAACAAAACAGCTGCCTCCAAAAAGAAGCAGCTGTTTTTTGTTTAACTTCATACTTCACACTTCACACTTCAGATGACACGTTCCAAATCGGCTGGTGTATTGCAATTAAAGAATATTTGGGCGTCACTTACGGGAAGCTCCTCTACTGGATGTTGCGCCAACCAGTGCTGAAACGATCGCCCTCCATCGCTGATAAATTTAGTTAGCATTGGCAAGCACTGGCGTCGGTAGAAACCGCACAGGGGTTCCCAGCCTTTAGGATGTCGTGGCAACAGGGCGATCGCATCTTCCGCAGTCTTTTCCAGCCCAGCCGCCCAATGTTGCAAAACCTTGACCTGTAGTTGGGGCAAATCACAGGCGAGTAACAGTACCCAATCCGTCTCAACCTGAGCTAGCCCTTGAGCAAATCCTACCAGGGGACCGTGCGGCTTTGTCTCTCCTGGTAAAGGTACTTCCCGAATTACCTCGCAGGTGTCCGGTAAGATGCCCTGGTATCGTTCGGGCCAGGGGGTCACCACATAAACCTTAGTAGCGCAGTTGTGGGCAACCTCACAAATTTGTCGCAGCAGTGGAACACCGTGGAGAGCAATCAGGGCTTTGTCCCGACCCATACGAGAACTCTGCCCTCCTGCCAGTACAATCGCTGATAACGATACAGTCTTGCCCATTCGTACACCAGCAGGAACACTCTCGCCTTATACTACAGCGGAAACTTCTTCCGCGATCGCCAGCCGTCCCCGATGTACAGCACGAAGCAGTCGGTCAATGACCCTTTTTTCTTCTGAACCCAATTCTTCTTCTAATAGAGCCGCCATCAGTCCATAGCGGTCAGCTTTGGTCATGCAGCCAGAGATGGTGACTTGAGCAAATAGGTCAGACAGAGCACCTGGGAGGAGAACTGGGAATTGCATCGCTACTTCCACTGAACTCGATAAAGCTAAGTATTCCTGATCATCAAGTTACAGAAGGTGACAATTCTCTGACTGCTGTGTGAGGCTAATCACATCTTATTCCCCCGCTAAAGTAACGAGATTGTTAAGAAAAAGCACTCGACACTAAAGCGAGACAAAACTATGGTAAGTTATTCATCTACTGACTCTAGATGTGGCATGACTTGACATGGCTGTCAATCTATCTGGATCAGGACAATTGGGTGCATCGAAGCATAAGTTGATAACAAAGTTGATGCTTGACTTTGTTCATCTTCAAACCCAACAGAGTTACTTTATAAGGTAGACGTGTTTTTTGTAACAGAGCGTCCCTAGGGGGAAGCTAATACGGACGGGTGTATTGAGGCTTTTACCTCTTTTGCCAGGATAGCAGTACCGTGGAGAGGAGGAAAAAGCGATCGCACTTTGAAGGTTGCGGAGCATTAGCCTAGCGGGACGTAGTCAGCGCGGAGCTAGCGCTCATCTCAGAGTGCAATTTGTAGCTTTTGTAAGCTTAGTGTTGCAGCAGCATTGATTCTTGAAAAGGAGTAGAAGATTCGCTTTGAAATGAACACCGTAGACAACTATGGATAAGTTTCACGAGGCAGAATACAGGAGTGAGTAACACAGAGAACCCCCTTTCGGCTTTACCTTCTGATGCCTCATCAGTTGTCGTTCCACGCCGGGAGAATAGTGCAAGTTGCCAACAAGTTGAACAACAGCAAATATTGGAACAGCACCTGCGCCGACAGAGTCAGGCCTTGGTGGCACTGGCGAGGAGTAAGAAAATCGATCAGGGGGATTTGAAGGCGGCATTGAAGGAAATTACCGAGGTTGCCGCCAGTGTGTTGGAAGTTGAGCGGGCAAGCGTCTGGCTGTACCACGACAATAATTCTGTTTCCCAGGCGATTCCTTTTTTGTTATCTGCCACAGTTAGCGATCGCTTTTTCGGGGTAGTTCCGGCTGATCTAGTTGAGCCATTAGGCACAGCGAGGAAAGACTATAACATAGATCGCTCATCTATCAAATGCCTGGATTTGTATGAACAAAGCGGAGGGTGCCATACATCTGGGATGGAACTGGCGGCAGCAAAATATCCTGCCTACTTCCAGGCATTAGCTCAAGAACATGTCATTGCAGCACATGATGCCTGTACTGACCCTAGAACGCAGGAACTATCTGAGTCGTATCTGAGACCGATGGGCATCACATCCATGCTGGATGCACCGATTTGGCTAAACGGCCAGATGGTAGGGATTGTCTGTCACGAACACATGAGTTCGCGACGGCGCTGGACTTTAATAGAAGAGAATTTTGTAACAGCGATCGCAACTCTAATTGCCTTAACAATCGAAGCGTGCAATCGCATTTTGGTTCAAAACCAACTGAGGCAGCATCAACAATACCTGTTGAGCGAATACCATAAAGACCTGGCGAGATTGGTGGAGGAGCGCACAGCTGAACTCACCAAAGCAAATGAACAACTGCAACAGGAAATTAACAGGCGCTCCTCAGTAGAAGCTCAATTAAGAAAATACCAGCATCAGCTTGAGGAGTTGGTAGAAGAGCGCACCAAGGAACTTATCACAACCAATGAACAACTTCAAAAGAAGATTTTTCTTCACAAACGAGCACGGAAGGCGCTACGGGAGAGTGAGGAGCAGTTCCGATGCCTGTCTAAGGCAACTTTTGAGGCAGTCTCGATTACTGATCAAGGAAAGCTAGTAAGCGTAAACCGTAACTTTGCGAATTTGTTTGGTTACGAACCCTCGGAAGTAGTTGGGATGAGTGCCCTGGAATTTGTGGCAACGGAATCTCGTGCTTGTGCGGCAGAGATGATGGCGTCGGGTAGTGAACAGATGTACGAATGTCTCTGTTTAAAAAAAGATGGGACAACTTTCCCTGCTGAAATTCGTAGCAAAGCTATCCCTTACCAAGGACGCTTGGTTAGAGTGACTGCAATCCGAGACATCACCGTGCAAAGCAGAGTCCAAGAGGAACTCAAACAATCGGTATCTCTGCTTCATGCCACACTTAACTCCACAACTGACGGCATTGTCGCCGTCAGCCCAGGGGGAAAAATTGTCACCTTTAACCAAAAGTTTGTCGAGATGTGGGACATCCCTGAGAAAATTTTGAGATCGCCTAATCAGCAAGAGCGATTCAAATTTTTCCAGGAGCACTTGAAAGAATCGGAAGCTTTTTTAACAAGAGTCAAGCAATTGTACGCTCAACCAACGGCTGAGGGCTATGACATTCTTGAATTGCGGGATGGTCGAATCTTTGAGCGTTTCACCCAGCCTCAACGCAGCGGTAAACAAATTATCGGTCGTGTGTCGATCTTTCGTGACATTACTGAGAGAAGGCGGGCGGAAGTGGCACTGCGGCAACACCTCCAACAACAACAGCTCATTGCGGGGATGTGCGATCGCATCCGCCAATCTCTTAACCTTAAAGAGATTCTCAATACAACAGTAGAGGAAGTGCGGCACTTTCTTCAGACTGACCGGGTATTGATTTACCGTTTTGAGCCAAACTGGAGCGGGACTGTCGTCGTAGAGTCTGTGGCTTCTGAGTATGTAGCTACCTTGGATATGATGATCCACGACCCCTGTTTTGGAGAAGCACAGATCCAACCGTACCAGCAGGGACGCATTCAGGCGGTAACGGATATCCAGACAATGGGACTAACATCGTGCTATATCGAGTTTCTGAGTCGGTTGCAGGTCAAAGCTAATTTAATCGTACCGATTTTGCAAGGAGTCAGTCGCCCGGAAACAGAGGGAGTGTGGAAGCCGGGAAGTGTGAAAGCCGGGGAGTGTGAAAGCCGGGGAGTATGCTCTAGTAAGCCTGGGAACAATCTAACAACTCAATCCCCCACACCCCCACACCCCCACACCCCCTCTGTACCTGCTTTATGGGGACTGTTGATTGCCCATCACTGTAGTGAACCTCGTCAATGGCAGCCGCTGGAAATTGATTTGCTCAAATCATTGGCAACTCAGGTAGCGATCGCCATTCAACAATCCTCTCTATTTGAACAACTAGAAGCGGCAAACCAGGAGTTACAGCGCCTTGCTTGCATTGATGGTTTAACCCAAGTAGCAAACCGACGACGGTTTGATGAATATCTTGACGTTGAGTGGCGGCGTCTGGCACGCGAGCAAAGACCTTTATCGCTGATTTTGGGTGATGTCGATTATTTCAAGGTCTACAACGATACTTACGGTCATCTGGCAGGAGACTTGTGTTTACAACAAATCGGGAGTGTTCTCCGTCAGACCTTACGGCGTCCTGCTGATTTAGTTGCCCGTTACGGAGGAGAAGAATTTGCCATAATTCTGCCGAACACTGAGCCTAGGGGTGCGGTTATTGTGGCAGAAGCGATTAGAGAGGGTATTCGAGGGTTAGAGATGCCTCATGCTAAATCACCCGTGAGCCAGTACGTGACTTTGAGTTTGGGTGTCGCCAGTTTCATCCCAACACCAAATGCTTCACCCGCACAGCTGATTGCGGCAGCGGATGAGGCGCTGTATCAGGCAAAAGCAGAGGGACGCGATCGCGCTGTTGCGTACAAGGCGTAAATAGGTGACCAACAATACGTCTACTACCCTTCAGGCAAATGTGCCTTCGTGAACTTAATTTACTTAAAAGTAAGCTTTTTTGAGACGTTGACTTTTTTCCCCGCTAACCAAATCGGTATAGCGGGAAAAATGTCAGTTTGAGGTTCTTTTTTGGAGTGAAGCAATCATCTGGCGTTTGACTTCTGATGCCCATAGGTCGAAGTTGAAGGCTTCAGTGCCAGCAATAATTGAACCCTCAACGGGCTTACCTTGTTGTCTGTTTCCAGTTTTGGTATCCATTGGCAATACAATACTTAAGAAAGTGTGAATACTCTGAAATAGGAGACGAGGGTCATACCCTCATTTTAAGTAGCAATATGGGTTCTTCAATGCAATAAATGCATTGCGCTTATGCAATTTACTAATTACTGCCAGGGAGCTACTTACCGATTCACTAGGTGTGTCACGCAACCAAAAATCCCACGGCTAGAAGCGCATGGGATTTGTTAAGGCTCCACTATTTTGTAAAAATTTAGCGGTTACCTGCGTAAGTGTTCAATTCAGGAATGAACAGAGCAAGAAAGCCTAAAATAAGGCTCCTGAATGCATCCGGTTCTTTTCAAGAATGATAAGCAATCGGCTTGCTGAACGATGAATTATACTTCAATCAATAAACGCGATCGCGCCCAATAAAAAACCCTAGTTTCTACGACTAGGGCACCCAGGTTTCTTGTTTGCTCATCCTTACCAGATAAAAACTACCATCCTGGAAAGTCGCCGCCTCTCTACCTAAAGGTGACCGTTTATGTTAATTAGGGGTGTGTAAACAAACACAACTGCGCAGGATGCCAACTCATACCAAGTTTCGTTCATACGTAGTACTCTCCCTGCCGCTTGTCCCCCTTGTCCCCCTTATCTCCCCTATCTACTATCTTTGACTGTAGCTTGGCATCAGTCTTCACCGGATAGAAGGTTATCTAGTCGGTGTCCATCAGGATAAATAGTTGAACTATCCAGGTAAGCCTCAGAGAGGTCAACATTCTGGCTGCGAAACAAGTTACTACCACTCAACTGTGCTTTAGTCAAGTTAGCTTTTTGCAGGTTAGCGCCACTCAAATCAGCATTACTCAAATTGGCACAACTGAGGTCAGCATTGCATAAGTCCGCGCCTTGCAAATTGACCCGCGCTAGATTCGCGCCTTGCAAATTAGCACCACGTAGAGCGGCTCTAAACAGATTCGCTTCCTGAAGATCCGCATTCGATAGATTTGCCTGGTAAAGTTGGGCATTACTCAATTGAGCTGCCTGAAGTTGGGTTTGCTGCAACTGGGCTTGACTCAGGTTAGAGTAGGGCAGGTAGGTCTTTCGAAGGTTGCTGCCAGTAAGCTCAATAGCTTGTAGATTTGCTTCAAACAAGTCCGCCTCACTGATATCACTCTCACTAAAGTCTCGTTTCCCACTGGCGTATTGAGCCAGTAACTCTGCTCCAGAAATCTTCTTCATTTTTGCTCTGGAAGCCTTTGCTGCCTCCTCTTGATGTAATTTCTGCTGTGCTGTCAATACGTATTTATGCTTAACCCTGTTTCTAAAGTAAAACACTGTAGCGAGAGACACATTTGTTCTAACTTTTTTTTAATATTAGTAAAGTTTTGTAACTATTTTTGAATTTCTCTTGACAAGATTTATTGTCTCATGCTGTATTTCTCAAGGGGATATAGGTATCGGTCATCATTTTTCTGGTGCTGCTTGCTCAGATTGACAGGACAAGGGTATGACCAGTTGAGGGTCGGGAATGTCAAGATGAAAGGCAAAGGGGAAACGTCTTGAAACTACTATGTCAGAACTGCAAGTATCAATTGCTCAGCACTACCACGAACGCACCAAATACGATCCGGAAACGATCGCATCAAAAAATAAGGTGCTGGACTGGGAGAATCAGCCCGTACCTTTTAAAGACTATAAAGTCGGAACTAACTTTGACCTGAAGCCGTACCTGAAAGACGACCCTTTGGCGTTTACGGATGAACCGGGGAAAACCTGGCGGCGACTGTCGCATCTGCTATTTTGCAGCTATGGCTTGACAGCGGTAATGCCAATGAATCCGCCATTGTATCTTAGAGCTGCCCCTTCTGCCGGTGGATTGTATCCAGCTGAAGTTTATTTAATTTCCCGTGGCACCCCTGTATTACCTACAGGACTTTATAACTATCAATCTCGTACCCATTCTCTAATTCATTTTTGGGAGAGTGAGGTTTGGTCTTTGCTGCAAGACGCCTGTTTTTGGCACCCGGTTTTGGGGAGTACCGACTTAGCTATTGTGATCACAGCGGTTTTTCATCGTTCAGCTTGGCGGTATGAAGACAGAGCCTACAGACGGATTTTTCTAGACATTGGTCATCTTTTAGGCAACGTTGAGCTAGCCTCGGCTCTCAGTGACTACCGCCCTCACCTGATTGGTGGCTTTGCCGATCAGTCCGTGAATGACCTACTTTATCTTGACTCGGACTCCGAAAGTGCGATCGCGGTTATACCCCTAGCGGATCAGCTCAATGTGCGACAACACTTACCACCGGCCCCAACTGTGTTGGCCTCTGCTACTCAAACGTACTATCCAGAAGTTCCAGACGGAGAATTGCTAGGCTACTTGCATCGCGCCACGCAAATAGACGAGATCAAGAATTGGGACATCGTAAGTGAGGAGTCAAACCCTGGAGGGATTGAGGAACAATTAGAAGATAAGTACAACTTCCCTTTCTGTTCCAAAGTCTCAACCGCCACAGCACCCATCAATTGGACAGGGGAAAGTATCGAAGGATTACCGCTACAAGCATTGGAAAACACGATTCGCCAACGGCGATCTACTCGTGCTTACAATGGAGCGAATTTGACCCTGGACGAACTCAGAGCCATACTAGATTTCACTTATCAACCGCAGCACTATACTCAACAGGGACTGGATGGCTCACCAGACTATTTCGATCTGAGTTTAATTGAAACCTTTATTGCCGTCTCTGGGGTAACTAATTTAGAGGAAGGCTGCTACTATTACGCACCTCATGCCCAAGAGTTGCGACAGATTCGATTTAAAAACTTCCGGAGGGAGTTGCACTACTTATGCCTAGGGCAGGACTTGGGTAGAGATGCTAGTACAGTGGTGTTCCACACGGCTGACTTGAACAAAGCCGTGTCTAAAGTTGGCGATCGCGCCTACCGTTACCTCCACATGGATGCTGGTCATCTGGGGCAACGATTAAATTTAGCGGCAATTCACCTAGGTTTAGGGGTAAGTGGCATTGCTGGCTTCTTTGATGACCAAGTCAATGAAGTTTTAGGTATCCCACCAGATGAAGCAGTCCTCTATATCACCACTCTGGGGCGTCCCAAAAGACGTTAGCTTTATTTACCAAGACCTCGCGTCTAAAAGAAAGGGGCGCATACTTTGCCCCTGATACTTCCTAATTTCTTGGAAAGTTTTAGCCAACGAAAACCTAGGGAAACTATATTACATTACCATTTCTCATTATTTATCATTAACATTTGAATAAAGCGAAGTAGGTAGGTATTTATGGGTACAGTTCTAGTGGTGGAGGATAGTCTCGCACAACGGGAGATGATCTCGGAACTTTTGAAAGGAAGTGGGCTGAGTGTGATGGTTGCTGGCGATGGCGTCGAAGCACTAGAACAAATTAAAACCTATTGTCCCGATCTAGTGGTTCTAGATATCATCATGCCCCGGATGAACGGTTACGAAGTCTGCCGTCGGCTCAAAGGCGACTCGAAAACCCAGAAGTTAGCTGTTGTAATGTGTTCCGCGAAGAAAGAAGAATTTGATCGCTATTGGGGCATAAAGCAAGGTGCCGATGCTTACATTTCCAAACCTTTCCATCCTCAAGAGCTAGTTGGTACTGTTAAGCAATTGTTACGGGGGTGACATCGTTCCCCATGCAGATAGCTACGACCTAACTCTGGCTCATATCCGTACCTAGAACCTCTCGCTTCAACTCAAACATCCCCTGCCAGGATTATCCTTTCCCCATAAATGAGGGAAATCATGGCGGATGGGGTGTTAGTATGCTTTGGCTCCAGACTTCAGGGTGCAGGTGCGATCGCATCTGCACCACAGTTACTATTGATAAACACGCTTTATCTGTCAAAAGGTTACCAACAGGACTACCCTTAGTTAAAGGGAACTATTTAGAAAAAATTGACATATGTTTGATGCCCTAGCCGAACGCTTAGAAGACGCTTGGAAGAAACTACGGGGCCAAGATAAAATTTCTCAGGCCAATATTCAAGATGCCCTCAAAGAGGTGCGTCGTGCTCTGTTATCAGCAGATGTTAACCTCCAAGTCGTCAAAGATTTTGTTGCCGAGGTGGAAACCAAAGCACAGGGAGCCGAGGTAATCTCTGGCGTCCGTCCTGACCAGCAGTTCATCAAAATTGTCTACGACGAACTGGTGCAGGTGATGGGGGAAACCAACGTCCCCTTGGCAAAAGCGGATACTGCACCGACGATTGTGTTGATGGCAGGGTTACAGGGTACTGGTAAAACCACCGCCACAGCCAAGCTAGCTTTACATCTACGCAAGCAAGACCTCACTTGTCTCCTAGTTGCCACAGACGTTTACCGACCAGCAGCTATTGACCAGTTGCTCACTTTGGGTCAACAAATTGACGTTCCGGTGTTTGAACTGGGTAAGGATGCTGACCCGGTAGAGATTGCGCGTCAAGGTGTTGAACGGGCAAGGGAAACGGGTGTTGATACGGTCATTATCGACACAGCAGGACGCCTGCAAATCGACCAGGACATGATGGGGGAACTCGCCCGCATCAAGAAAACCGTCCAACCCCACGAAACACTCTTGGTAGTGGACGCGATGACGGGTCAGGAAGCGGCAAATCTTACCCGTACCTTCCACGAACAAATTGGGATTACGGGTGCAATTCTCACCAAGTTAGATGGGGATAGTCGCGGTGGTGCGGCGCTTTCAGTACGGCGAATTTCTGGTCAGCCGATTAAATTTGTTGGCGTCGGGGAAAAGGTGGAGGCCCTGCAACCGTTTTATCCTGACCGAATGGCATCGCGGATTCTCGGCATGGGAGATGTCCTTACCTTGGTAGAGAAAGCCCAGGAGGAGATTGACCTGGCTGACGCCGAGAAGATGCAGGAGAAAATGCTGACGGCAAAGTTTGACTTCAGCGATTTCTTGAAGCAGATGCGGCTGTTAAAGAATATGGGTTCCCTTGGTGGTCTCATGAAGATGATTCCGGGGATGGGCAAGCTAAGTAGTGACCAACTGCAACAAGGGGAAGCCAAGCTGAAGCAATCAGAAGCGATGATTAACTCCATGACCACTGAGGAGCGTCGTAACCCCGATTTGTTAGCCGGTTCTCCGTCACGCCGACGCCGGATTGCTCGTGGTTCTGGTTATGCAGAAAGAGATGTCAGTAATCTGGTAAGTGAATTTACTAAGATGCGTACACTCATGCAGCAGATGGGTCAAGGTCAAATGCCTGCCATGCCTGGAATGGGCGGAATGTTTGGCGGTATGGGCGGCGGCAATCCTGGCGCGCAAGCGGGTTGGCGCGGCTACCCTGGAGGTGGTGGTTCTCAGAAGAAAAAGAAAAAGGAAAAGAAGAAGAAGGGATTTGGTCAGCTTTAGGTCAGTAGTCAGTAGTCAGTTGTCAGTTGTTAGATGTGCATCAAAAAACTAAAAACTTTCTTTTGACCACTGACCACTGATCACCGACTACTGACCACTGACTACTGACCACTGAGAATAGCTTAAAATCAAACAAGTGAATTATTCCTAAATATGGTCAAACTCAGATTAAAACGATACGGCAAAAAGCGTGAAGTCAGCTACCGAATCGTCGCGATTCAAAGTAGCACACGTCGCGATGGTCGTCCTCTAGAAGAACTGGGTTTCTACAACCCCAGAACAGATGAAACACGGTTGAACGTCCCGGCTATTGTGAAGCGGCTCCAAGAGGGCGCTCAGCCCACTGAAACAGTGCGCAACATTCTTCGCAAAGCCAATGTCCTCGAACAAACCCGTGCCTGAGATACGCTCTTCCTCACTTCAAGATGCCAGCCCAGATTATGTCGGTCTCGTAAAATTTTTGGTAGAGCCGTTTTTAGAGTCACCAGATTCGCTGAGTATAGACTGTGAGAAGTCAAATGCGAAGGAGCGAATATGGATTCGGCTGGCTTTTGAAGGGGCGGATAAGGGGCGAGTCTTCGGTCGGGGTGGTCGCAACATTCAAGCGATTCGGGCGGTAATTCAAGCGGCGGCTCAGGCAGCCGGTCAATCTGCTTATCTGGATATCTACGAAAGCCAGAATGAGGCGTCCCGCCGAGAGAGTGCCTCTGGTGGTAGTGCTAGAGCTGGTGCTAAAAGAAGTTCGCCGACACGGTCGCCTATCTCTAAACCCGCTCCTAAATTCCGCTCTGAGTAGCGATTTGCGTATCAGTGGTTATTTGTCAGTGGCAATTGAGATACAACTGACCACTGACCCCTGGCCACTGATAAATAACAAATGAGTGAAGTATTAAAGACAATTCAGCTGCCGAGTAACGAGAGCGCGATCGCACTGGCTGGTGAGCGGGAGGAAAATATCAAAATCCTATCCCGACAGACCGGCGCGACTTTGGTGATGCGGGGGCAAGAACTGCTAATTTCTGGGACGGAAAACCAAGTCGAACGTGCCTCATCGCTGGTGCGATCGCTAAAACCTTT
The DNA here is from genome assembly GCA_036703325.1 of Coleofasciculaceae cyanobacterium. Taxonomy (GTDB): domain Bacteria; phylum Cyanobacteriota; class Cyanobacteriia; order Cyanobacteriales; family Coleofasciculaceae; genus DATNPI01. Next base: position 19,326 of record DATNPI010000505.1, read on the forward strand.
CTGGAAAGACGGTAAGAGCATTACAGAAGTGGATATCCAAACGGCCGTCCATGCCTTAGATACCCACCAACAGGATGAGCTACAGGATTTACAGCAAGATGTTCTGGCGCGTACCCGCCGGGGCGAAATAATCCGCGCTAAAACCTTCCGGCAACGGCAATATATCAAAACCGTATTAAGCCACGACCTTACCTTCTGCATCGGCCCTGCAGGCACTGGGAAAACCTTTCTGGCCGTTGTCCTAGCCGCTCAGGCTTTGTTGGCAAATCAGTACGAACGACTGATTTTAACGCGACCAGCCGTGGAAGCTGGTGAAAAGCTGGGCTTTCTACCTGGGGACTTGCAGCAGAAAATCAATCCGTATCTGCGTCCCCTCTATGACGCTCTTTATGAACTGATTGATGCTGAGAAAATTCCCAATTTGATGGAACGAGGCGTTATTGAAGTTGCTCCTCTGGCTTATATGCGAGGGCGTACCCTTAGCAATGCCTTTGTCATTGTTGATGAGGCTCAAAATACCACGCCTGCTCAGATGAAAATGGTACTGACGCGCCTAGGTTTTCGCTCTCGCATGGTAGTCACTGGCGATATCACCCAGACTGATTTACCGCCGAACCAGTCGTCAGGATTGGCAGTCGCCCAAAAAATCCTGCGGCAGGTTGAAGGCATCGGCTTCTGCGAATTTACAACAAAGGATGTCGTCCGCAATCCTCTCGTTCAGCGAATTGTCGCTGCTTACGAAAAATACGAGCAGTAATTGTCTTAAATCTCTAGCTGAACTGAATTTTATGACTGCTACCCTAAAAGAATTTTTGGAAGCGTGCGAAACTCTCGGACTGTTGCGTCTAATCGTGACCAGTAGTGCCGCTGTTTTGGAAGCCAAGGAAACTATAGATAAATTGTTCTACGCCGAGTTGCCCAAGGGAAAGTACGCCAATATGCACAAAGACACCTTTGAATTTCACCTGAATATGGATGCCATCAAGCAGGTGAAATTTGAAATAGGTGAATCAAAACGCGGCAATTTCACAACTTATGCGATTCGTTTTCTGGACGAGAAAGAGGAACCAGCATTGAGCGCATTTCTCCAATGGGGTAAACCAGGAGAATATGCGCCAGGGCAGGTAGAATCGTGGCAGGCGCTGCGAGAGAAATATGGAGACGTTTGGGAACCTGCACCAGCAGAGTAGCGGTTAACTGAAATGGAGAAAAACTTCTCTCCCAACCCCCAATCCCACAGGAAATTCCTAGCCCTCTGTGTCCCTCTCACCTCCTTGTCTTTGAGGAGAGGAATCTTAGGATTATGCATGGTTCTGGTTTTACTGTTCTGGGGTGGTGAAGCTGAGGCTGGACAGTTGGCTGACCGTTTGGCGCAGTTTCCCCATTGGGAGAGTAAACCACCAGTTACTGTCGCAGAGGGTGATTTGGTATATCCCGATTGGATGGAGGGCACTTGGGATGTTACCAGTACCTTAGTCGATCTGGTGGCACCTCTAGCCCCTGAGGTTGTGACACCAGGGTTTGAAAGTAATCGCCGCTATCTCAATCAGCCAGTCAGTTTTCGGGTGCGGTTTCAATCCGTCAGCTATCCGCCAAAGCGCGATGGGCATACTACGCCAACAATGATTAGCGACCAGTTTCTGCCACTCAAAACTCAAAACTCAAAACTCAAAACGTTTGGAGTGGTGGCAGACCGGGTGTTCAATGGATTAAATATTGCTAAGGCTTATCTAGGTGACGCCAGAGTTCAATCTGTCAAAGTCGATCCCGATTCCCCCAATCGCCAAATCACTTCTTTACAAACAGGGCGTCAGCTTATCTCGATTGTCACTGGTCGAGCCTCTGAGACACCAACCCCTAATCAGTTCATTGGCACAGAGGTTTCAAATCAGGTGTTTCGGGGAACACCTCAGCCTTATTTCAATCAGGTGGAAACGACAACAGCTTATCAGGTTGTACATTCGCCCAATTTAGCGATCGAGGCCGACCAAATAACGGCCGTGTACCTCTCACCCCAAGACGCCAATTATTTCAAAGCCTTAGAGCAACCAGTCGCTCTCTATCGCTATCGCCTGGAGCTTTTACCGTTAAACGAGTAGTTGCCGAACTTGAAGAAAGCGGTTTTCAGTTGCACCCCACATACGATGAGGGCAAGGGTATTATCCATTGGTGTCAACTTAACGTTAGCTGGGCGGTTGAAACCGCAGCTATACAACCAAAACCCGCCTGCGCGGGTTCGGTGAAACCTTGATTTTTCGTTAGTCCGCGCAGGCGGACTTGGTTTTTATAGCCGCGAATTCCATTCGCTAGGGCTTAAGTTGACACGCATGGATATTATCGTGCCCCTACAAAAACCTGTATTGAACCCAAAATTATTAGCGACCTAAGCTGATATAACGGGTACTCGCTCTTTACTCAGAGTGAGGATTTCAACCCCGTCTTCAGTAACTGCCAATGTATGTTCAAATTGGGCAGAGAGCTTGCGATCTTTTGTAACAGCCGTCCACTTGTCAGCGAGAACTTCAACTTCCCAAGTGCCTTCGTTAATCATCGGCTCAATTGTGAAAACCATACCAGGGCGGATACGCTTTCCCCTCCCCCTTGTGCCGTAATGCGGAACCTGGGGTGCGGTGTGGAAAATTTTGCTGACGCCGTGTCCCACGAAGTCTCGCACTACCGAAAATCCTTGTGCCTCGGCGTATTCCTGAATCGCTGCACCAATGTCCCCAATACGTGATCCTGGCTTAACTTGAGCGATACCTCTTCTCAAACACTCCTCTGTCACTTCAACAAGCTTTTTCGCAATGGGGGAGGGTGTACCGACAAAGAAGGTTTTGGAAGTATCGCCGTGGTAGCCATCAAGAAGCGGCGTTACATCAATATTGATGATGTCGCCATCCTTGAGGATTTGTTTAGCGTTAGGGATACCGTGACAGACGACCTCATTGACACTAGTGCAGATAGACTTCGGAAAGCCGTGATAGCCAAGGGGAGCGCTTTTTGCCCCATGAGCTTTTGTCCAGCGTTCAGCCTCGTCATTAAGCTCTAAAGTGCTGACTCCAGGCTTCACCATCGGTTCAAGATAGTCTAAGAGTTCAGCTGCTAAGCGTCCAGCCTGACGCATTTTGTCTATTTCTCTGCTTGACAAGAGAACAATAGTTTCGGATGCCATGAGTTTTTATTGCCGTCACTTGCCCCAATACCTGGGGATGTCTACCTATTAATTAACTTTAGCTTGATTGCCTCGGTATCCCCCACTGCTGTATGCAACTCAAATACTGATTGCGAAAGCAGCTGATGTCGCCAGATTAAGACGGAGATGCCATCAATTGTACCGGGAACGGCAAAATTGGGTTGCAATTCTTCCAAGCGGTGTAGCGGTTTAACAACAGCAATTTTGGGCAGTAGGTCGAGTGCAACTGATTCGGGAAGTGCGATCGCGCAGCATACTGTTAGGCTTATTGCGGAGCAGGACGCAGTAGTATCCTTCGCCTTCATTTTGTCACACCGTCTTGCCGATACCCGCAAACCCGTCTGTACTTGTGTAATCGTTTCCTCAAACGTCAAGCCGCCATACATCCCCAACTCACCATACAAACCCAAGCGAAAATTTGCTTCGCACAAGCGCAATACAGAGTACTGATAGCCCGTAAAGATAAAGTCAACAGACTGAAAAAGAGCATTCTTAGCAACCACATCACTAACGAGTAGCTTCGCTAATTGCAAGCTATCACTGCCAGCCAAATCCCACAGTTGATATCGCGAAAGGTTGAGGAACAATGGCTGTTCTTGGTTTTCCAGTAGTGCTTTAGCGGATTCTGTTAAGAATAATTGTTCTATGGAAAGATTCATTGAATAAAATTCGTTGTTATTTCTTCGGTTTTATCAACTTCTTGGGGCGTACATGATTACTAAAACACCCAAAAGAGCAATCCAACCGCCTAATAAATCAAATTTGTCAGGTTTTACCCCATCAATTTGCCATCCCCATAAAATGGACATAACAATGAAAATACCCCCATAAGCTGCATAAACTCGCCCAAAGTTTGTCGTCGGCTGCAAGGTCGGTATCACTCCATACAGAACTAGGACTAATCCTCCTACTAAACCAAACCAGATACTCTTTCCTTCCTTCAACCACAGCCAAATTAGGTAACCGCCTCCTATTTCAAATAATCCAGCTATAAGAAAATAGAGTAGGGATTGAATAACCTGGATTAGTGACATATTGTTTAAAGTATTTGCAAACTAATCTCCTGAATATCCCATATTCAAAGAAGTTCAAAACATTAGTTTTATTATTGTTGTTGTTGTCATTTAACAAGAAATTAGGGAAGCGATTGAACATTAACCCCATTACACTGAGATCAGTCCATTGATGCAAGCAGATAGGAGGGTAGTTTGGACGTCAGAGCAGCAGTAGCCTTAGAGGCAGGCAAGCCGTTATCTATAGAAACGGTTGAGTTGGATGGACCCAAGGCTGGTGAAGTGCTGATTGAAATTAAGGCAACCGGAATTTGCCATACCGATGCCTACACACTCTCTGGCAAAGACCCTGAAGGCCTGTTTCCAACAATTTTGGGGCACGAGGGCGCTGGCGTTGTTGTGGAGGTGGGTGAAGGTGTGGCCAGTTTGAAACCGGGCGACCATGTGATTCCCCTCTATACTCCAGAATGCCGTCAGTGCGAATACTGCTTAAGCCAAAAGACTAATCTCTGTCAGGCAATTCGTACAACCCAGGGACGGGGTGTTATGCCCGATGGCACGAGTCGGTTTTCCCTGGATGGCAAAATGCTCCATCACTACATGGGGACATCCACCTTTGCTAACTACACAGTGCTGCCCGAAATTGCGGTGGCAAAAATTCGTGAAGATGCCCCTTTTGAGAAAGTTTGCTATATCGGATGCGGGGTTACAACAGGGATTGGTGCAGTGATTAATACTGCTAAAGTTGAACCCGGTGCGAGAGTAGTAGTTTTTGGATTGGGCGGCATTGGTCTTAATGTTATCCAAGGGGCACGGATGGTTGGTGCTAGTCAAATCGTAGGGGTAGATATCAATCCTAGTCGGAGAGAACTTGCTGAAAAATTCGGGATGACTGATTTTGTTAATCCCAGGGAAGTCGAGGGCGATTTAGTTCCCTATCTGGTTGACTTAACTAAAGGTGGTGCGGATTACAGCTTCGAGTGCATTGGTAACGTCAATGTCATGCGTCAAGCCTTGGAGTGCTGCCACAAAGGTTGGGGTGTCAGCGTGATTATTGGTGTAGCTGCTGCCGGTGAGGAAATTCGCACCCGCCCGTTTCAACTCGTTACTGGGCGCGTTTGGAAGGGTACAGCTTTCGGTGGCGCAAGAGGGCGCACGGATGTTCCTAAAATTGTTGACTGGTACATGGAAGGCAAGATCAACATTGATGACCTGATTACCCATGTGATGCCTCTGGAGCAAATTAATGATGCCTTTGATTTGATGCACAAAGGCGAGTCTATCCGCAGCGTCGTCACCTTTCCCTAAACTCTTCCGGTAGGATGGTTTGTCATGTTTCCTATAGTTACAGTTCAGTGAAAGTCGGTAGGGGATTTTCGCCCCTACCCCTCATGATGATTACTGGCTTGATGCTTTAGCAGGGGAGGGAATTTCGCTGCACACTTCATAGAATGAGGTGGTCGGTGCCTTAGTAAACAAATGCGACATCTGGTTCAAGATGGCCTGGTAAGTCTCGTTTTGATTGGCTTCCATGTCTTCTATGTTTTCCCAAAGAATTATGGCAATTCCTTTGTCAGTGCCAGGTTCTTGCAGCAGGTACGCTCCCTTGAAACCGTGGGTATAGGTTGATACAGCTTTTTCAAAGAGCTGTTCGGCTTCTTCGAACTTGCCGGGTTTGAACTCTCCGATCGCGACATAAGCAAATTTATGCTTCAAAAAATCTAGAAATTCTGTCATGGTTGCAGCTACACTCTCGTATCTGATTCCAGTTTCACCTAGATTGACGACAAAGAAGTTGAAGTAATTGTGATAGCGATCGCTGATGGCAGCAAGGTGTCAATACTGTTTGGCTAATTGTTGCTCGTTCCAAAGCGCATCCCAACGTTTTGTCCAGATTTTGCACAAAAATGGATAAGAATCATCGCTGTACTGCTTTTTGTGCTTTTCGCAGTCTTCTTCAACGGCTTGCCACAATGAGCGCAGTTGTTGCCAGGTGGAGCAGTTTTGAATCTGGCTTGCTCCAGCGTTGACCCACTGTCGCAGTTGACGATAACTGATGAATTGTCCGCCTTTATCCCCGCGATGGACAAAGATGACGTATGCCCAGCATTCGACGCGCAAAATCTTGTGCTTGGGAATTTTCAGCAATTGAGCGATGCAAGTGAGGGTGATGCGGAATTTCTGACGGGGCTGGAGGCGGCGAAATAAAGTTGTCATGATGGCTTGACTCCATATAAAGATAAAGATGGGGCTATCAAAGTACTTAACGGGGCTAGTTTTCCTCTCTTTTCCCTAGCCCCTAGTCCCCAGCCCCTAGCGCCTTTCTGGTGAGTTCATTGGGTATGTCAAAAAGGACATCAAATTCGGCAGCAGGCATAAAGCGGTTCAGGACTCGTACATGATCTTCTGCGTCTTGGCGGTTGAAAAAGCGAGCTACTGTGTATCGTCGGGCATTGGGTAAGAGTCGGATAATCGCCCAAGGACGAGAGTAATCTTCAGCT
>DATNPI010000550.1:0-10980 GCA_036703325.1 Coleofasciculaceae cyanobacterium
CTCTTAGCAGCTTAAATCAGGCAACTAATCCCAGCCTGTCCCATCAGATAGAGTTAGCTGCCAGCCTTCTATAACCCAAGGCTGATATTTCTAGGCTTAAAAAGTTAAAGTTGTTTGTTGTAATGAGTAGCTAATCAACTAGGAAACTTTGAAACAAAGTTCTGCTAAATAAGCTTTTATCGTTTGAGTAAGTGACAGGTTTTATTCTGAAGATTATGTAGATTTAAGGCTCTACTGACTTCCAAGCCATTCTCAAGGGGCTATATTGCATTCAATAAAAAAAATCATTCCGGGGATAGACGTTGAATAATAGAGTCTGTGATTCCAGCTAGCAGTTGGTTGACCAGAGCTTGGGTGGCAGTGACGTTGATGCTGGGTATGGGATTGCGGTAGATAAGTAATGATGCCTTTGTAACGAAAATTGCGCCCTAGAGCTAGCTCCTCTAAACTTGCCATAATTTAGCCCTAGTGGTTACTCACCAACTGGGGCTATCTGTGTTTTAAGTGATGCCGCACTGTTCTAGTTTCGCTGCCAAAGCACCAGCGTGACGCCACCAGTAGTAGCCACCTATCCACCGACGCGATGGCAGATGTCCCATAGGCGCTCTTAGATTGAATTTCAAGACTGAATCGAGATTAAGATCATTATGAACTGGCCAGCCGACGCGATCGCAAAAACCTGGATAATCCTCACCAACATCTTTATAGATATACTCCTGGACACTGAAGCCAAAGCGTCCGTTGCTGTACTTCACCCAAAGTTTGTCAATTGTGCACAAGTCCTCACAGGGAAAATTCTCAATATCGCCGTTTTTGAGGTAATAACTCTGCGGCTTTCCTAATGCCTTACACAAGACATCCCAAGCCTGATGGTCTGCCTCTTTCCATTTTTTCCTTGCCAATAAATTCTCTAGTTTAGAGTAGTCAACGCTTACCTTGGGAACTGAAACATTACCTACAGTCCCTTGAATGAATCGATGAGTCGCTTGTTGTGTCGAGTTAAGTGCTTGCAAGACTTCCTCAGCAGATTGATAGCGATCTTTAAGCGTGTTTTGCAGTAACTTATCCAGGATTCTACCAAGGCGATCGCTTACCTGTGTCCCTTTCGGTAAGAAATCACGCCACACCCAACAGCCATTGATCGAATCAAACATATCTAGAGGTGGCACCTCAGTTAATAGGTGAATGCAGGTAACACCCAAACTATAGAGGTCACTCGCCCAAAAAGCTTTTCCTCTAATTTGTTCTGGTGGCATATATTCTGGACTACCGATAATCGTGCCAGTTTTTAGCAGCACTTGGTCGGTAAGCAACTTAGCAACACCAAAATCAATCAAAACTAGGTTCCCCCTTTCCCTCGCTTGGGAAGGGAGGGACTGAGGGGAGGTGCGACGGATAATATTGGCGGGTTTGATGTCCCGGTGAATAACCTGACGGGCGTGGATATATTGCACAATTGGCAACAAATCTTGCAACAATGCCCAAATCTGCATCTCGTTGTATGCACCTTTTTGCTCCAACTCTTGTAGCAGAGTTTGTCCAGCAATCCACTCCTGGATGAGATAAAGCCGCCGATTCTGTTCAAAGTGCGCCATCAGGGTAGGGATTTGGGAATGTTTGCCCAATTCATCCAAGCGCACCGCTTCTTGGTGAAAGAGTTCAACTGCTTTTTTGGACACAAGACTGCTTGAACCCTGATGGTAGAACTGCTTAATTACACAGCGAGGTTTGGATGGAATGTCTTCATCCACCGCCAAAAAAGTTCTCCCAAATCCACCGCAACCAATCGGTTGAATTGGGCGATATCTTTCCTTGAGCCATAGTTTAGAGCCACAACTAAGACAAAATCTAGCCGGGTCTGGATTCTGAGGAGAGAGACATCCGGGAGTAGTACAGTAGCTCATCACAGTGTTTTCAGGGATTAGGAGTCAGTCAAGAGTCAACAACGGATAACGACACCGTAGCCCTTAGTATTACTGTTCATCAACTGAGTTTATATAAAACTTTAAAAATTCTTACTGTTTTTCAACTTGGTAAACGTAAAACTTTTGAAAAACTCCCACGGTTTCAAAATGATAAGCAGGCAAGAAAGACCCAACGTTCAAATTGGTTCGATAAACGCTAAAAAGAACAAAGTTCTGTCGCTGTGTCGTTTGAGAAATAAGTTGTTGAATTTGCGGACGTCCAGTGTCTACAATCGTTTGGCATTGGCGCTGTAGCAAATTCCCAAAGAAGCTTGGTGTTTGCAGACAGGCTTCGTCTTTTAGATACGTTGTCAGCTGCTCAACGGCATACGCCTCATAGGTGTCCTGACTGGGATTTGTCAGTGCCATCGACACTCCCAGCCCCACCAGAGCCGTTCCACCAATTGTTGCAACAATTTGTAAAGCCTTCATGTTACTTTGATAAGCCGCTATCAGCTATGACTATACCGTCTGACGCTAGAGTTCCTTGTTAACTGAAATTAAAGGGTCACATCAGCAAACTAGATGCTACAATCAAGAACGGTATGGCGAGCGTAGCCAAGTGGTTAAGGCAGTGGATTGTGGTTCCACCACTCGCGGGTTCGAGTCCCGTCGTTCGCCCTGATTCTACTTTAACTATTCGCTTATGGCTGAACGAGGTATTTCATCCCTTCTATCAAGCCCCTTGATAGAGGGATGAAAACGGATTGGCGCAAACCTCGCCCCAGAGTACGTCTCGCTAACTTATGCCTTAGCCTAACCTTCAGCAACGTCTAGAACAATGGATGTTGTGGCGAGACTCGGCAGAGCCTTAGGGAAAAAATTACACTCGGTATTGAATAGTTAGGGATAGGGGCGTACAGCAATACGCCCCTACAGCCCAAGGAGGTCACTTATGACCGGCAGATGCCCCTGGAAGACTTGATTTTATCATCACTAATGAGTGTTGTCCTGTTGACAACGTTTGGTGGCAGCTGCTGTTCCAGATTGAAATGGCATTGCGATGTGTAAACTGCTGTGCATTTAATTTGCGTCGTTTACATTCGGGTGTTCTGTCTTGTGTCATACCAATTGGGTTTGAGTTTGACACATATTCTCTAATTTTTCCCCTTAATAAGGGGGGAGTGGGGGGCGAAAATCGACTTTTGCAAGAGGTCTACTGACTACTGAATGATTTGGCTCAAGGTAAATTGCCTTTAAAACTCAATAAAAAAATATCCTCGCTCAACCAGTCTAGATACGTTAGACTAAAGCCCCAGCGAGGATATTAAATAATGCTTTATCGCGAAAGAGTACTTACTTAACTGATACAGCATCAACATCTACAGTGTTTTCAGAGCCGTTATCAGTGACAGAAGCAACTGTTTCGCCTTTGCGAGATTTAGCCTTATCAATTAACAGCTGGGAAACCTCGGAAACCAGCAATGTCAAAATCGCAATGTCGTCAAGTTGCCCAATAACGGGGATAAAGTCAGGAGCAATATCAATCGGGCTGAAAATGTAAAGTACCGTTCCTAAAATAATCCACCAACGATACTTGGGATTACGGATGGTATTGCGATACCAGTTGTAAATCGATTGAATAGAAAAATTGTTCATTTATCTCTCCTCTAGTTACTATTAATATTGCCAAATTCTCCCAGAGTTTTCCGGTGTGGATAACCCCACTGTTTTGGTCGAGTATTAACACACTCACCTCTTGAGAAGAGGGTGAGAGTTTGGCTGGCTTAGTCTGCGGCTTCGGCTTGGCACTACAGGAAGACTACCCCGACTCCTTTGCACAAGGCTACCCTTGAGTAACGTCTCCTCCTAAGAAACAGGAGGGGGAGAGGGGGGAGGGGGAGAACATTGGTGTCAACTTAAGATGAAACTCACCGCAAGGGGCATCACTTCGACAAGGCGATCGCGATCGCTATGGGAGAATACTAGCAGTGCGCTATCCGTTGGGAGAGTGATCGAATTACCGTATGCCAAGCACCAAGCCAGTTAAATTGCCAATCTGCTCTCCTGAGCTAATAAACTAAACAGAGAAAATAGCGTCAGCCTCTTTGCAAGTGGCCCGAAATCCATAGAATTGGAATGGCTTGCACTTTACAAAGACAAATTGTGCTTGGCAATCAAGGGAGGTAAGAGCAGACTGTGAATCAACTGAGTATTGTCGAAATTTTTCAAAAAGGCGGGCCCGCGATGTGGCCGCTGTTGGTCTTATCGATCCTGGCTTTGGGCACAATCTTGGAGCGTATCTGGTTTTGGGCAAGCGTCCTATTTAACGAAAGAAACACTGTCAATCGTGTACTCGATGCGGCAACTAGCAACTGGCCAGTTGCCAGAGAGATGGCTCTTGAGGCGCGGCGACAGCCAATTGGACGATACCTCTATGCTCCCTTACGGTTGGCTAACCCCGATCCAGACGTGTTTCGGCTGGCGTTAGAGACAGCTGCCGACGACGAATTGGCTGCAATGCGGCAAGGAGATAAGATCTTAGAAGCTGTAGTTGCTTTGGCACCGCTACTAGGGTTGCTCGGTACGGTGTTGGGTCTGATTAGCTCATTAGGTTCAATTCGCATTAGCGATCTAGGCACAGCTTCAACCGCTGGGGTAACGACGGGCATCGGGGAAGCACTAATTACTACGGCGACGGGACTGATTATAGCGATTACCAGTCTGGCTTTCTATCGACTATTTCAAGCGTTGTGGTATAACCAGGTAAAAATTTTCCGCAAAGCTGGGAGTGAGTTGGAGTTGCTCTATCGGCAGGCTTGGGTGCATGGCGAGAACACTGACACTCATAATTCCGTAAAGGCGATTTCACCAGATATTTCTGAGGTTACTGAAAAGTAAAATCATGCAGCAGTCCATCACCCGGCTCGCGCCGCTAGTGCCGCTCCCAAGGAAAGTTAAAGGTTACGCATTCAAAAGTCCTTAGTCCTTTGAGCGTAAGCTATTCAACCGATTGTAAGCTGGTTACTCATTTCTGCCAGCTTGGTCTAGTATGGCAGCACTGTCCTAACTTATGTCTATGAACGAAAAAATTCCTTCAGCTCCTTCCCCTATGGCGGCCCGCCCTCTAAGGCTTCGCATAGATACCCAGTCTGAAGACGTTCGGATTGAGGTTGTTCCCCTGGTTGATGTTGTTTTTTGTATTCTGATATTTTTCATCCTGGCGTCAGTGAGCTTTGCTCGTCAGCAGGCAATCAGTATCGATTTGCCCAAAGCAAGTACTGGGACGCCACAGGGGCGGGAAATTTTAGTGGTTAGCCTCAATGAGCTTGGTCAAGTTTTCGTTGAACAGCAGCCAGTGGTAACGAAAGAGCAGTTCAAACAGAAACTTCGAGCCTATCGTAAAAAGAATGCTAATGGATTAATGGCGCTGTATGCTTCTACGAATACCAGTTACAGCGAGGTTGTGCAGGTGTTGGATTTGATGCGGGAAGAGGGAGGCGATCGCGTAGCGTTAGCAACCCTACCTGGTGAACCGGGTTCAGCTCCTAGCACCACACCTTCGGTGCAACAGCCAGCAACTGGCGTACCGGGCTTCTCACCTAACCCAGGCACGAACCCCTATAACCCTTCTGGCACACAGAACCCAACTGGTCAATCCAACCCAGGTCAACCTCAAGTGCCATTGAATCCTGGACAGCAGCTGCCACAATCACCCGGAATTAACCCAGGCACTCTACAACCGTTACCCGGACAACCACAACTCAGCCCTGGTAATTTAGGAGTGCCATCTCCTGGTGTTCCGGCAGCTCCTAATAGCAACAATGCAGTTCCTGGTAACTTAGGAGTGCCGTCTCCCGGTGTTCCAGCAGCTCCCAATAGCAACAATGCAGCTCCTCCTAAGTCAGGGGTGCCATCTCCCGGTGTTCCGGCAGCTCCCAATAGCAACAATGCGGCTCCTAGGAGGTAAGAGTCCAGAGGGACTAGAATCTTTGATTCGGTGTAAGAGATGTCACTTAGGGGCTTGTGGTCACAAGCGGGGGCTAGGTTTTGCCTTCCCCCGTTTATGCCCTCTTTATGAGCAAAACAATTTTTGATCTTGCTAGATAAAATTGCCAAAAAATGACTATAAAACCCAGTTAACCAGGAGCCTTTATGCGCTATCTAATTGCCATATCTTTTTTATGGCCAGGTGTACTTAGATAATAAAACTACTCACAGAAGTTTGGCTGACGTAATACGATTTCGGATTTAAGTAATACGATTTCGTCTATGTAATACGATTACAAAATTACTCGTTGAAGGTCAGAATACTAAAGCAATAGTCAAAAATTATTTGATAGTACATAATCAAGGAAGACCTTTCTTTAGATAGAGAGGTAAAATAAGGATTTTCACTAGTCTGTTGTGTAGAAGCTCGTATAATGTCTTCTACAAAGCCAGGGTGCGTCTACCTTTCCCAAAAACAGCTGAATTAGTGGCTAGTACGACTCCCTGAAGAGAGTTTTAAACTTGCTTTAAATAAATTTATCTTACAGGTTTTGCAGTTTATATACCTTTTTGAATCTTGGTTTTTTGGGCACAAAATAGCCATTACTTCCAAGCTGTAAACTCTACAAATAAACAACCAGCTTTGGTATTACACATTCTGGCAGCTCAAGAGGACAAAAGGAGATAGCCTTGCAAGTGGACAAATTTGGCCACCGAATAGAAGCGCTACGCGATCGCTTAGTTTCGCTACGCCAAAACGTAAATCAATTGCGTTTGCAACTACAAAAGTTGCTTGAACAAATCTGCAAGAAACCCGGCACTGCCTGGGAAGAATTGCACGTATCTCAAGAGGGGCTGTGCCAGTCAATTAAGGTCAGACTAAGGACTGCCAAAGAGCAATTGCAACGTGAAATTGCGGCGCGCAAGCGGACAGAAGCGGAACTTGAGCAGTCGCTTTCTTTGCTGTGTGCAACCATCGAAGCCACTGCCGATGGCATTGTCGTCAGCCAAAACGCGAAAAACATCGCAATTTATAATCAGAAGTTTGTCGAGATGTGGGGCATCCCGGAATCTGTCATCGCCTCACGAGATCTTAACCGGGTGCTGCCGTTGCTCTTGGAGCAACTAAAAGACCCTGAAGGCTTTCTTCTTCAAACACAGGACTTGTTTGTTCAGCCGGACGCAGAAGCTTACGGACTCTTTGAGCTTAAAGATGGGAGAATCTTCGAGCGCTATTCGTTACCCCAGCGGCTGGGAGAAAACATTGTTGGCAGAGTTTGTAGCTTTCGGGATATCACTGAACACAAGCGAAGAGAGGCGGCATTACACGAGAGTGAAGCGACAAATCGAACTCTCTTAGATGCCATACCGGATTTGATGATTAGGATGACTAGGGATGGCACTTACCTTGATTTCATCCCCGCAAAAAATTTCACGACGGTGATGCCAGCGCGTGATATGCGGGGGAAAAATTTATACGACGTGATGCCCCTAGCGATCGCTCAACAACGGATGCATTACGTAGAACAAGCACTCTCGACTGGTGAAACACAAATCTATGAATTTCAGCTTTCGTGGGATGACGATAACGTCTCTTATGAAGAGGCGCGAATCGTTGTCAGTGGGGAAGACGAAGTCTTAGTCATGGTGCGCGATATCACAGAACGCAAGCAGATGGAAGCAGCGCTACGAGAATCAGAGGCGCAATATCGTCGAATTATCGAGACGACTTCCGAGGGGGTCTGGATCATTGATGCTAAAAATCAGACGATTTTTGCCAACAATAGAATGGCTCAAATGCTTGGCTACAGCTTGGAGGAAATATTAAATAAGCCAGTATTGATATTTGTGGAGAAGGAATGGCAAGCGATCGCTGCCGTGAGTATTCTGCATTTGTGCAGAGGCAACAGAGAAACGTTTGATTTACCACTCCGCCGTCAGGATGGCTCCAGCTTGTGGGTAATGGTATCGGCAAATCCCATTTTCGATCGAGCAGGGCAGTACGCTGGTGCTTTGGGGATGTTTACCGATATTACCGAACGCAAACGGGCAGACTTAGAAGTTCAGCAAAGCGAACAAAAGTACAGAAATCTCTTCCACAATTCTTTAGTGGGGATGTTCCGCAGTTCACTCGCTGACGGCACGGTTCTTGATGCGAATGTGGCTGCCGTCAAAATGTTTGGCTACGATTCCTATGAGGGAGTAAAAACCGTTGGTTTGTATGTCAATTTGGCAGATAGAGAACGCCTAAAGCGGCTAGTCCTTGAAAAAGGATTTGTAGAAAACTTTGAAGCCCAAGTTCAACGAAAAGACGGTTCTGTATTTTGGATTTCTTACTCTGCCAAATTATATGCCAAAGAGGGCTACTTAGAAGGTGTCATGATTGACATCACTGAGCGCAAGCAGTCAGAGGAAGCCTTGAAAGCAAAGGAGAAGTTTCTACAGTTAGTTCTAGACAACATCCCTCAATTCATCTTTTGGAAAGACAGAAATTCAGTCTACCTAGGTTGCAATCGGAACTTTGCACGGGCGGCTGGTTTGGAGAGTCCTCATGAAGTTGTTGGTAAGACAGATTACGACTTCCCTTGGAAGAAAGAGGAAACAGACTTCTTCCGTGAGTGCGATATTCGTGTGATGGAGACAAATACGCCCGAATATCACATCATCGAACCCCAACTCCAGGCAGATGGTAAACAGGCTTGGCTGGATACGAGCAAGATCCCACTCCATGATTGTGAAGGAAATGTTGTGGGTATTCTCGGTAGCTACGAAGATATCACTGAGCGGCAAATTGCACAGGAAAAAATCCGCTATCAGGCTTTGCATGACCTCCTGACGGGATTGCCTAACCGCACATTCTTCCATGAGCAGCTTTCGGCGTCACTGACTAAAGCCTGTGATAGCCAAAGTATGCTGGCGGTGATGTTCCTAGATTTAGACCGCTTCAAGACCATTAACGATACACTAGGTCACGCTGTTGGCGATCGCTTATTACAAGAAGTTGCCCAACGACTGACTAGCTGTCTACGAAAGGAGGACACCGTTGCCCGTTGGGGAGGCGATGAATTTACCCTGCTAGTGTCCCAAACTAATAATGCCGAGGAAGTCATCGAGATTGCCCAACGCATTCTCGATGCCCTAAAGCCTGCCTTTAACCTAGAAGGACACTCTCAAGCGTCCCGTAGCACCTCTCTACATATCAGCATCAGCATTGGGATTGCGCTTTATCCCCAGGATGGGGAAGATGTCGAAACCCTTTTAAGCAACGCAGATACAGCACTATACAGTGCAAAGAAACAAGGTCGGAATAATTACCAACTCTACACAGCGGCGATGAATTCTCAAGCTTCTGAGTTGTTGGTTTTAGAAAATGATCTGCACCATGCTCTCAAGCAAGGTGAATTTGTGCTTTACTACCAACCTCAGGTGAATATCACCACTGGAGCAATTACCGGGATGGAAGCCCTCGTGCGTTGGCAACACCCTAAATTCGGTCTAGTTTCTCCTGATAAATTTATTCCCCTGGCTGAGGAAACTGGATTGATTGTATCCATTGGCGAATGGGTATTGCAGACAGCTTGTGCCCAAAATAAAGCTTGGCAAAATGCTGGATTGCCGATGCTGCGTATGGCTGTTAACCTTTCAGCTCGGCAGTTTCAGCAACCCTCTCTACGGAATATAGTGACCCAGACCTTGCAACAGACAGGACTGTCTGGTCAATTTTTGGAGCTGGAAATTACTGAAAGTATTGCAATGCAGGATGTAGCCTTAACCACAGAAATTCTGAAGGACTTGCATCAAATGGGAGTTCACCTGTCCATCGACGACTTTGGGACGGGATATTGTTCACTGAGTTATCTCAAACTATTTCCCCTGCACACCCTAAAAATTGATAAATCCTTTATTCGCGATCTTGCCACTGACCCACAGAATGCTGGAATTATTAAAGCCATTATGACTTTAGGGAAAGGATTTAATCTTAGGGTGATTGCTGAAGGTGTGGAAACAGAAGCCCAAAAGGATTGTTTGCGAAATTTCCAATGCGAAGAAATGCAGGGTTACTTGTCAAGTCCACCCCTACCCGCAGAGGAAGCAACTAAACTCCTCCAAAATTCTCGCTTGATGCTTGATAAGTTTTCTTTATTTGCGTAGCTGTTTCCATTTAATTGATTAAATATGAAGTACTCGATCACTGACTTACGTCAAAACTTGTGATTACCTAATCGGCGGTATAGTGGTTCCCTGAATTTATTATTTGGCTTACACAAAATATAAATTAACGAACCAATAAACGCTCCTAGTATAAGGTGATAACTAATTTTGACGATGTCATCCTAATCCCCTAAATTAGATGGGGATATCTTGCTGTTTCTGAAAGCTAAAGGAAAAGATGAAATTAAATATTCTGACGCAGGCAGCACTCTTTACAGCTATCAGCTTAGTTACCCCTAGTATTTCATTGTCCCAGCCTAGCTCCAGAGGCGAACGTGTACCTGGCTTTTGGCAGCCCCGAGTAGATGTTAACCCTAACCGTCCGATCTTAGTCAGACTTTTAAATGAAACAGAATTACCCGTGAGGTATAGTCTTTCTCCATACCCAGATCGCTCATTATCTCCAGGACTTACAGCAGATGTTCCCATTAGCATTAGCAGCAAACAGGCTGACATTGCCAACATTAATATTTACTCTTCCGAAGAGTTGATCTATGACTATAACGCTGATAACAACATAGTCACCGTTCGCATCCGTTCAGCTGGGAAAGGACCGAGAGCAGATAAGGCAGTTTATATTGATGAAAGGGGACGGGTTTACTCTTTCTAATTACAACTGGGTATCAAGCGCTTCGCGGAGTTAAGTAGTTATTAGTTAGACTACTGACATCTTGCATCTACCCGCTCACTCGCTTGCGAATTAATTCGCAAGCTAATAACGAAAGTCCTCTAAAGAGGACTAAATGCTGACTATAAAAAGATTTCAGTCCACTTAAGTGGACTTGAGCTATTAGCCCGGAGTTTAAACTTCGGGCGGGTTTGGTCGCTTCCTGAGGATGCTGCAAGATATGAGACTACTGACTACTGACTAATC
>DATNPI010000625.1:0-1866 GCA_036703325.1 Coleofasciculaceae cyanobacterium
ACCTGTACCTTTAAAATGGTCAAAAAATTGACCAAAAAGAAACGCGCCAATCCCCTGCAAGTATCCAACAAGCAACTCAAAACTTTAGCAGTAGAACTTTGCCAATTCTCCGATGTAGATAAAGAGCAGCAGCGAAGCGACTGGGGACAGCGACCCCTGACAGAAAAGCAGCTACAGTATGCCAAGATGGACACTGTTTATCTGGCTCACGTCCATCTCCGTTTATTAGAACTAACGAAGCAGAATAACCCTAATCTATAGGAGATGCCATCAAAACACGTAAGTGCCAAAAGAGAGTTTTTGCGATCACTTCTCCTCTCGCTTCTTTACCGTCATTCCCCCGAACAGCTAAAAATTGCCCTGGTTGACCCAAAACGAGTTACCTTCCCAGAATTTGAGCAGATACCTTGGTTGCTGTCACCTGTTGTCAAAGATAGCGAAAATGCGATCGCACTCATGGAAGAACTAGTAGGCGAAATGGAGCAGCGTTACCAGTTATTTGAAAGAGCAGGATGCTCTAACCTGGATGTCTACAACCATCAGCTGACTCAAGGACAAAAGCCACCTGTACCGCGCATTGTCTGCATCTTTGATGAGTATGCCGACTTTATGGCAGAAAAAGAAATCCGCAAAACCCTGGAACTGAGCATAAAACGCTTAGGAGCAATGGCAAGAGCTGCTGGCATTCATTTAATTATTGCCACCCAACGCCCAGAAGCTGGTGTTGTTACCCCGATTATCCGCTCTAACCTGCCAGGGCGAGTTGCCCTTCGCACCGCCAGCGAAGCTGACTCAGCGATTGTCTTAGGCGGCAAACAAACAGAAGCTGCTTACCTTTTGGGCAAAGGCGATTTACTGTATCTAGCTGGTGCTCAGTTGCACCGATTGCAAAGTTTATTTGCACCAAAGATTCAGTTCCCTGAATAAGGAATGCGATCGCATTTAGCTTCAGACAGCATCAGGATTGAGGTCAATCATCTTGCTGGTGGTATAAGTACCAATTGGAGTCCAAACGACATAAGGAAGTAGCAACAGAGCAGCCGTTCCAGAAATTGGCAAAACGGTTAACAACAACAGCACTCCTGAAACAACCCCAAGCCCTCCTAATACTGTACCGACTGTGAGGCTTCGACTCCTCAAGGTGGCCGGAATATAAGCCGTCGTGACAATTTCTACGAACAGGTAACCAACCATGAGTGACCAAGTTCTAAGACTGCCTGGGTCTTTTTCCCAAGCAAGGGTAGCAGAGATTGCTCCGCAAGTATAAATGAGAGTCCAAATAAAGGGGATTGCCGGTTCAAAGAATAGCCACTTGGGTCGCTCTAGATGTATTACCCAAGGAATATCGCGAGGTCGAAACAAGCTACTACCTAAGGCGACCAATAATGTCACACCGCCAATCACCATCCAAGGTTTTATCATCTCTTCCCCCAAGGCTTGCGCTACATGAAAGCTCTTCATCGCGTGAAGAGGTAGACAAAATAGATCGTGTCATGTTAAGGAGTCGCTTTAATCAGTCAGAGGTAAGAGAAAAAAGTAGATGCGATTTGCGTAATTAAGGAATGAAACTCTTTCTCCCCCTCTCCCCCTCATTTTCAAGGTAGACGCCATGCACTTCGCACACAAAGAAGCAATAAAAACCTTTCTCCCTTTCTCCCTCTCTCCCCCTCTCCCTCTAGTCTCTTCTCTGCGGTAGCTCACTAACCAGAGGTACTTGAGCAAGTTCTTCCAAGCCAACAGTTGTCAACAGTTCTGTCCAAGCATTCTGAACTTCAGTATTTTGTGGATTGGAGAGGTAGCGTTTAGCTCGATTCGTCAGCTCATCATACCAAATGACTTGGTTTCCAAGGTTAGAACCGCCCTGAA
>DATNPI010000644.1:0-4078 GCA_036703325.1 Coleofasciculaceae cyanobacterium
ACGCAGTTTCTCATAAAGCTGAGAGATGCGGGTAAAACGGTGCTGGCGATTAGCCATGATGACCACTATTTCTATCTGGCAGACCGAATTATAAAACTGGACTACGGTCAGGTGGTGTATGACAAGCAAAAGACCAGATAGCGGGTAGTGCTATCGAGCGCTTCGCCTATGCAATATCAAAGCTTTTGAACATTCTCTGCTGAAAGTGGCAAAAGAGGATTATCTCAGGACGAATGCACAGGTGGAAAAGAGCGATCGCATATTATGCAAGAGGATTGGCACTTAGGATGATGTGTAGCGGTGGGTTATGAACCTGTTCTCCTTCTGATACGCGATCGCGATCGCTTCTGTTCATCCTCGTCCCGCTTAACCCGCTCTAGGGCAGCTTTTTTCGTCTGAGCAATTTCTAGTAAGATTTCCAGGTCTTCTCTGTGTATCCCCAGCCTAGTACTAATCTCCTCGATCGCTCCCCAGTCCTCTGGTGATTTGGGGGCTGGAAAATCTTTCAGCTTTGTGTAAAAGGTTCGGGCAGAACAGCCCAGAATCCGAATTACTCTTTTTTCTGTGAGCAAGTCCACTATTTCTTGAAATGTCATTTGTTATCCTCGTACATCCATGACAGTTAAGCTGATGCTGTATTTGTCAATAAGCAATATTACTTAAAAATTTAGCTTGGATCGAGGTGTCAAACTAAACTTTGAGGAATGTAACGGACACCAGGCCCAAAAAGACGTATCCTAATCCTGACCACGTACAGCGGCACAACATTCTCAGTCCAAATAATGAGGCGATTACTTCACGACTGGAAGCGTTACTAAGATCCAGCAACATTTGCGCCGCGAGCCTACTACCGCTTTCTTAGGATTACGAGAAGCGCTGACGGGCCGCTAATTGCTCCCAACTTCGTTGCCGCTTTACTAACGCGATCGCTTCGCTAACCCTAACGCATCCTCAAATCGTCACTGATTGTTACAGCAGTTTTGGCTCGCTTGTGGCGGCAAGTGGCGCGTGTGCAAGAGCTAACTTGCTCGCTAGCAAGAGAAGACTTACTGTGGCTTCGGCGACAAAAGCAAGCCAACAAACTCTTTCAGAACGATTTTTGATATTTCCTGCCAAATTATTTAAGCGGGTGTTTAAAGATTTGCTTCCTCAGTTACAGCAGAATTGGCAGCAAAGAAACAAGCGACCCTTCCTTGATAGTATCGCATCGCAACCCTTCCTAGTGAGCGATAAGTAGGACTTACTCTTTATTGCGTAGCCCAATAGGTGTAGCAGCCTGGAATTAGCGATGGCAAGGGTTATGGGTGTCAGTATCCTCAGAGATTTCCTGGCAAGAAAATTTCTGTAGCTTGTACCGTCACGCAACCTTATCAGCTTGGCATTTTGGTGCTGTAGCCTTCTTGAAGACACAATTGAATGCGTAGTCAGCGTCTGAGGTTGGCAAAAGGCGGTAAGCTAGTGCCAATTAATGCCAAGGTACTGGCAAATTAATTGCTCAGTTTTGTGAGGAGAAATTCTGGATGACTGGGAATATGAAATCTTTCGAAAAGCCGATTACTCAGAACACTAGTAGGAGAACTCCCTACGTTCCCTCAAATCATCGGCGCATCCTCTGCATCTTTCCTAAGTATTCGCGATCGTTTGGAACCTTTCACCACGCCTACCCCCTGATGGGTCGTGTTCGGGCTTTTATGCCACCCCAGGGCATTCTGGTTGTCGCTTCCTACCTACCCGAAGAGTGGGAAGTTCGCTTTATTGATGAGAATGTATGTCCAGCCAAAAGGGCAGATTACCAGTGGGCGGATGTGGTGATTGTGAGTGGGATGCACATCCAGCGACCCCAGATTAATCAAATTAATGAACTCGCCCACCGAGCAGGAAAAGTCACGGTTGTGGGTGGGCCATCGGTGTCGGGGTGCCCAGAATATTATCCTGAGTTTGATATTTTGCATCTGGGTGAATTGGGGGATGCAACTGATCAGATGATTGAGTATTTAGACCAACAGATTGAACGTCCCCAACAGCAAATCCGCTTTGAAACTAAGGAACGTTTGCCCCTTAGTGAGTTTCCCATTCCCGCCTATCACTTGCTGAACCTCAATCAATATTTCATTGCTAATGTTCAGTTTTCTAGTGGTTGTCCCTATCGCTGTGAGTTTTGTGATATTCCTGAACTCTATGGACGCAACCCCCGCCTCAAGACTCCAGAGCAAGTTCTAGCTGAGCTAGATGCAATTCTGCAATCGGGTAATCCGGGAGCTGTGTATTTTGTAGATGATAACTTCGTAGGCGATCGCCGCGCTGCTATGCAGTTGCTTCCTCATCTGATCGACTGGCAAAAGCGCAATGGCTATCCTATCCAGTTTGCCTGTGAAGCAACCCTAAACGTTGCCCAAAGTCCAAAGCTTTTGGAAATGATGCGAGAGGCCTATTTTTGCACCATTTTCTGCGGCATAGAAACGCCTGAAACGGACGCTCTGCAAGCGATTTCCAAAACTCACAACCTCAGTATGCCAATTCTTGAAGCGGTTAAAGTCTTGAACAGTTATGGCATGGAAGTTGTCTCGGGAATCATCATGGGTCTAGATACAGATACACCAGAAACAGCAGACCGAATTCTTGAGTTTATTCGTCTGTCCCAAATTCCCATGTTGACAATTAACCTACTTCATGCGTTGCCGAGAACCCCCCTGTGGCGCAGGTTAGAACAAGAAGGGCGACTCATATTTGATGAAAACCGTGAGTCGAATGTAGAGTTTTTAATGCCTTATGAACAGGTCATTGATATGTGGCGTCGTTGCATCTCAACTGCCTATGAACCAGAATTTTTGTATCAGCGATTTGCCTATAATATCGAGAATACTTACCCAAACCGGATTAAGGTTCCTAACAGTCCAGCCCGCACTTCTTCGTCTAATATCCGTAGAGGCTTGACAATTCTAAGCAATATTTTGCTGCGGGTAGGCGTTTTTAGTAACTACCGTAAAACTTTCTGGAAATTGGCTTATCCGAAACTGAAAGCAGGCAATATCGAAAATCTGATTCACGTTGGGCTAGTCGCTCATCATTTGATTCAGTTTGCGGCTGAGTGTACTAGAGGTGAGGAATCTGCCTCGTTCTACTCTCAGAAAGTGCGGGATATCCAAGCCAAAGAAATCGAGGCGTCAGTTGTCAAGTGAAGGTTGAAGTGTGAAGTATGAAGCCCACATTGGGCACCAACAAATCTGGCTTGTGGAGGTTTAAAGGGAATTGGTTCCAAGGTATTAGTAATTAAAAATACATAGACTACGTAGAATACTTTTCCAATTCCCCATGCCCCACTCCCTATTCCCCTTGTATAAGTAAGGTCATGTGCATTTAAATTGCACACCTTCGCGATGAGAGCAAAACTCTTAACCCTTCTGCCTGGTCACTGAGCGTGTCGAAGTGCTGCCTTCTGCCTGGTCACTGAGCGTGTCGAAGTGCTGCCTGGTCACTGAGCGTGTCGAAGTGCTGCCTGGTCACTGAGCGTGTCGAAGTGCTGCCTGGTCACTGAGCGTGTCGAAGTGCTGCCAATCCTCCTCGATAATGCAGCTAAAATACCGATTAGCTTAGTGCCACACTTAATTAATGAGGAATGTGGGTTCATAACAAAGTCAGACCTGGGCTAGAGACATTCCCAACAACCAATGGGCTATCCTGTGAAACACGCCTCGTTTCCTCCAAAGACAGAGACTTGATCATGAGTGAGACAGAGTTGCTAACAGCGCCATGAGAACTTGACGAGACGGTAATGACCCAAGAGAAAAGAATTCAGCAACTGACTCATGAACGAGTAGCACAGAGCGAGGTCAAAACCGTACAGGAAGCACTTCGTAAGAGCGAGGAGCGCTACCGTTCCCTGGTTGAAGCCACTGCTCAAATCATTTGGAATACCGAGCCTCAAGGGGCATTAGTAACCGAACAGCCTGCGTGGAGTGCCTTTACAGGACAGACCTTTGAGGAATACAAGGGATGGGGGTGGATCAATGCCATCCACCCAGATGATCAAGCTCACATAGCGCAGGCGTGGGCAGATGCTCTCGCCAACCGCCGCCTC
>DATNPI010000645.1:0-2001 GCA_036703325.1 Coleofasciculaceae cyanobacterium
TGCCTAAATTATGAAATACTACCGCTATCGATAAATTGCTTCCTCAGGAACTTCATAGATTCTTTAAAAATGATCCGTATTTTCGGGGAAAATGTGAAGCTTGTATAAAGTAAGGCTCTAAGCTCTGGTTGAGCGATCGCACCTATAGGTTAGGGGGATTTCCAGCGACATCAACGAAGCCAGTAAAGTTTGAAAACACGCCCTAGCGCGTAAGACCTATTGATATCCCTCTTCTGTCACTCTCCGAAAACTTTTGCCATTTCTGAACGAAGAGAGCTTTTGTATATGAAGCGATCGCCAGATTTTTTTCTAACAACAAATACAGCCACCAGGTTTTTCTAATAGGATAGCTTGTATTGATTGACTGATAAGGCTTCTGGAGATTGCCTTCCCGGAGAGTGACAGAAGAGGGATATCGCTCTTCTGTCACTCTAGGTGATCGCAAAGGCTGTAACCCTTATAGAACTTGAGTTTTCCCAATTGGTCTACATTTTTGAGTTTCTGATAGAAACTCACCCCTCAAATCGTTATGTGGGAAAGCACTCAAGCTTTTACTTTGAGCGTGATTTTCCGAGACTGACAAAAGAGCGATATAGCAGTGGACACATCGCTTAGGACAAACAAACTTTGGTAAAGACGTTCCACCGGAACGTCTCTACTAAATTCCTATCTGTCCTAACCGCCTTGGCGGTTGCTATTTACAAAAAAAACGCCTAACTCGTGAAGTTAGGCGTCTTGCAAACATCAAACTAGTCTTAGCTGTCAGCTTCTACATCCAGGATTGGCTGAACGCTAACCGTTGGCGAAGAAGTGTTAATCACAGCCTGTTGCAGGATTGGGGTACGGGTGACGGAACTATTGGCCAAGGTAAACAACGGGTTTGACAGAATCCCCGCCAGGGAAGTTGCCACTACTGCCAGTACCAAAGCCACTTGCAAGGGACGCATACCCGGAAGGTTCCAGCGAACTTCTGGGTAATTCTTCACAGCGTCGGACATTTCTTGCGGCTCTTTGACCACCATCATCTTGACGACTCGGATGTAGTAGTAAATCGATACCACTGTGGCAACCAGACCTAGCAAGACTAATCCATACAGTCCTGCCTGCCAACCTGCCCAGAACAGGTAGATTTTGCCAAAGAAACCTGCCAAAGGCGGAATTCCACCCAAGGAGAGCAAACAAATGCTCAAGCCCAGAGTTAAAAGTGGGTCTTTCTGATAGAGACCAGCGTACTCGCTGATTTGGTCAGTGCCAGTGCGTAAGGTAAATAGAATGACGCAGGCAAAGCCACCCAGGTTCATGAACAAATAAACCAGCAGGTAAAATATCATGCTGGCGTAACCGGCCTCAGTCCCAGCAATTAGACCAATCATGACGAACCCAGCCTGAGCGATGGAAGAATAGGCTAGGAGACGCTTCATGCTGGTTTGGGTTAGGGCAACAACGTTCCCTAAAATTAGGCTCAAGATAGTAAGGGCAGTGAAGACAAAATGCCACTGTTCAGTAACTAAGGGGAAGGCGGTTGTCAGTAGACGAATCGCCATAGCAAATCCAGCGGCTTTGGAACCAACAGAGAGGAAGGCAACGACTGGAGTCGGAGAACCTTCGTAAACGTCAGGTGTCCATTGGTGGAAGGGAACAGCTGAGATTTTGAAGGCAATACCTGCGATCGCAAATACCAACGCAATCAAAATCCCTAGGGATTGACCGGACTCTAAAGCTGCTGTACCTTTGGCGATCGCATCTAACTGCGTCTCGCCTCCAGACAAACCGTACAACAATGAGACGCCATAGAGAAAGACTGCCGAACTCGATGCCCCAATCAGCAAGTATTTCAAAGCGGCTTCATTGGAACGGGGGTCACGCTTCATGTAACCCGTCATCAGGTAAGAAGAAATACTCAAAGTTTCCAGTGAGACAAAAATCGCCACCAGTTCATTTGCTCCCGACAGGAACATCCCCCCTAGGGTCGCACTGAGTAGAATCGCGATAAACTCTGCT
>DATNPI010000648.1:0-2326 GCA_036703325.1 Coleofasciculaceae cyanobacterium
GGGTACAAAATTCTCATAAAGCACCGCACGGGTATTTGGCCACACGCCTGATGATGACTTGGTGGGATTGCCTAACTCCTGTCTGACGTAGCTTTGTTGAGCTCCTGGAGCAAATCCGGGAATAGTCCCACCTCGATTCTGATTTTGGTTGTTGCTTCCGCGTACAGGTGAAGGGAATTGAGTCGCTGTAGGTGAGGGCGCTTGAGTTGAGGGCTGTGAAGGGGAGTCAGGGAGAACTGGCGAGGGTGTAATATCCACAGGCTGTGGACGTGAACGTCCAGGTGTCCGGGATGAGGGTTGCTCTTGAGGAGGTTGTTCCCTTGCTGGCTCAGGATTAGAAGGCTGTGAACGGGAAGGCGTCCGGGATGAGGGTTGCTCTTGAGGGGGTTGTTCTGTTGCTGGCTCAGAATCAGAAGGTTGTGAACGTCCAGGTGTCCGGGATGAGGGTTGCTCTTGGGTGGGTTGTTGTGTTGTTGGCTGAGGAGACGACGAGACTTGAGTTGAGGGTTCAGGCGATCGCTTTACAATCATGCTAATTGCGATCGCGCTAAGGAGCACGCCTCCTGCAATTAAAGCGCCGATGATGAAGGGCTTGCGCTCACCTTTTTGGATGACGGGACTCGGACTCGCAGGAACGGTTTGTTGAGGCAGAGGGTTTGCGATCGGTGGGGTTGAACCGTTTGGAGGTTGTAGTTTACCACCGGGGGAAACTGCCACGGTTGCCATGTCTGAAGGTGCGCCGGCCGATCCTAAAGCGTTGAGCATCTCTCTGGCTGTGGCAAAGCGATCATGTGCATTGAACCGAATCGCCCGATCAATAACCATTGCCAGGTGAGAGTTGATGTTCGGAGCATACTGACGCCACAAAATCTCGCCCGTGCGGTCATCTGTCTGCAATTCTTGAGGTATTTTGCCTGTAAGTAAAAAAACCGCCGTCAGCCCTAAACCGTACAAATCACTGGCATAAGTTGGGCGTCCCCCTGCTTGCTCCGCAGACATAAACCCAGGCGTTCCAATCACCATTGATTGAGCTGGGCTACCTGAGTTCACCACCGTGTTCATCGCTTCTTTGACAGCGCCAAAATCAATCAGCACTGGCAATCCATCTCGTTTCCGAATGATGATGTTATCCGGCTTGATATCTCGGTGAACCATGCGGCGGCTATGGACATAATCCAGCACTGGCAACAAACTGACGAGTATCTGCTGAACTTCTCTCTCCGAAAGCGTTCCTCCCTTTTCCACCTTTTTCGTCAAGGTGTCGCCTTCGATGTATTCCTGTACTAAGTAAAACTGCCCAGCTTCCGAAAAGTAGGCATACAATCGGGGAATCTGGTTATTTCCTTCCCCTAGGTCTTCTAAAACCGCCGCTTCCCGTTGGAACCGCTCTTGCACCAGCTTGTAAGCTTGGGCGTCGTGTGTCACAGGCTTGAGCTGCTTTATCACACACCGTCTTCCCGAAGGCATATGAGTATCTTCGGCAAGAAAGGTATTACCGAACCCTCCAGCACCCAGCGCTTGGAGCACACGATACCGATTATTTAATAGTGTTAGTGCCATGAGAGATTCAGAAAAGTTTTTTTATCAATAAAAATGGGTGTGACTGAGCATCCAGCTTTTGTCTGAATTTTACTCTTTTTCCAACTTTTCAAATCCCCCAAAAGGGAGAAACTTTTACTTTAAGTCAAGTAAGCCATTTTCTTTAAGCTTTGGATTGAAGCGAATTTCTGTTTGCACCCCACGGGTTTTTAGTTCCTCTAAAATTTGTGCTTCAACTCGTCTTGCGACTTGTTTTAATAGCTTAACTTGCATTATTCCATCGCCTTTTCTAAAGCTTTCCTGCTCCTCGTCAGTCATTGCCACTTTCGCATCAATTGGTTGATTCCAGACAGCTTCATCGGCTCCATTCCCAGCTGGGATAGTACCATTTTCCTCAATCCAGGTATTTCGAATATTTTCTAATTGGGTACGATTAGGACGGTCGATAGTTTGGACTTTTAGCCAGTAGCAGGATTTCGGCTGACGTACCAGGTGTTGCTTAAGACTGAGATAAATGTCGCGAGAATAGTTTACAAGTTGCAGGGTTTTATCTTGATCAAAAATTGCGTAAATCCCAATTTTTCCTTGCAAGGATTCAGGTAAATTGCCCGTTTCATCAAGATACGGGATGTAGTCTATGTCGGTGAGAGAGAGAATTTGGGTTTCAGAGGTCATGGGGGATAAAGATTTTTTATGCGATTTTCCGATAAATAGCGCAAAGGCGGCTGGGATTGAATATTTTGGCTTTGAACATGAAGTTTTGGGGCACGTTGATGATGATGTAATC
>DATNPI010000518.1:0-4989 GCA_036703325.1 Coleofasciculaceae cyanobacterium
ACTTTCCAGCTCCGCCCGTTCTTGCGCGCTTAAACGCACGATGTACTTTTGCTCGCTCATTGCTCCCCCTGCGTAGTGTTGTTACAGGGCAAACGTATCTTATCCTCTATGGTTTTGGCAATTATGGGCTACTAGTTTGCCAAACTAGGTTTAGGGAACTCCAAGAGAATCAATATCTAGGCGAGGAACCCTCCCCGTTTAAGGGAAGGGTTTCCGTTCATAGTTCATTGGTCCTCAAAAAAATCTCCTCTTGTTGAATAACGAGTGTATTTGCTCTTCACCTAGTACCAAAAAGGCGATCGCTATCAACCAGCTTCTCAATTTGTTCTAGGACAAATAGCCGTGCTTCGTACCCCGGCAGATCGATCGCCATATCATTCTCCCCAGCTTCGACATCATAGCCACCCAGCCACTCGTGCCAGATACCAGATGCTGGCAAGTTAGGGATATGATACCCTGTCAGCAAGTTGTCCGAGAAATTTGCGACGACTATCACACAAGAACCTTCCTCATTCCAACGGCTGTAGGCTAGCACTTTCGCCTCTGGATTTTCGTGGAAAAACTCAATGTTGTCGCTTTGAAGAGCTGGATTTTGTTTTCGTAAGGCAATTAGTTTTTTGTAATACTCAAACAAATCCCGATTCAAGCCTCTTTCCAACAACGGCCAAGCAATTTTTTGGGGCTGAGTCACCGTTTCACTTTTGCGCTTATCCTCGCCAAACTCTTCTCCCATCCAGAGCATTGGCACACCCATCGCCGTCATTAACAGAACAGCGGCTAACTTGGCGCGTCCAAATGCGGCTTCGTCAACAATGCCGCGATCGCCTAATTCTCTCATCAGATGTTCGCGATCGTGAGTCGCCAAATAATTCACTACATTTATAGTAGTCTCATAACCCTGCTGTTTCGGATTCAAAACCAGGACTTTGGCTTTGGATGCGGAATTTGTATTGATAGACGCCATCCTCTAGCTCAACCTGAGTACGGAAATAACCATCCTCTCCTTTTTCCATTGGCACCTCTTTCCATTCCGAAAAAGAGCCAATTAAAACTACTCCTTTGTTATTAGGAGCGAATAATTGAAATTCAATTGCTCTAGTCATCCAACCGCCTTACGTAGCCTGAAGCAAATTCTTGAATAGATGTGTTTAATCTTATAAAATTAGCGCGGCTGATGTCTCTAGCGGGGGAGATAAAGTTTTCTTAAAAACTAATCATTCGCTGGGCAGAAGAAGATTAATTGAAAGCAAAATTTGTCTTAATATAAATAGCAAAGTTTCTTTCCTTTGAGAGCTTATACCTGCGTAGTTACCCGCCAGGGACTTAAGCCCCTGGCTAATAGCTGAAGTCCTTTTAAAAGGACTAAATGCCGAATAAACATGGATTTCAGTCGATTAATACCAATTCCCTAAAAGCCTGCTACAGATGTTTTTCTTGTTCCCCCCTTAATAAGGGGGGTTAGGGGGGTCAATGTGTAGCGCAGTAATAGTGAAATGGTATAAAACTGACCTCTTGCACTATTTTGAATAATGCTGTATTTACGGGTTTTACCGAAAGTTATACCATTTTGGATTTTGGATTTTGAAAGCCTTGCGAATCGGTAGTTTTAGAAATTTAAATGTGTCAAGTTTAAGCCCAACTGGTATTACTAAACCTCAAGAGAAACTAGCGTAAAGTCGCCCTCATCTTGCGATTAATACATTCCTTAGGGCGGACTTTACGGATTACTAAAAAGGGGGCAAGAGTTCAGTTTTCCGTACCATACGAATAGCGAAATTCGGTACATTTTCCGGCTGGATCAACGTAAAGTTCAAACAAGGAGCTGTCTTCACACTGACAGCTTCCTGATTGAAAGAACTGACACACGGCACAGCAATCTTCTCCTGAGGCGATCGCATCTTCTACAGCCTTTTCCCTGGAAATGCTTCGTTGTGTCACAGGACTGAGTTTGAGATGGAACCCATCCCACTTCGCTTTGAGTATCCCACTACTCGCCAACATCTGCCAACGCGGGTCAGTCTCCACCACCTCTTCGGGAATACGTATCCACGCTCCTTCCACTTCCGCTTCCACTTCAACCTCAAACTCCTGTGGGAGCTGGATTTTAGTGATTTGAGCTTTACTCATATGTTCTGGCGCTTGACCATACTCAACCAACTCTCCTACAGCAGGGATATGGATGTAGTGTTTGGATCGTAAATCTCCCGAACGTGCTAATTCATGCAGCGCCGTAGTACCACCGTGGATTAAAACTAGGTGTGTGGGATGGACTTTGTTAATCACCTGTCCCAAACCCACTTTGTCCGCATGAGCTGAGAGGCTAAATCGCTTGATTTGCGCTCTGACGGTAATCTCTTTACCATCCAACTCAACGGTGTCTCCAGTTTCAAGATTTTGAAGCAATCGTCCTGGGGACTCCTCATCGGTGTAGCCAGAAATAAAGATAGCGGCAT
This sequence comes from Coleofasciculaceae cyanobacterium, assembly GCA_036703325.1. Lineage (GTDB taxonomy): Bacteria > Cyanobacteriota > Cyanobacteriia > Cyanobacteriales > Coleofasciculaceae > DATNPI01. The sequence goes on from DATNPI010000518.1 coordinate 2,454, forward strand.
TTTCTCGCTCTAGTAGGGTAGCCGCATAGTAAACACTAGGCCCACCTGTAAGCATCCCAGAAGACGCCACAATTACACTCGGTTTAGCCATTGCCAAGGGTCGTTCTCTGGGAGAGCTAATCGGAATAACTGGGGGTGTACCAGTTGGGTCAAAGAATGGCTCCATACCATTTTGCTTCACTAAGTTCTGCACGGGAGCCGGGAGCAAGTCTAAGTTATCCCGAAATACATCGGTGACGGCTCTCACTAAGCCATCGACATAAACCGGGATTTTCAGTTTGTGGAATAAATTGCTGGTGCGAATCGCCAGGATGATTTCTTGTGCTCTTCCCAAAGCAAAGGCGGGGATGAGGACATTCCCTCCGGCTTGTACAACTTCAGCGATCGCTTCTAGCAATGCTGTCTCTTGGGTTTTCCTGGCAGGGTGAACATCTGCTCCATAAGTCGATTCGGTAATCAGGATATCCGCCTGAGGTAAATCAGCGATCGCCAGTCCCGTAGTGGTACGAGAGGACGTGGTGTTGTAATCTCCGGTATAAAGCAGTGAGCGATCGCCATATCTCATATATATGCAAGCCGCTCCCACGATATGACCTGCATTGATAAAGCGCACCTTCAACCCCGGTAAGGGTTCAAACTCAACGCCAACGGCTTGGGTTTCCAGGCGGAAGAGGGTACGCTCTAGGTCAGTTTCATCAAACAGTTGAGGTGAATCTTCATTCAGTTGCTGTACCTTTAAGCAATCAGTCAACATGACATGGGCGATTTCACGAGTGCCTGGGGTACAGATCATGCGGACACCGGGCCATCGACTATGAAAGACAGGTACAGCTCCTAAGTGGTCTTGATGGGAATGAGAAATTAGTAACAGGTCTGGGTTTTCCAGATGAGCAAGTGCGGGTAGAGGGTCATAGCCTTTGGGACGAGTACCACAATCCAAAACAACTTCATAAGAACCAATCTTGATTTGGAAGCAGGAAGCACCAATGCCTAAAGCCGCTCCCAATGGTCTGACAATTAGATGATCAAGTTCAGCATCGGGGAGAGGCTTTTGGATATCAGGCGTGGATGGATACTGATAAACTCTAGCTTTCTTGCGGTTACTAAAAACTTGTACTCTTGCCTTACGTTGGGTAGTTTTACTGACAGCTTCCCATTCCCAACTCTTGGCAGTCCGTTTTTTAAGTTTGCCTAATTCCCAATCATTGATTTGAGTTTCTGCTTCTAGAGCCGCGATCGCTTTCGCAATGGCTAAGTCTAGGTTCGCTTGCTCTTTCAGAGCGGCTTGTGCGCGATCGCTCTCTGCTGACGCTCCTAAAGCTGATACCGCTTGTGCGCTAACGCTAACGTTAACCTGTTCTTTGGAGGATGCGACCTTCGGCATCGCCTCTGGTTTAGCCGCAGGAACCTTATCGCTCAAACGATTAACTGGCTCAGTGTTGGTCGTCGTGCTGGTAGCAGAGGAGTCACCGTTCTTGGCGGTAACGAGTGAATCTTCTAGTTGAGTGTTGTTGTTTTGGGGAGAAGTCTCGGCAGGGGATTTTGAGATTGTAGTCTGGCTGGTTTGATGCTGTTTCCCGTTTTGAACTGGCTCTTTATTGGGTTGACTAGAAGGTAATGGCGTTGTTTTGGATGATTTTTGTCCCTCAACAACTGGCTTGGCTTCTTGGATATGTAGACATACACCTGTGCGGATGGCTACCACTTGCCACAACGTCCCCATCTTCATTAGAGGATCAGGCGATCGAAAACCGAGTTTCAGGGTTTTTTCCCCAGGTCGAGAGACCTTAAGCTGAACAAATTGACCTCGCTTGCCCAACTGTACAACTCGTCCTATCAGCAAGCATTCTTCACCGTGTTCCACATCGGTTTCATCAGTTGAGTAACTTTCGATACTCAAGTTTTGAATAATACCTGTAGAGTCGGTACTCGGTATAAGCTGCCATGAGGCTAGTCCTACAGGAGAATCTGGTGGTACATCTTTGAGACGAAGCCTTGTGTTATCCCTACACACGAGATACGGCACTCCGTCCACTAACTCAATGTAACCAACGAGATTGAACTGGAAATGAATGGGAGTAGTTGTCAGTTCGGCTTCAGGCACAAAAGGCATGAGTAATGGTAATTAGCTTTTACCGTTTGAGTTAACACACTGGCATATGAATGGTTTTTTCACGCCAGGATAGTCATCGTATTTCGCGTGAGACTCCACCCGCTAGCGTTGCAGGGTGGAGAGGAATAGCGGTCAAATCGACCCCTTCAATAGGGGAGCGAGTGCGGTCTTGGGGTCTCCCCAAGTGGAGCACCTCGCGTGGAGATTTGACAATCCAGTTGAAGGCACGACGATTAACCCCGTGCAACGCTTCCACAACTGGACTTTTTTGACAGAGAACTGATTGCAAATGCGCCATCCACAAAGTAACTTTGGCTGACTGAACGCCAATACCTGTGTATCGCTTACCAGGATCGATGCCAACAAAGATTGATTGGGTTTGGGTATCTGACGGCTCAGACACTAATCGAACCGCGAAAATGC
>DATNPI010000650.1:0-6367 GCA_036703325.1 Coleofasciculaceae cyanobacterium
CTGCCATTAATATTCTGAAATTAGCCTTGAGTACCACAGGGCATGTGGGAACTTGGGTGGATGCTTCGACTTCGCTCAGCATCCACCCGAACGCTTCGGGAGATTCGACCTCTACTCTGATTGGAGCAATCCTGTCAGGGCAAGTTGGGTCTATGAACGAAGAATCTCCGTGGCTTTAGCCCGGAGAGTGTCAATCCATTCATCCCACGTCGCCCGCGCTACCCTTGCTATAACTTCTTCGCGTGCGGCATCGTTAACCGTAGAATCTGAAACAAAGACCGCCACAGCCAAGTGCTTCCCATTCGGCAGCGTAATGAGTCCTACATCATTCGTTGCAGCCGTCACCCCATTCACCGTGCCCGAGCTGCCGGTCTTGTGTGCTACAACTGTCCCAGCAGGCAACAGCCCTTTAATGCGTTTTAGACCTGTAGGTGTCTGTGTCTGGGTCATTAATCGCAGCAACAACGCTTGACTAGAGTCTGAAAGCCCTCGCCCCTCATGCAGTGCGCGTAACAAAACGACTGCTGACTCAGGCGTTGCCCAGTTGCGATACTGCACTGATTTGTCTTGCCCCATCTCTTTCTCTGTGTTGGCCACGACGATGCCATTGACACCAAGCTCACGCAAATACTCGGTGACAACCTTCGGTCCACCTATAAGTCGCAACAGCACGTCACAAGCTGTGTTGTCGCTTTCGGACACCATGTACTTCAGCAGTTCGGCTAGGCTTAGTTCCACCCCTTGCGGATTAGCGTCTCGGATCGGACTGTGCTGACCTTGTAGAGCGAAATCGCTTTTCTCGACACGAACTTTCTGCTCTAGCTTTAGCTTTCCTTGGTCTACTTGAGCCAGCACAGCCATCCCAATGGGGAACTTGTAAACGCTTTGCATAGGAAAGCGCTGCTCTGCGTTGAGAGCAACTGATTCTCCAGTTTCCAGCACTGTAGCTGCAACCCCGACACGCCCTTGAGCAGCACGAGATATTTGTTCAATTCGGTTGTACAATTCGCCTTTCGATGCATCATTAGTACTGGACGTTATGACCTCTTTCGGCGTATCTGCTCGGCTGTCGTTGTTGGCTTCACTGCCGCCGGAATTAGTGTTTGTGCAACCGACAGCCAATAAGGATATGCAAACGCCGCAAAGCCAGACTTTTTTCATCGTTACTTTTTTAGAGATTTTCTTGTTGCAGGGACAGGTTATGTCTGCGTTGGTTGGATGTGGAAGTGGTTAAACAGCAAGACAATATCATTAAACAAAGCGATCGCACTTCGTCCAAGTAGTTCATCCGATCAGGTGAGGTGAGACTTATTGCACCTTAATCCCACCACTGTTTTTAGAACGTATTCATCCGTCCCAGTTTGTGGATTGTCCACTCACACTGACTCGACACGCCTCCTTCTACTCATCCCCTAAAAATCGCTCAAGTCAAAGCACAGCTTGCACTCTTCAGCAGCCGACACTCCAAATCAACCCAGCTAAGGCGATTAGCCGTTAAACAACCATAATGGTTTGCCTGCACAAGCAAAGCCCTTTTCTTATTACCAGCGCTTTACAGTTAAATTGTTGACGACGAGGGCTTGAGTGAACCTAACACCAATCTTCGATAAGAGTCATCGCCGCCGTAACTAGAGTCAAATGGGGCTTTTACCGTGAACACAACAACCACCAACTCCTTACATCAAACTTCTTTCTCAACCGACAACGCTCCGGAAAATATTACTCTTACTGACACAATGGCGCTGAGTGAGCTATTGAAAGAAGAACTGATACTTCAGCTTGGTTCCTTACCCAGCAGTGCTCTAACGGTAATCAACCGCATCGTGGCAGAAGTCGAACGGATTTGTACCAAGAGTGAGCGCATCCAAAAGGGCGGTGACATTCGCTCAATGCAGTTATCCTTGGCACGTCATCGCCTCTCTAAGTGTATTGAGTACTATAATCTGGGTTCTAAGCAAGGTCGTGTCGAACTGCACAGCCACCTTAGCGTGATGATATATCGCCAGATCGCACCCTCTCAAGCGCAGTTAAGCTTTGCCGCTCGACGCCTCTTAATTGAAGACTTCTTGCAAGACTTCTATGCCAATTCCCTCAAAGCCTTGAGGCGGGAGCAGCAGTTAGCTGACAACTACACCCCCCGTACAAGAATAGAACTAGCCGAATACATGGCCTTCACCGAGCAATACGCCAAACGACGGGTTATGACAGGTTATGGTACTGTGCAATTGCTCGTACTTAGAGCCAAAAGCTTTGCCAAACGCCAACCCACCGATACGGTCATGGACATCGAACAGGTGACAGAGTTTGCCAAAGGTGAAGAAGCACAGTTGCAAAACCGCTCACCCGTAATGCAGCAGGTACGAGAGCGTTTGGTTGCTGACACAAGAGACCCTCATGATGCGGTTCTGCGCGATCGCGTGATTGGTGATCTGGTGCAATACTTGGAGAATCAGGGTCACAAGGACTGTGCGGATTACTTAATCTTGAAGCTGCAAGACTTTGCCGCACCGGAAATCGACGACATCCTGGGTTTAACACCACGCCAACGGGATTATCTGCAACAGCGTTTTAAATACCATGTGGAAAAATTCGCTCACACCTCTCACTGGCAACTGGTACACCAATGGTTAGGTGCAGACCTTGACCAAAAACTGGGACTCTCATCGCAGCAGTGGGACGCATTTGTCGGTCAACTTGACCCCATGCAACAGCAGTTATTAGAACTCAAACGGGCGAACAAGAGCGATTTTGAGATTGTGAAAGCCCTGAAAATCACACCTAAACAATTGCAAAAGCGCTGGACTCATCTGTTGGAGATGGCGAGTCTTGTTCGCAACAACGCAGTAGAGAGTTTCAATAATGGCATTAACCACTCAATGGCTGCATGATGCCCCTTCTGGGCATGAGACAATAACGTAAAGAAAAGTACAGCCTGACGGCGGAACATTACAGCAAAAGGCGTTAAGCCGTTTCCAACCAATCGAAAATTTGCTCTAACTGCTGGAGGGTCACCAAGCCGTACTGCCAAAGAATCATGGGTAAAATATTTAGAGTATCGGGGTGATGGCGTACAGCTAAGTCAATTGAAGTGGATGGGATTGCCAAGTCATCCTGTAAAAAACCAATCAACCGTTGCAATCGTTTTGAATTCATTGCTCAATTCCTGCATAAGTAAGTTCTTCTATCTGTAAAAGCCAACATACTGACAATTTGTGAAGATATTGTGATTTCCCTTGCGCTTAAAGACCCCACCCCGCCGCAGTAAGCCATAAGGATGAGCAGGGTTAGCGTTGGAAAATCGACCGATACGGCAAAGCGAAGATTCTCACTCAAGAAGAAATCCAGTTGCTCTTTAGCCAGGGGTTGCAGATCGAGTGGTTTCTGGTTCCACTGCTACTCGCTCCATCTGTGATGGCTTGAAAGGCAGTTCACAAGAAGATTGTGATATATCGCCTTCATTAAAAAGCCGTCGAGTAGCCAACGACCAGACGCAACTCGTCATGCTCTCTCTACCTTTGAGTGTTCATATCCATTGTTTTCTACTAAAACAGAAGCTATTTTCTAAACTCGATGCACTATTCTCAAAGTCCGTCCAGAGCCTTACACCTAAACGAATAGCTAGAGTTCACTAAAAACGCGGGTTTCATAGGATTAACAAAGGCGAGCGCAAATTCCAGGGGTGCGTTACAGTACGTTACCTTATCCTGCGTATTTAAGATTTGTTTTATCAACCAGCCGTGGCCTTAGGTGGAATGGCACTGACTTAAGAACTCTCATCAATACCAATCAACCTTTGTGCAGGGGTTTGGGGGAGGCACTCGTCCCCCAATGGGGGGATTGGGGGGCTTCCCCCCAAACTTGGTTTCTCCAAAAAATGACAATTTTTCGCTTAAGTCAGTGCCATTGACCTTAGGTGAGTTACGCTTAGACTTTTTTACCTACTTGTGAGCCTAGCTACAAAAATCCGCCCGGAATGCCGGAGTTATTGAGAATCAGATAGAAGCATCCCAGAGTTAGTCGTAAAAAGCAAGCCCATTAACGACTTGCTTTTATCGGGTTTTCTGTGGGATACTACTGGACTGCATAACTAAGTACTGTATCTCTACCGAATTAAAGTACTTTAAGCATCAAAGATGATTAACCAGCTCTGATGCTGACTTTCCGTTTTCAAATTTTATACAGTTTGAATCTAGGAGCATATCGTGTTAACCCCCTATAGAGGAGTCGCATTTCCAGAGTTCTTGAGGCGTTTCTGGGGCAGACTCAAAAAGCATTCAAGTCACACTTTTGTTTGGCTATTTGCAGTTGGTCTGAGTCTGAGTTTGGCAGTCTCTGCTTGTAGTTCCAGCAACCAAACCAATTCAACCACTACTGCGCCAACAGGCAATGCCAGTCCACAACAAAGTAGCGTTGTGCGGATTGGCTATCAGAAGTACGGAACAGTAAACATCCTCAAGGCGCGAAAGAATTTGGACGAACGGTTGAAAGCTGAGGGAGCCACCGTACAGTGGCTGCTATTTCCTGCTGGTCCCCAAATGCTAGAAGCCATGAATGCAGGCAGCATTGACTTCGGACATACCGGGGAAGCTCCGCCTATCTTTGCTCAAGCGGCTGGTACTCCCTTGGTGTATGTCGCTAACGAGCCTCCCAATCCTAAAGGGGAAGCTATCTTAGTCCCGAAAGATTCTCCGATTAAGGATGTAGCTGAACTCAAAGGTAAAACCGTTGCCTTCAACAAGGGTTCCAACGTGCATTACCTGCTAGTCGAGGCATTGAAAGCAGCAGGGTTGCAATATAGCGATATTAAACCCGCTTTTCTGCCGCCAGCCGATGCGCGGGCGGCTTTTGAGCAAGGAAAGGTTGACGCTTGGGTAATTTGGGACCCCTTTTACACCGCCGCCAAACGAGCAACGGGGGGGCGTGTCTTGAAAGATGGAGAGGGTTTAGTCGCAAATCGGGAATTCTACCTGGCGACCAAGACGTTTGCAGAGCAACAGCCCAATCGCCTCAAGGCAGTTTTGGAGGAAATCCAAAAAGTAGATACTTGGGCAGCTTCTCAACCCACTGAAGTTGCAAAACTACTATCGCCTGAGCTTGGCATCGATGTTCCGACTTTAGAGGAAGTGTCTAAACGACGCCCTTATGGAGTTCAACCCATTACCAATGAAGTGGTTGCTTACCAGCAAAAAGTGGCCAATACGTTCTATGACCTGAAAGTGCTTCCCAAGGAACTCAAGATTAGTGAGGTTGCGCTAGTAAGCAAATAGTTGGAGGCGGGGCGACTTCATTGTTCGTAGTGCAGGCGTCTCACCTACTAGAGAGAAGCGGGCAAGATGCCCGCACTACTTTTACTTACATTAGACCTCTTGCATAAATCCTGGAATGCCCCCTAAATCCCCCAATTTTGGGGGACTTTGATTCAGGTTTTCCCCAGAATTGGGGGGGTATGGGGTCCTCTCTGGGGATTAGGGGCAGGGGGGAGTAGGGGGGTGAAAATCGACTTTTGCAAGAGGTCTATTGAGATACACCCTTAGCTCATTCAATTAGCGACTGCTGGCTCCTCGCTCCTGACAACCTTACGAAACGCTGATTTCCGACTATCTACTCAACCAAACTGGACTTGCTTTTTGAAGCAGTTCATGTAATATTCGGCTTTATTAGAAATAAATACAGTAATTCGATCGAATTACCGGGGTTTAAAGGACTGACAACAATGCAGATTCTTTGGTTTCTCCCAACGCATGGTGATGGACGCTATCTAGGCACCGCATACGGCGGACGAGCTGTCACGCATGAATACTTGCAGCAACTTGCCCAAGCCGTTGACAATCTCGGCTATACGGGTGCGTTGATTCCTACGGGGCGATCGTGTGAGGATGCCTGGATAGCCGCTTCTTCTTTGATAGCTGTCACTAAACGCATGAAGTTCCTGGTTGCCATTCGTCCGGGAATTACCTCACCAGGGGCAGCAGCACGCATGGCATCAACATTTGACCGAATGTCGAGCGGGCGCTTATTGGTCAATGTGGTGACGGGTGGCGATCCGGTTGAACTGGCAGGGGATGGGTTGCATCTGGATCATGATGCTCGTTATGACTTAACTGATGAGTTTTTAACGGTTTGGCGAGGCATCGTCAGTGGGGAAACGGTTGATTTAGAAGGGCGCTATCTGAACATCAAAGGTGGCAAACTCCTGTTTCCTCCCGTACAAACTCCTTATCCGGCCCTGTGGTTTGGAGGTTCGTCGGCTGCGGCTAAACAAGTTGCAGCAAAACATATTGATGTTTACCTAACCTGGGGAGAACCGCCCCAGCAAGTTGCCCAAAAGATTGAACAAGTGCGCCGATTAGCAGCCGAACAAGGCAGA
>DATNPI010000653.1:0-5917 GCA_036703325.1 Coleofasciculaceae cyanobacterium
AAAGTTGTGGGGTTTGCAAGGCGAGGAGGTTGTAGGATTCTTTTTCTTTGACCTGGATATTGGTCTGCCAGTAGAGCAACTCAGGGAACCTGTCCGCGCCTGCCAAAATGGGGCATCGGAGTACCAGGAGGTTGTATTAGACGCGATTAACCGTCGTGGCAGAGCCATGCGTTGCCGTGTGGTCTGTACCCCCCTGATTGTTGTGAATCAGCAACATGGGATAATCCTCTTAATGGAGGACAAGACCCGTGAAGAACTGAACTAGAGTTATACCATTTTGGATTTTGGATTTTGGATTTTGAAAGTCTTGCCAATCGGTAGCTTCAGAAATTCAAATGTGTCAAGTTTAAGCCCAAATGGTATTACTCCTTTCCCAGTCAAAGAATACCTAGAGTAGGGTGGGTTAGGCGCAGCCGTAACCCACCATCTAACTGGGAGCGACAAGCTACGGTGCGATCGCCTGCGAAACGACGCGAACCCTCGCTCTAGTCATACATCAATTTGGACATTAGGCAAACGCGATCGCACTCATCACCCTTCGACACTGAGAACAGATGTTACTAGCTGTCGAGAACTCCATATGGTTGACACGGAAGAGCAACAATTGAAGGAACAGATTTCGCGGCTTTCTTCCAAACTGAGAATCTATCAAAAAGCACTAACCAACCCGAACCTGCGTGAGGATGCCCACATCTTTTTTGGTAACATCCTTTGGCTGGAAGCAGAAATCAGCGACCTTCAGGCTCAGTTAGAGGTCTGCCAGCTAGTTTCGATGATGTTCAATCTCGTGACGCAGCCTTGTCTACACGGGCACGGTGAGGACTAACAGGAATGGCACTGACTTAAGAACTCTCATCAATAGACCTCTTGCAAAAGTCGAATTTCCCCCCCTTAGTCCCCCCTTATCAAGGGGGAAACTAACTCCCTCCCCTTATTAAGGGGAGGGTTGGGGTGGGGTGCTTTGTATTTTTGCAAGAGGTCTAGTGTCATTCGGACTAACAGTCCCTATTCGACCGAACCTGTCATCACTAAGTCGATTAAGCTAGAGGCGATCGCACTCACAGGCAGGATGAAATCTACCTTCCCCGTTTGAATCGCTGCCTTGGGCATCTCGAAAAACTCGCAAGTGCTTTCATCCTGGACAATTACCTTTCCGCCCATCTTATGAATAGCCTGCACTCCCATAGCACCATCGCTGTCTGTGCCTGAGAGGACTATAGCGATCGCACGCTCTTTGAAAGTAGCTGCCGCCGACTGCAACAGCAGGTCAACAGAAGGGCGCATAAAGTCCACGAATAGCGCCTGAGAGAGGGAGAGCGTACCGTTCATGTTGACTAGCAGGTGTGAAGCTGGGGGAGCGATGTAAGCTATTCCCGGTCGTAATTGTTCTCCTTCTCCGACATACTTGAGTGGCAGTGTCGTAGGGCGGTTCGCGGCGTCCGTTATCAAGCTGCGGTCGGTGTGGGTATCTAGGTGCTGCATCACAATGATCGCTGCCGGAAAGTCCGGTGGTAAGGCAGGCAGGATTTGGCTTAAAGCCTTCAGACCACCCGCCGCCCCCACTAGGACTACCACCTTGAAGGGAGAATTGGCGATCAGGCGATCGGGTGAGTTGGGCTGTGTACTCTCCCCTGAATCCTCTCTTCCCGTCTCTCCATTTCCCTCCATCGCCTCTGGAACAGCTGTAGCAGGCAATTGACCTTGGAAAAGTGTTTCCCGGATCAGGTCAGCCCGTTGTCGAGCCTCCTGTGCCAGCGCTTCAAAACGCTCTGCTGAGATACGGCGGTTGCTTTCCTGTGCCTTAGCCGCCATCTGATGCATCAGTTCCCCGCGCTCTTCTAGAGAACGAATTGCAGCCCACAGCGCCTCCTCTTGAACCTCGGATTGTAGTGCCAGTAGAGTAGTCCCTGAGAAGGCGTGACCCGTGCGACAGCGAAACCGGAGCAAATTTCTCTCCTTGAGTTGGAACAGGGTACCGCCACAGTCCGGACAGGTGAAGTTCGAGGGCGGTCCAGGGTGTCCGCGCTCTCGCAGAGTAGCCCCATCGAGTTCCACAACATCAGGTTCCATCTCGCTGTCGCTAGGCATGGTATTTGCTCCTTGTTCGACCACTAGTTCATGGGCTAGATCTACCAAAACGGGTGCTATTGACAACAACGGCAAGATATAGTCAACCTCTACGTTCTGGATGGCGCTGTTAGGCATCCCGCTATAGGCAGCCTCAGTGGGGTCTTGAACCACAGCCACACCACCGAAGCGCTTCACATCCATCAGTCCCGCCGTACCATCGTCGAGCGTACCCGTCAGGATTACACCCACCACCCGGCGTCCATAGGCTTTCGCTGCCGTGCGAAACAGGGGATCGACTGCTGGACGACAGCTGTTCTCCTTAGGGCCCTTCACCAGGCGGATGTAGCCCTGTTTGACCAGTAGGTGGTGGTCCGGTGGTGCCACGTAGATGCGTCCTGGTGCGATCTCCTCATTGTCTATAGCATGAGTGGCTCTTAGCGCTCCTTTGCGGCTCAGGATGTTTGGCAAAACGCTCTTACTTTGGGCTGGAATGTGAACAACGACAAAGATTGCAGCTGGTAGATCCTTAGGCAAATTAGCGACCAGTTGAGACAGCGCTTCCACCCCACCTGCGGAGGCTCCAACTACAATGATGTCGTGACCGGGCATTTGTTTTTCCTTAGAGTTGGTTGATGAACACCGTCTTGCCAACCTTCCTGTTTAAGTTAATTTTAGGCAGGACTTACGCAAATCAGCTGCTGCGTAGCTTTTTTACATAAAAAAACTTACTCATCAATCAAGAAGGAAACCAATAGTTGTAGAGCCTCAGGAGAGAGGTTTTCAGACTAATATTGCACCTATTATCGGAGAGTTGCTACAAACGCCACACTACGGTGAGTTATCAATCATCGCAAACCAGTGGATATATTTGAACAGCAAATTCAGCAGATTAAAACTTCTATAGGGTGCTTGGAGGAATTGTCGCCATTGCAGAAGCGATCGCTTCTTGAGGCACTTGATGAACTTTCCTATACGCTACCAGTGGGGCATATCGTCACTCAGGAACCAGGTACTTCTCAGGACGAGTTCATTGCAATGCGTCAAGCGCTAGAAGCTGAACGTATGCGATCGCTAAAACTAGAAAAGCAGATAGAGGAACGAACAGCCGCTCTTTCCCAAGCTAATGAGCAACTAACCCAACTCAATGCTCAGTTAGAACAACAAGTGCAAGCGCGAACGTCTGAGTTGGAACAGATGCTCAACTTTGAAGCAATGCTCAAACGCATTACTGACAAAGTCCGCGACAGCCTCGACGAAAGCCAGATTGTCCAAACCGTGTTGCAGGAATTGACTCAGGTATTAGGAATTGAGGGTTGCGACACGGCTTTATATGACACTGAAGAGACGATATCCACGATTAGCTATGAGTCCGCGAGGGGAGTACCCTCAAAAGTGGGGCGCGTAATCCCAATTGCCGATTTCGCAGAAGAATATAGGCAGTTACAGCAAGGACTAGGCTTTCAGTTCTGTAAACTTGAGACTGATTTCCGGGGGCCAGTCGCTATTCTCGCTTGTCCAATTTTTGATAATCATGAGGTGCTGGGCGATTTATTGTTGTTCAAGCAACGGGAGGAGAGTTTTGATCAGCAAGAAATCCGACTGGCGCAGCAGGTAGCCAATCAATGTGCGATCGCGATTCGTCAAGTTCGACTGTATCAAGCCGCGCAAGCGCAAGTGACGGAACTCGAAAAACTCAACCAGCTCAAAGATGATTTCCTCAGTACCGTTTCTCATGAACTACGAACGCCCGTTACCAACATGAAAATGGCGATTCATATGCTTGCTAAAGCTTTGAATCAAGATCAATCGTTGTTTGCAGAACTGAGTAAGCCTGAGACACAACGTAGCAAAATCGCTCGCTATTTTCACATTTTGCTCAATGAGTGTGAGCGAGAAACCAATCTCATCAATGACTTGCTAGATTTGCAGCGACTTGAAACCGGTGTACATCCCATCTTGCCAACAACAATAGACTTACGCGATTGGCTTCCCCAACTATTAGGAGCGTTTGAGCAGCGAACTCAAAACCGTCAGCAACGTTTAGAAGTTAACATCTCTCCCAACCTACCTCTTCTGGTGTGTGACGCCGCCAGTCTGGGGCGTATCATGACTGAATTGCTAAACAATGCGTGCAAGTACACGCCGCCTCAAGAAAAAATTAAGGTGACAGCCCAAGCTCAAGCGGGAATAATTCAGATGAGTGTAAGCAATACAGGAATTGAGATTTCCGCCAATGAACTATCCCTAATTTTTGACAAATTCTACCGTATTCCCAAAGCTGATCGCTGGCAACAGGGAGGCACGGGACTGGGACTAGCACTCGTGCAGAAATTGGTCACGCGATTGGGAGGTACGATTCAGGCAAAAAGTGGCTTTGGTCAAACCAGCTTCACTATAGAATTACCTCTTGTACTAAATCCGGTTGTATAGCTCCCTTTCCTTTCTAGTCGCACAGGACTTACGCAATATCCGCCGATTAGCCCCCCCCTACCCCCCAATTCTGGGGAGAGTTAGATCTTGTTCTCCCAAGGTTGGGGGGTTAGCTCTGCGAGTGCGTAAGTCCTGTCGCATTTAGTCGTAGAGACGTTCCGGCGGTACTGCAAAGCAGAACCCGAAGGGTACGTCTCTACAAAGGAAAAGGGGATTATATAGCTGTCGCCATAAAGGTTAGGGCAGATCCAACGGTTGAAACAACCACGTATCAGTAATAAACCTTCTCCCCTCTGCCCTCTGCCTTCTGCCTTTTGCTATAAAATCGTCAGGCTATGCTACTCGCTCGTTAAACAGAGATTCAAGAGCGATCGCTATTGCCTTCATCCGCCAAAGCTTTATCTATGCAAGCTTTCAATTTTTCGCCCAGCACTTGGACACGAGGCTCTTGAAATATGCTTTCATTATTGCCAGGAATATCATGGATTTCCAATCCTCCAGGAGTCATCTGACCCCATCCCAAATCAGAGTCATAGAAGACAAGCTCATCGATGGCTCGGAAGAGGGTAACTTGACCTGGGTAAATCTGCTTTGGTGCGAATACCCAGTCCGGATTTCCCGCCTTTTTCTTGGCTCGATACGTGAAGTTTCGGCAAGCTTGAGGTGCAGGAAGCCCTAGGCGATCGTACCACTGGCAGTACGTATTCATTAGGTTATTCTTGATGTGCTCTATCCCCAGCTTCCTGTATATATAGGCGGGACCAAGCCGTAAAAAGATACTCCAGTGCGCCAAGACGCGATCGCGAACTGGCATTACTTTTTCGGCTTTAGCATCTTTTAAGGTATTTAACAAGGCTAGCAGAGCTACTTTTTCACCTTGTTCGCGGAGTTGTTCAGCCACGTCATAAGCGACTCGACCCCCACAATAGATACCTGCGAGGAAATAAGGCCCTTCAGGTTGGAGCGATCGTATTTCTTTGATGTAGTGTTCCACAACATTCTCAACCTTACTCGCAGAGGCTTCATCCATGATTCCTACGGCTAGCCCATACATGGGTTGTTCAGAACCTAGATGAGGGGCCAAAGGTCGGCAGAATTCAAGACCCTCACCAAGCACATGGATAAAGAACAAGGGCGGCTTGCTTCCACCAGCTTGAATTAACACTAATGAAGAACTTGACGCTGACCATTCTTCCTGGCCGAGAATGCTAGCTAATTGCTCAATGGTTGGAGCCTGGAAAATAGTAGCTGAGGGAATATTTTTGTTGAAGGTTTTCTCAATGCGATCGAACAAGCGCACGGCTAGCAAAGAGTGCCCGCCCAGCTCGAAAAAGTTATCCTTTATGCCGATAGACTCGATACCTAAAAGCTCTTGCCAAATCTCCGTTAGCTGCACTTCCAACGGATTCCGAGGAGC
>DATNPI010000654.1:0-8016 GCA_036703325.1 Coleofasciculaceae cyanobacterium
AGCTTACAAACCTCACCCTATACCTATCGTGAGGGCAAGAATTTGTACTGCATCCTTCGTCCTTCAGCTTTAAGTTGACGCCAGTACCCTAACCCCCCAAAGTTGGGGGATTAGGGGGAAGTAATCGGCAGATATTGCGTAAAGTCCTGCTAGCGCGTCGATGGATGTTCAGTGCCACTAAGACGCCGAATTAAATCATCAAGTTCCAGTTGCATCTGGATACGGACTTTTTCATAGCAGGCATTTACATAATCGCGATCGCGAGCAGCTTTCCGACCATAGCGCTCAAACACAATCGGCGCACAGACACGGGTGTGAATCTGCACCGGCAGCGGAATATTCGGCAAAGGGCCAATCGCCAGCCCCCAAGGTAGCCCCAAATAAATTGGAAACACAGGTATATCAGGGTGTAACCATTGAGGGAAGCCCCATTCCTCCAGTTGTCGCACCTGCTTGTGAAAATCTGCCAAAACCATCAGGGTATCGTGGGCACCGTGAGAAATAATCGGCACAATTGGCACCTCTTCCCGCAGTGCCAGTTTGATGAACCCCTTACGCCCTGCAAAGTGAATGCGATCGCGCAGGCTGTAGGGACGGAACATATCTTCAGCCCCGCCCGGATAGACGAGGACAGTTGCACCTCGTTGGAGAGCTCTTGCCGCCATTTTCGGGTGAGCCATTACAGCTCCTACCTGCGCCGCAGCTTGTGCGAAGACTGGAACTTTCCAAGCTAATGGATGCATCAGTCCGTAAACTAAACGCTCATAGCCAAACCTGCGGAACCAGTCATACATAAACATAGATGTGTCTGGTGAAGCCGAGCCTCCATTATGGGAACCGACAATCAGCATCTTCCCTTCAGGGGGTATGTGATGCCAGCCTTCGGTTTGAACCCGAAAGTAGTGGCGATATAACCATTCCCACACCGGCATCCAAGATTTAATTACATCCGGCTTTCGCTCTTCTAGGGACCAACCATCAAACCGATGGCGAGAGGCTTCGCCACTACTCCCGTGACTGTCCGTAAAAACATCAAAATCATCAAACAATTGTTCTCAACCACTCCAAACAGCTGAATGCTATGAGCAATCTAGCACCGTGGCGGTATACACGGTTCATGGCGACTGTTGGCAAAAGTCGTGTTACCTCGATACTTCATTGCTGTTCGCTAAGTCTTTAGGCTGAAATTTGTGAGGATTTTTTAATATTTCGCATATCGAAAGGAAAAAAACGGTAAAAATAGATACAGAAATATCCATGTAAGTCCTAACTGTTTTGGATTTTTATCCAAAATCCAGATACTTTGAGGCAAAGGAAACCACAAAGCGATGCTCAAGGCAAGTATTGAAAAGACCTTCCTTAGCGTCCCTCACTTTATAAACCAACTTTTCAGGTAATCAAATCGGAGGCGCAACACAATGAGACTTTCTTACCGTGGGGTCAGCTACGAAGCCGAACCAGCCACGTTGAAAGTGACTGAAGGCGAGGTTGGGGGTCTGTATCGGGGTCAAGCCTGGAAAGTTCATCATCCTAAAGCTAAACGTCGGTATATTGCCCCCATTGACCTGATCTATCGCGGCGTTGCCTACAAAGCGAAGTAAGAAGCGAGTTTTCAAGCAGACGGGCATCAGTTGATTAAAGACACTTTCAAAAATAGTCATTGGAGGCAAAGGATATGAAACTCTCTTATCGGGGTGTTCACTACAAAGAGGCACCATCTGCGCTGGAAGTGGGTGAAGGCGGGATTGGCGGTAGATACCGGGGTCAGGATTGGAGATTTCATTATCTCAGACACATTCCCGAACCTCCACCAGTGCATAATCTGAAATATCGTGGCACCGCCTATCGTACTGGTCAACCGTCAGTTGCAGAGCTTACAGAGGTCGCTCCACCTGTCGCTGGCGTCGGTCGTCAGACATTGCTCCCCCTCAAAAAACGTGAAGTCCTAGATGAGATAACGATCAGTCATCTGAGAAATATCTGCCGCAGCCTAGAACATCGGTTGCAGGTAGCGAGGGCTAAAGGTGACCAAAACCTGGTTCGACTTCTAGAAGCGGAGTCGGAACAGATGGTTTGTCCCCTTAAATAGATTGATAAAAGATAGATTTTTGACATCCGGCTTAACCCAGAGCGATCAAGGCGATTGTGCAAAGCGCACTATTAACGCTGATCGCTCTTTTTTATTGGACGCCGCCTTACCGGTACAACACAAGTTTCTCTGGGCTTAGATCTAGCCCTATCTTCATTTGTCCAAAACCCCTCATCAATACCGACAAAGGTTACACCCTGGTTCAGAAAAGCGTCGGCAAAGCTTGCGGTTTACCGGGTCTGCGACCAGGTACTGCCTATGCTCCGCTAAATACCATCGGCTTTTTTTCATTTTTGAGTCGTGCGGGAGCGAGCCATTCGGAGTTTTTTTATAAAGAAAAATAAAGATCAGCATAAATATACTTCTTGGAAAAGAGTATCTAGTGAAAGCTCATAAACCTCAACCTTAAGAGGGATAAATTCAAATGAAACCTAGGTCTTTAATCCTACTAGTTACTTCTATTTTGGCGATCGCTCCCCTCACTACCACTACCCCAACTTTTGGACAGAATCTGACAACTGCTCAGGTACCAGCCAACTCAAGGGCTGATCGAGCTAGGGCAGCGGCTTCTCGGCTAACAGGAATCCCAGCTAACCGCCTTAGCGTCGCTAAAGAAGCTCCTTTGGCGGATACTGGAATCACGCGGTATAAGCTGACGGATGCTCAAGGCAAAATCTACGGTGTATCTCTTGACAGTTCGGGCAATCCAGTGACTCAGGAAGCCTTAGCGCGGGCTGTTCAAGCAATCGATAATAAGGGCTTTGTGGGCAAGCTAGAAGCTGAATTGGCTAACCGCCTCACCCAGAGGTCAGACAAGCCTATCAATGTGATTATTTTCCTCAAAGAGTCAGCAGCAGCGCCTTCGCGAGGTAATGTTCAGAGCCGAACCCAATATCAGGCTAACCTTAATACCCTTAAGACCCAGAATGCTGAGATTCAGCGAGCTGTTGTGAATCAGCTGAAGGCAAATGGCCAGCGGGTTCTCCACCAGTCTGCTTATGCACCAGTAGTGGCTGCTGCTGTTACTCCTTCGCAAATCCAGGCGCTGGCAGCTCGTTCTGATGTAAGCCGAGTCTACCTTGAGCGGGTGAGCAAGCCACGCTTGAATGTATCCCGAATCGTTGTCCAAGCCAACACCGTAAACGACAGGGGTGTGACTGGAACTGGACAAAAGGTGGGAGTTGTTGAGGCAGGAAGAATTGGAACTCACCCCAACTTACCACCAGCTCAACGTCTTCTGTGTCGTCCAGACGCCACAACTTCAATCAGCGGACATAAGACTCAAGTAGCTGGTGTGATTCAAAGTACCCATAGCACCAATCGGGGGGTTGCTCCTGGTATTACCGTCATTGATGGCATAGGAGCTAACTACAGCGACTCTGAGATGATAGCGGCGACTGACTGCGTTATTGATAACGGAGCTAGTGCCATTAACATGAGCTTTGGGAGTGAGACGAATGGCGTCTTTGATGCCTTTGCCCGGTACGTGGATAAAGTCATTTACAACACGGGTGTGACGATTAGTGTGGCTGTCTCCAACGTCTGCAACAACAAGATGGGAAGTCCTGAGATTGCATTTAATGCCTTAGCGGTAGGAGCATTTGGTGATAACAACACAACTACGTTTAGTGACGACATCCCTGCCTGTACTGGGGCTGTAAATTTTAGTGCTTACAAGAATCCTAACTCCCCGAATAATGACCGGGAAGAACCAGATATTGTCGCTCCTGGGCATCAAATCCTGATGCCTATCAACGGCGGAGGCTTTGCGAATAATAATGGAACGAGCTTTGCAGCTCCCCACGTCACTGGCGGTGTCGGTCTCCTAGCGCAGAGGAAGCCTAGTCTGTTTCGTCAGGCTGAAGAGGTTCGAGCGATTATGATGGCTTCAGCTCGTCATAACATTGAAGGGAGTACTGTATTGAGTGATCGTGATGGAGCTGGAGGCATCTTGTTGGCAGCCGCAGACAAAGTAGCGCAACTTGATGATTCAAAGTTTATCGTTGTAAACAACGGTACTGCCAAGGGAGAGTTCCCAGTTACTACTACTTTCCTGGCTTCAGCTGGTCAGAAAGTTCGAGTGGCGATCGCCTGGGCTCACAAAATGCCCTTAGGGGAAACCCAAACTCAGCCCACCACAGATCTCGATCTCAAAATTAAACTCGGTGACACGGTTGTTGCCAAATCTGTCAGCCTTGACAACAGTTATGAAATTGTCGAGTTTACGGCTACCACGACCGGAGCTTACACAGCAGAGATTTCAAATTACCGAGCCAGCGCAGGAAGTGAGTACATTGGCTTCGCTGTCAGCAAGAGCGATTCCTAAACGGTTAGGAGTCTCGTGTCATTAAGACTATCACCTAGATAGTCTTAGAGACGTTCCGCCGGAACGTCTCTACTCTTGTTGTGCGGAGAAAACTTGAGGCTTGATGCCATGCACTTGGCATATCAACGTCATCACCAAACGTCAATGGTAAACAGTAGTAATGTGGAATTAATCCTAACGTAGAAGATCCACCAGACCTGATTGCAAAATTTGGCTGATGTCATCTGAAAAAACTGCTGAAATGCTTGAATCATATCGTCAACACGTCGCTGAACGGGCGGCTTTGGGCATTCCCCCCCTGCCATTGGATGCCCAACAGACATCCCAATTGTGTGAATTGCTGAAAAATCCGCCAGTGGGTGAAGAAGAAACCTTGCTGGAATTGTTGCGCGATCGCGTTCCTCCCGGCGTCGATCCAGCCGCCTACGTCAAAGCCTCATTCCTCACAGCCGTCGCCAAAGGGGAGGTTACCTGTCCTCTAATTACTCCCCAGTGGGCGGTAAATCTCCTGGGGACAATGATGGGTGGTTACAATGTGCAATCGTTGATAGATTTGCTCAAATCAACACACCCTTCGATGGCAGCCTCAGCAGCAGCAGCCTTAAGTAAGACACTGCTGGTATTTGATGCCTTCCACGATATCTTTAGCCTGTCTGATGTCAATCCCTACGCCAAGCAGGTAATCGACTCTTGGGCAAATGCCGAGTGGTTCATTAGCCGTCCTAAACTACCGCAAGCCATCACAGTTACGGTGTTTAAGGTGCCGGGAGAGACGAATACGGACGACTTGTCCCCCGCACCCCATGCCACAACTCGCCCGGATATCCCGTTACACGCTACGGTGATGCTGGAATCTCGGATACCAGGGGCATTGGAAACCATTGCCCAGCTGAAGGAAAAAGGGCATCCCGTCGCTTATGTGGGAGATGTCGTCGGGACAGGTTCATCCCGCAAATCGGCGATTAATTCCCTACTATGGCATATCGGTCAGGATATTCCCTTTGTGCCGAATAAGCGATCTGGGGGATATATTTTGGGAAGTGCGATCGCGCCGATCTTCTTCAACACCGCTGAAGATTCCGGGGCATTACCTATCGAGTGCGATGTCACCCAGATGGAAACTGGCATGGTGATTACCATCCATCCTTATAAAGGGGAAATCACCAATGAAGCTGGCGAAGTCATTTCCACCTTTACCCTCAAACCGGATACCATTCTCGATGAAGTCCGTGCCGGTGGACGAATTCCCCTACTAATTGGGCGCACCCTCACCGAGAAAACTCGTGAAGCACTGGGATTAGAACCCAGTCCCCTCTTCACCCGCCCCAAACAACCCGCCGACAGTGGAAAAGGCTTTACCCTGGCTCAAAAAATGGTAGGGAAAGCTTGCGGCTTACCAGGTGTTCGTCCGGGTACATCCTGCGAACCCATCATGACGACCGTCGGTTCCCAGGATACCACCGGTCCTATGACTCGCGATGAACTCAAAGAACTCGCCTGTCTGGGTTTCAGTGCAGACTTGGTGATGCAGAGTTTCTGTCACACGGCTGCCTATCCCAAACCAGTGGATGTCAAAACCCACAAAGATCT
Source organism: Coleofasciculaceae cyanobacterium (assembly GCA_036703325.1). Classification (GTDB taxonomy): domain Bacteria; phylum Cyanobacteriota; class Cyanobacteriia; order Cyanobacteriales; family Coleofasciculaceae; genus DATNPI01. The sequence continues at coordinate 6,006 of DATNPI010000654.1, forward strand.
GCCGGATTTCTTTTCCTCTCGCGGTGGTGTCGCCTTACGTCCTGGTGATGGCATTATCCACTCTTGGCTGAACCGGATGCTATTGCCAGATACAGTAGGAACTGGCGGCGACTCTCACACTCGCTTCCCTTTGGGGATTTCCTTTCCTGCTGGTTCAGGATTAGTGGCATTTGCGGGTGCATTGGGTTTGATGCCCTTAGATATGCCGGAATCTGTCTTAGTGCGGTTTAAGGGGGAGTTGCAACCCGGTGTCACGCTACGGGATATCGTGAATGCGATTCCTTATGTAGCGATTCAAAAAGGGTTGCTAACGGTGGCGAAGCAGAATAAGAAGAATATCTTCTCCGGGCGGATTATGGAGATTGAAGGGTTGCCTGATTTGAAGGTAGAGCAAGCCTTTGAACTCACCGATGCCAGCGCTGAACGCTCTTGTGCCGGTTGCACGATTAAGCTGAGTGTGGAGACAGTCTCAGAGTATCTGCGATCGAATGTGGCGCTGTTGACAAATATGGTAGCGCGGGGTTATCACGATGCTCGGACTATCATGCGCCGCGTCGCCAAGATGGAGGAGTGGCTAGCGAATCCCGTCCTGATGGAAGCTGACTCGGATGCGGAGTATGCGGAAATTATCGAGATTGACTTGAATGAAATCAAGGAACCGATTGTTGCCGCGCCGAATGACCCGGATAATGTGAAGCTATTGTCTGAGGTTGCCAATGACTCCATCCAAGAGGTGTTCGTCGGTTCCTGCATGACCAATATCGGTCACTACCGGGCTACTGCGAAAGTGCTGGAAGGCGAACCACCTGTCAAAACACGCCTCTGGATTTGTCCCCCAACCCGGATGGATGAAAAGCAACTGAAGGACGAGGGCATCTACGGCACGTTTGGTGCAGCTGGTGCGAGAACGGAAATGCCAGGATGTTCTCTGTGCATGGGTAATCAAGCACGGGTAAAAGATGGCACGACAGTATTCTCGACTTCGACGCGCAACTTCAACAACCGCATGGGCAAAGATGCGCGAGTTTATCTCGGTTCAGCTGAATTAGCAGCAGTTTGTGCGATGCTTGGTCGAATTCCAACAGTGCAGGAATATATGGACATTGTGGGGAAGAAGATTCATCCTTTTGCTGGTGATTTGTATCGCTATTTGAACTTCGATCAAATTGCTAATTTTGAAGATGAAGGTCGTGTGATTCCGTTGGAAGAAATGCCTCGAATTGAGGATATTTTGGGGATGCCAACGGCGGCTGGTCGTTAATCAATGTAGGGTGGGCATTTGCCCACCTTACTTTTCCAGTATTGTAGATGAGCGTCACGTTATGCTGTTGGAATTAAAGCGATTTAATATACCGCCAGGTCATAAAGTATTTTTAGAGGATGTAACCTGGCAAGAATTTGAAACTCTTTTAGAAGAGTTAGGAGAACATCGGGCGTCAAGAGTAGCCTATGATAACGGAATATTAGAAATTATGACGCCATTGCCAGAGCATGAAACCAGTAAATTGTTTATCACTGATTTTATTGGAATTCTTTTGGAATAACTAGATATTGATTTTTATCCTCTTGGTTCTACTACTTTTAAAAATGAGGATATGTTGAAAGGGATAGAACCAGATAATTGTTTCTACATTCAAAATGAAGCAGCAGTAAGAGGGAAAGAAAGATTAGACTTGTCCGTCGATCCACCTCCAGATTTAGCCTTAGAGATAGATGTAACGTCTCGCACTCATCCGAGTATTTATGAAGCCTTGGGAGTCCCTGAGCTTTGGCGATTTGAAAAGGCGAAGTTGCAGATTAATGTTTTACGAGATAGAAAGTATATCGAGTCAGAGTTTAGTCAGATTTTTCCTAATTTACCACTTGTTGAGGTAATTCCCCAATATTTGAGTCAGATAAAGACTGCTGGTAGGAATAAGACGATGAGAGCTTTTAGAGCTTGGGTACGCGAACAAATTACAAGCGCATAAAGGAGGAAACCATGTCTGAGCAAGATTTAAGTAGTGTAATC
>DATNPI010000667.1:0-22154 GCA_036703325.1 Coleofasciculaceae cyanobacterium
GGCATATTCTGGGAAACCCCAAAGCTGAGTTTCCCAAAGCCGCTAATCAGCTTTGGGGAGGAGAGGTGAACTGGCGCACGGCAATGGCTTATGATGCTGCCAAGGCACTAATTGCTGCTATTGGGCGCAATCCCAGCCGTAGTGGTGTTCAACAAGCGCTTTCGGCGTCGGACTTTTCTGCTAGTGGTGCTGCTGGAGGGATACAGTTTTTACCATCAGGCGATCGCAATCAGGCAGTACAGTTGGTAAGGATTCAGCCCGGTAAACGCACTAGCTTCGGCTATGAATTTGTGCCAGTACCTTAAAATCCGCTACTCGACCTTTTGTTCCAATACTAATCCTAAAGCCACGCCAAATCTTTTCTACTGTCTTTAACAGGTTAGTATTATTTGACAAACGGGAGAGTGGCTGATGTCACAAAAAAACGAAACAACGGTTCTTGTTTTGTCTTTGCTAATAACGGCGGCTTTGTTGGGAGCAGGATTTTGGTGGTTCAAAAACCTACATGAGCCACCGCCTGGTACAGGTGCAAATCAGCCAGTTCAAGGGCGCATCAGTGCAGGAGAGAAACTGTTAATTATCTCACAAGAAACGCCGCAAAAACGAGCAGCTATTGAGGCGATCGCATCAGGCAATTACCAGGCTGCTGTCTCTAATCTGGAAGCTATTCTCAAAAGCAATCGCAACGATCCAGAAGCGCTGATCTACCTCAACAACGCTCGCATTGGTAACCAGAAATCCTACACGATAGCGGCGTCTGTTCCAATTGGTTCTGATGTAAGCGCTGCTCAAGAAATCCTGCGGGGTATTGCTCAAGCTCAAAATGAAGTTAATCAAAGTGGTGGAATTAAGAACGTTCCTCTGAAGGTGCTGATTGCCAATGATGACAATAACCCAAAGGTGGCGCAACAAGTTGCCGCTGCCCTAGTGGAAAATCGGGACATTTTAGGCGTTGTGGGTCATTTTGCCAGCGATGTCACCCTCACTGCCGGGAAAGTGTATCAGTCGGGACAACTGGTAGCTATCTCGCCTGTGAGTACGTCGGTGCAGCTTTCGGGTTTTGGCAGCTATATCTTTCGCACCGTACCGAGCGATCGCTTTGCTGGTAACGGCCTCTCCCGTTATATGCTCACCCAGCTAAAGCGTAAGAAAGCCGCTGTGTTTTTCAATTCCGGTAGTAATTACAGCAATTCTCTTAAAGGGGAATTTACCACGGCCCTTTATGGAGATGGAGGACAAGTGGTGGCTGAATATGACTTGGCCAACTCGGCTTTTAATGCTGGTTATGACGTGGAACAGGTAATAAAGCGGGGCGCAGAGGTTTTGATGTTAGCTCCCAATTCCGCTACGCTCGATAAAGCTTTACAGGTAGTAGCGGTCAACCGTAAGCGGCTGCAAGTTTTGGCTGGAGACGATGCCTACACCCCCCAGACGTTGCAAATAGGTGGGGAATCGGCAGTGGGGATGGTGCTAGCGGTGCCCTGGCATATCCTGGCAAACCCTCAGGCTGAGTTTCCCAAAGCCGCTAATCAACTTTGGGGAGGAGAGGTGAACTGGCGCACGGCAATGGCTTATGATGCTGCCAAGGCGCTAATTGCTGGTATTGGGCGCAATCCCAGCCGTAGTGGCGTTCAACAAGCGCTTTCAGCGTCGGACTTTTCTGCTACGGGTGCTGCTGGGGGGATACAGTTTTTACCATCAGGCGATCGCAACCAAGCCGTGCAGTTGGTCACGATTCAGCCGAGTAAGCCTGGTGAGCAACGCACCCCCTTCGGCTATGAATTTGTGCCAGTACCTTAATGAGCGGCTGGGAAAACCGCCCAGTGAGAAGCCGAGATACTTGAAAAATTAATTAATTCAGTAGCTTTCATTTAGAAATGGACAGGGAGCTGTTAACGATGTTGCAACTCAACTGCGTCAAGAAGTGACGGCTCGCGTTGAGCAGAACTTGCGGGCTTATCTTGCCATTCCTTATCAAGTACCTTGAACAAGTCAGCACTTTTTGACAAACCGAGCAATGTCTTATGTCTCAAAAAAATGAAACGACGGTTTTAGTGTTAGCGCTCGCAATCACTGCTGCGTTGTTAGCCGGCGGTTTTTGGTGGTTTAAAAACCAATCTGGAGTTAACATAGGGGGTTTATCTAACTCTGATAAGAGTCCATCGGGTTCAGATACCACCTCTGGGAACCGACAGAATCGGATAAGCCTGGGAGACAAAATTCTCGTCCCCGCAGATACAAACCCCAGCAAACAGTCTGGGGTGCAAGCTTTTGCAAAAGGGGATTTTGCCACTGCCGCTACTCAGTTTCAGTCGTCACTGCAAACGAATCGTAATGATCCAGAGGCATTGATTTACCTGAACAATGCCAAAGCGGGTAAGGGTACTGCTGCCAAAATTGCGGTCAGTGTACCGATTGGTGGCAATTTGAATGTAGCAAGAGAAGTTCTGCGCGGAGTAGCTCAAGCTCAGGATGAGGTGAACAAAAGCGGTGGAGTTAATGGGGCGCTATTGCAGGTAGAAATTGCTAATGATGATAATAATCCTGCGATCGCTAAACAAATTGCCACTGAATTTGTGAAAGACAGGAGTGTTTTAGCTGTGGTAGGACACAACTCTAGTGACGCATCGCTTGCCGCCGCACCAGAGTATCAAAATGGAAAGTTGGTGATGATTTCTCCCACCAGCGATGCCAAAAATTTATCGGGAATTGGTAGCTATGTGTTTCGTACCGTCCCCAGTAGTAGCTTTCAAGCAGGTACTCTTTCTCGCTACGCCGTCAAGACTGCCCGTAAAACCAACATCGTTGTTTGTGTAGACTCCCAATCTCAATCGAGTCAATCACTTAAAGAAGAGTTTACCTCAGCCATTGCTGCTGATGGCGGCAAAGTTGCCCCGACTAACTGTGACTTCTCGGCAGCGAATTTTAATGCCAGTGCGATGATTTCTCAAGCAATTAGTCAGGGTGCTGATGGCTTGCTACTTGTGCCTTCTGTCAATAGACAGAACCAAGCCTTAGATGTCGCACAAGCTAATCAAAGAAGTTTATCTTTGTTGGGGAGTTCTACCCTGTACACAATCCAAACGTTACAGCAGGGACAAGCGGCTGTTACTGGAATGGTGCTGGCAGTAGCTTGGCACCCTAGGGCAATTCCAGGGAATCCTTTTGCCGCGAATGCTGTGAAACTGTGGGGCGGTGATGTGAATTGGCGCAGTGCAACAGCCTATGATGCCACTGTTGCCATCATCAGCGGTTTAAAGCAAAGTAATACTCGTGAGGGTTTACAAAAGGCGCTGTCTAGTTCTGGGTTTTCCGCTAATGGAGCCACAGGCCCAGTGCAGTTTTCCTCATCAGGCGATCGCAATGGTGCCTCAACTCTCGTACAAATTCAACCCGATCAGACTTCCAAAACAGGATTCAGCTTTACACCCTTGCAACCTTAAGTGCGGCTTCTACCCAGTTGCTTTCATAGATAACTGTTATTGGTCAGGCTGGGGATGGAGAAGGGGAAGAGAAAAAGCTCATCTCAACCAATCCCCCATCCCCAATCCCCAACAGATGCTGATACGAAGTGATTAACTGGGCTTTTTATTATTACTTTCTGCTGACTCAGCTGGTAAGTAAATCAAATTATCCCCTTGAGTGCCGAGGAGTCCCCGCTGGCGCAACTTACCCATCAAGCGAGTTACTGTCACGCGGGTGGAACCAATAGCACTGCCAATTTGGGCATGGGTCAAAGGGAATGGTAGACAGTATCCATTGTTACAAGGTTCACCAAATTCTTCTATTAATAACGTTATAAATCCCAATAGTCGATCAATAGTCCGTCGCTGTCCCAAGGTACTGAGCCAAAGAAGTTTACGCTGGTGCTGATACCGAAATGCATCCAGGACTTCTCGCCGGAAGTGAGGCCAGTTGTCCAAGTCATGCCAATACATCCAAACTACAGAAGTTTGGTCAACGTGAGAGTAAGCAGAAAGTGTAAACGGCGACTGGGCCACGATTTCAAAGGGCTGACCTGCACCAACGAAGCCTAAAAAAGCTTCCTCTGTTGTCTGGTGCGACAATTGAGACACAGAATGATTAGTGCTGGCACTGACTTGAGCAGTACCCACCAAGCGGATTGCCCCTCGCTGCACTAAATACAGCAACCCAGCACGGGCGGGAATCCGTTCATCTTTGCTAAAGGTGCGATAACGGTAGTGTTCCTGCGCCCAGTCAAGAATCCGTTGCCAGGTTAAAAAAGGTCGAGATGCCTCTGATGCGGAGGATGGGGAATGCATAAGCGGAAGCGTGATGGAAACGCTAGTTTTTCTAGATTTTACATGGAGTCGAAAGTAGCAAAAAATACTTACAACTGCCGAGCCTTAAGTGTAAGTTTGTTGGACAATTCTGCTCCAATCAAGCAACTGTTGCAACAACAGCTTTGGGTGGCGATGGGTTTGTCCAGTATAAGCTTGGCGGCAACTAATTCACCTAATAGCACGATGCTGAGGCCTGAGATGATTCCTCTACACCACTTGTCAGATGAGACTTGTGTGCTGTACCGTTCAGCGATCGCTCTTAAGCTTGCACCCCTTTGGCAACAGTCAGCCTTCGAGATCGCTAACCAGCTAACAGCCTCTTTCCCAACACTAAGTCAGGATACGGCTGGTGGAACCTGCTTAGATTTCAGCGTTGAGGTAGTACTCCCAGGTTGGATTAACTTTCGGTTAAGCGATCGCGGTTTAGCTACCTGGTTGCAACAGATGATTCAGATACCCCCTCAAGTCCATCAAAGGCAGCTAGATGCAAGTATAAAATACGCTCACCAAGGGAGTCCTGAGTATCAACAGAACCCTCCTTCTACTGAAGCCAGCACTAGGGAACGAAATCAAGAGTCCCCACTCAGCACTCAGCACTCAGAAAATTTGTTTTGTGTGCAATATATCCATGCCCGCTGCTGCTCACTCTTGCGATTGGCTCACTGCCAGGACTTAATTAAGCTGAGGGATTTGGACTTTAAAACTGTAAGTTGGCAATTTGTTGAGCCAAACCCGATTCCCTGGCTCAATGATGACCAAGGGGCGGACACAGGACAGGTACTACTACGGTTGATGCATCCGGCAGAACGAGGTTTGATTACCCAGTTGTTAGAGTTGCAAGATGAACTCGGCGACTCAAGCCAGATTCATTGGGTAAAACGATGTCGTGCCTTGAGTGAGGCTTTTGAGGACTTCTACAGTAATTGTCGCATTTGGGGGGAGGTGAAAACCCAGACTCCTAAGCTAGCTCAGGCAAGATTGGGGTTATTGGGGGTCACTCAAGGATTGTTGCGATCGCTCTTACAAGACCAACTTGGTGTACCCGCACCAGTAGAATTATAAGGTAAATCTTACATTTTTAGAGTTGATACTAAAAAAGAGGTAAAAAACTTATCTAAAAGCTAGTGACAATTTAAACAACCTTCGGGTATGATTCTGAATGTGTGAGGAGCGAACCAGTAAGGGAACCGAGACGAAACACGGCCAGTCGTCGGTTCCCTTTCTGATATAAAGGCTTTACTACTGCTAGTGGCTTACAAGACAAACGCTTCAATTGCCGCCGCTGCACCATCTTGCTCAACACTAGGAGCCACCCACTGGGCAACAGATTGCACATCCGATGGTGCATTTCCCATTGCAACGCCTAGACCTGCATATTCAAGCATTTCAACATCATTAAAGTTATCGCCAATTGCCATAACATTGTGAGCATTCAGTCCCAGCATCTCTTCGGCTAAGTAGCGTACAGCTGCTCCTTTGTTGACAGCGGGATTCGTAGCTTCAAAGAAGGTTGCCACAGATTTTGTTAAGTACAGTTCAGCTGGAGTGTATTGCTTTCGCAAGCTGCCTAAGAGTTGGTCAATCACAGCAGTGTCATCACTGAGAGCTAAAACCTTCGTCGGTTCAGAGGTCAAAGCCTTACGCAAGTCACCCACGGGTATCGGCTGAATATCGGCTCGTTTGGCATAGATTTGTGTCTCTGAAGTCACTTCCCGTACATACAGCTGGTCGTTGATATAGAAGTGAACGGAGAGCAGCGATCGCAAGGCATCACTCTCAAAGTAATCCAACAATTGCTCTGCTGTGGCGCGTGAAACTGGCAAATGTTGGTGAATCTTCTGCGTTATGGGGTCTTGAATCCACGCACCTTGATAAGCCAATATGGGCAGGGTAGAACCCACGGCTTGATGGAAGCGCAAGGCAGAGCAATACATCCGACCCGTTGCGATCGCCACCTGAATCCCCTTCGCCTGAGCCGAACGTATGGCTTGCTTCACGGGTTCCCGAATATCGTTGGATTGACCAGCAATCGTGCCATCGATATCCAATACCAATAAGCGAATATCGAGGGCATCCATGTCAATAGAGTTGAGAGATGCCAACTGATGAGCCGTAGAGAGTTTTGGCATAAATTGTGAGTCGTTGGTTGTTAAAGAACGAAACTTCTAAAGAGTAGCAACTCCTTGACAAGCTAGACTCTGTATCAAGGTTGTTAGAGCATAAAGCAAAAAACCCACCCCTTTTAGAGGGTGGGATTATCAGTTAGCTCATTATAACCACAGCTTAAGCAAGAGCAAGAACTGATTTATCAACACAACTACCGCTACTGAGCTTTGGGAGCAGCAACGGTTGCTTTAACATCAACGCTCTTAACTCCTTTGATCTGTTTTGCCAAAGGTTCAATTTTAGCAAGCTGATCTTGCTTCACGACGGTGCCTGATACAGTCACAGCTCCATTATCTTCAGCTTTAACCACTAGCTCACCATTCGGGATGTTAACCTCCAGTTTGCTGCGGACTTGACTTTCAATGTCGTCCTCAGATCGGTTTTCAGCAGAACCTTGATTCAAGGCATTATTGCGCTCCTCACGCGCTTTAATATCTGCATTTGCCTGTTTTCTGCGAGTTTCACTTTGTGCATCTTCTTGGGCTTTTTTAACTTCATCAACCTTTGGAGCCTCGGGACTAGCCTGGGTCGAATTAGGAGCATCCGCAGCTGTTTTGGCATTATCGGAGCAAGCCGCTGCACCCAAACACAAGAAGCCACTGAGTAAAAGAATTGTTAGTTTTTTCATTTTTTTGTTTCCTTTATCGGAACGGTCAGCGATGAAAATGAATGATTTAAGAGTTAGGACTTGTACACCCTTTAAAAATTTCAGGTAATTCAGCCTCGGTAAGCCTCCATTGTCCCCTCGAAAAAGGGGCAAGGGAGGGAGCTTTGTGTAAGTCCTCTGGGGGTAGAAGTGCTAGGAGCAAGGTATGTAATAATCTTGCTCCTGCAATTGTTTTAGACAGTTAGGATTGCCGATGAATAGCAAACCTATAAAGTCTGCTCTCGACGGTCAACGATGATGACTTCAGGATGATCTGCCACAACCTTTGTGCCGCCGTGAGTAGCATCAACGCCTGGTGTCGTCTGATGGTCAATCACGTTGCGAGTGGCATAACCTGGGCGAGAAGTATCTGCATCGGGTGCATCAAAAATGCCCCACTCCTGAATGCCACGGCGGCTCAGAATGGCTTCGGCACGACGAATTTCGTCTTCGGTGCCATCCACCATCACCAGATAATCGCCATGATTGACGCGGTCATTGTAGACGCGAGCACGATCGTCGGGAATACCCAATCCAACCAGTGCCCCAGTCACACCGCCAGCCGCTGCACCAATTGCGCCGCCAGCTGCGGCAGTGGCTAAGGCGGTTGCCAAAGCGCCACCTGCAATCACAGGGCCGATGCCAGGAATGGCTAAAGCTCCTAAGCCTACTGCTAAACCGGTCAAAGCACCACCGACACCACCAACGGCAGCACCGCCTTTGGCACCTTCGTCAGTCTTGGTGCGGTCAGTAACGTCACCTGCGCCTAGGTTTCCTGCACTATTGACATCTTTGCCCACAATGGAAACCTGATTCATGTCAAAGCCTGCATCTCTCAGTTCCCCGAGCGCACCTTCGGCATCACGACGGTGGGCGAATACGCCAATCGCACGATGACGGCGACCTACAGCAGGACGGGAAGCGCCAGCGGCAGCATAGCTGGTACGATCGCGATCAACATCCCGCGTAGCATTAGCAGTAGCAGTCCGAGAGTGAGCGCCATCTGGTGCATCAAAAATACCCCATTCCTGAATGCCACGACGCCGCAGAATCACTTCAGCACGACGAATTTCATCTTCCGTGCCGTCTACCATCACCAGGTAATCACCATGATTAACGCGATCATTGTAGAAGCGGGCACGCTCATCGGGAATGCCCAAACCTACCAACGCCCCAGTAATACCGCCAGCCGCCGCACCAATTGCACCTCCAGCAGCAGCCGTGGCTAATGCGGTTGCCAAAGCACCGCCTGCAATCACCGGACCAATACCAGGAATTGCTAAGGCTCCCAAGCCTACTCCTAAACCAGCAAGAGCACCACCGACACCACCAATAGCGGCACCACCTTTTGCACCTTCGTCGGTCTTAGTGCGATCGGTAACACTACCACCGCCTGAGCGACCTTGCCCGTCAATATCTTTACCTATCAGAGAGATCTGAGGCATGGGGAAGCCTTCATCTCTCAATTCTGTGATTGCCGCTTCCGCATCTCGACGGTGATGGAAGACACCGATCGCACGCTTATTATGAACTAAAGCACTGCGGGGAGTGGCAGAGGTGGCATGACCCGTACCTGCCGCTACAGCATTGGGTTTATCATAAACGCCCCACTCTTCAATTCCGCGATGGCTCAAAATACCCTGGGCATGACGAATTTCTTCATCTGTCCCTTCTACCATTACCAAATAATCACCACGGGATACTCGATCGTTATATACTCTTGCCCGTTCTTCGGGAATTCCTAAACCAATTAGTCCACCAACAAGACTGCCAGCAACTGCCCCAATTGCCCCGCCCGCCAATGTTGTAGCCAGAGCGGTTGCGGTAGCTCCGGCTAGCATTATCGGACCAACTCCCGGAATCGCTAATGTACCTAAACCTACTAATAATCCAGTAAGACCGCCAGCTAGACCACCAGCCAGCGCACCAGTGGTAGCGCCTTCGTCAGCCTTATTGCCGGTACGCTCAACGTCTTTACGAACATCAGCACCAGCGATATCATCATTCCGGTCTGCATCACGAGTGATTACGGAAACTCTGTCCATAGGAAAGCGAGAATCTCGTAGTTCCCTGAGCGCCAATTCCGCGTCACTGCGTTTTGGAAAAACACCTACTGCTCTTTTATGTTGTCCTAAAGCCATTTATTTTCCTCCCTACGGGAAAATTCTTAATTTACAACACCAAAATGCACTTTTATCGGTGCTGATGGATACAATTTACCTTCATTTATACTAGGGAGTCATCAATCTTGAGAAATAAGCTTTGTTTCTGTCAGTGGAGGGGTGACAAAGAAATGAAACTGTACTAAGACCAGTATTTCTACGAGAGTAAAACTGAGATTGATTAATATTTTTTAACAATACTCATTCTACTAATATTAGCACTTGTTACGTTATAAAGCAATTATCCTTTTTCTATAACCTGTGAGTCTAAAGATTAAAATTCCTATAAGGGTACATTTGAATGCAATACAAATAAACAAAAATGGCGAATAATATTGCTGCATATTCGCCACTTTTAATTTTATTTAATTGGTTTAACCTTCTACTGGGTTGAACCGGAATTAGCAGGTTGAGTCTGATTCTGGGTTTGTGCCGGAGACACTTGATTAGTTGTGTTTGATTGTACTCTTGTCGAAGTGTCAGTAGGAGCCTGGTTCTGTGGTTGAGTCGGTACGACCTGATTATTAGTTGTGTTGGGTTGCGATGTTGTGGAAGTGGTATTGCTAGGCTGGTTTGGGGATGGCGCTGGTGCTGCTTGAGGCGTTATATTTTCTGGAGTGGCGCTGGGATTAGCTGGTGAAGTTGAACTCTGAGGTGGCGTCGGTACGGCTTCTTGAGACCTGACATTTGGTTGGGTAGGGATATTGAGTTGAGTAGGGCCTTGCTGTTGCCCGGAACTTGGAGTGTTGATAGCTCAGAGTTCATTATTAAGTCTGTCTAGCAATGAACTCTGAACAATGAGCAAAGGAAACAGAGAGATGCCCTTGGTTTGTCTACTGGTCTTTCAGTAGTGATTGAGTCTTCTAGAGTGGCTTAAGACTGGCTGCTGTTAGGTGCCGGAACCGTTGGCACTGGTGGTGTGGCTGGCTGATTTTGGTGCGCTAGTAAGAAAATAGTTCCACCCAACAAACTAGCGAGTGCAGTAATCGTAATGCCATAAAGCAAGCCAGTAGCCGCCTTATTGTTTTCGCGAATAGTATTGCGATCGCCTTGGTTCTCTCGCTGAAGATGATGCTCTAAGTCTCGCCCATGAATGTAACCATCGCGATAGGCAAGTTTGTTAAGTCTGCCCATACCATCATTAGTTTGTCCAGGCACTTTAGTTTTATCTGTGTTCATCTGTTAGACCTTGTTATTAAGGAAACTGTTTGTATAGGTCAGGACGCAGATGGCTTCGATCAAACCTGCCAGTGAGCAGCTTCTTTTAATCATTGCTTAATACAAGACTGAATTCTCTTGTCCTGTAAAGCCAAGATATCCGCTTCAATAACACGAATCGCTCTATCTAAAAAGAGATTGTTACGTACATCAAAAGATTGAGTTTTAGAATTACTCAATCTTGCCGCTGGTTAAAAACGTTAATTTAGTGCTGCAAAGCTAACGCAGCAGAGCACTCCAAGTGGCAGAACCAACAATTCCATCTGGCACAAGCCTAAAGTTCTCTTGAGCGGCTTTAACAGCAGTTTGGGTTGCTGGCCCAAAGACTCCATCCGCTGTTCCTCTAAAAAAACCAAGGCCTCTCAACCGTTCTTGCAACTGAGCGACGGCTGGGCCTTGCATACCCTTTCTGAGAATTGGCAAAGCAACAGCTGTGATTTGGGGCTTTGCTGCTGGGGAGGAATTGGCAGCCGTCGCAGCAGTGGGGTTGCCAGGTCGAGTGCCGTTTGCTGAACTACGTTGCGCTGCCGCCTGCGGAGGTGGTACGCGAACACTAATGCTAGTGCTGCTAGTCGTTGTTGGAATTGCAGAAGGAACTGGGAAAACCGATGCTGGGTTATTTGAGGAGGTTGCAGGGGGTGTCCCAGCTGATGGCGTACTTGGTGAGTTATTTGCGGAAGTGGGAGAGGGTGTCCCAGCTGATGGTGTGCCTGGGAACAGACGAGTCCAAGTGGCGGGACCGACGATACCATCAGCTGTTAAGCCTGAAGCTTGCTGGAACCGAGAGACAGCGATCGCAGTGCTTTCTCCATAGAAACCATTTACAGTATCGGTAAAGTACCCCAAAAGTTTGAGAGCTGCTTGAAGTTCAGACACTGCCTCGCCCTGGCTACCAGTTTTGAGAATCGGTCGGTTGACACTTATAGCTAGCATCGCCTGAGCAACCCTAGTGGTAACTAAATCGGCATCAGTAGCAATAGCTGACAAGTGTCCCCAGTTGAATATTAATCCACTGAGGACACTACAACAGACTACCCAGCTAGTATTAGCGACACCCAGCATCAGGCTTTTACTCATTGGCGTCTATACCTCTGCCGATTGTTAGAGAAGCTTACTTTCACTTCATGTTGCCATCAGCTAACCATACAGTAAAAGTTGGCTCCATTATCTCAGCTTTTCTTTCACTCGTTTGAGTTGTCTAGCCTTAGCTACAGTCGCCACTACTCGAATACTACTGGTGCCGCTAAACCTTTGATTGCCTCAGCAGGACCAACCAGGGATAGGTAAGGTTCAATGAAGTAGCGCATCGCGACGGCTTGAGCTATCTCTGGGGTAACGCTGGTAACGTCTTGCTGAAACTGGAAGTCATAATCAATTCCCACCCCTAAAGTTTCATACCAGCCATAAACTTGGGCAAGCTGTGCATTAGTCTGTTTGCCCAAGGCGTACTGACCCAGTAGCTTATTTTTCGCCGTCTGGAGTTCATCAGTAGTAAGCAAGTCAGAGCAAAGGCGATCAACTTCTGTGCGTAGACCAACGAGCGCTGTTTCTGTATTTTCCGGCGCTGTGCCTATGTAGACGACGAAAGTGGAGGCTGACTGGCGCGTGGGATAAAAAGCTGAGACATCGTAGGCTAAACCTCGTTTCTCCCGCAGTTCTACAAATAAGCGGCTGGAAAGACCGTTACCCAGGTAGGTATTGAGCAGTTTCAGGGTGGCGTAGTCGGCATTTTCTAGGGGTGAGGCAAGATAGCCCAGCATCACAACTGATTGCTGTGTATCTTGTGGCGTCATTACTTGGCAAGGTTGGGACACAATTAATGGTAGCGATCGCGTTTTCAAAGGCGTTTGCGGAGGCTGCCAATCACCAAACACTCGTTCAACCTGTTCAATCACCGCTTCTGGTGTCACGCGACCGGCGACGCTAATCACCACATTGTCAGGGCGGAAATAAGTTTGATGATACTCTTCTAAGTCAGTACGCAAGAGCTGAGATACAGTGGCTTCTGTTCCCATAACTGAGACAGCGTAGGGATGGTCTTGATACATCGCCTGTCGCAACTGCTCAAAGGCAATAGTAAAGGGCTGCTCCTTTTGAGAACGAATATCCTGAATGGTGAGGTGACGCTCTAGTTCCACTTCGGTTTCTGGGAAGCTAGGCGATCGCAATATTTGCCCTGCTAGCTGCAATATCTCAGGCCAGTCAGCGGAAACGGTCTTTAGTGACAGTAAAAAGTAATCGGTAGCTGCATCAGCACTAAGATTAGCGCCCACGGACTCGATCCGTTCAGCAATTTCTATAGATGATAGATGCTCTGTTCCTTTTGTGATCGTAGATGCTAGCAGGTGAGATAGTCCAGCTTTTTCTCGTGGCTCCCACAGACTGCCTGCCCGAATAAATATACGACTGGAAATGATATCTGCTGCTGAATTTTCTACGGCAATCACAACCATGCCATTATCTAAAACAGTGCGATGGATTATCTGCTGTTGTTTCGAGGATGTCACATTTTCAGACATGAGTGGTTAGTAAAGATTTGAGTGTTGAAGGATACAAAGGGTTGAAAGTTAGAAGGTGGAAGGTTGTAGGTTATAAGACTAGGTTGAAAGTTAGAAGGTCATACTCTGAAGGAGAACCCCTTCCCCACGGGGATTCCCTTCCCCATAGGGCTGCCGTTTGTGCAGCCTACGTGCTGCGCCTACGGTAGGTTATCCACTAAAGTTAACCTTTCAACCTTCAACTCTGGCAAACCTTCAACTAATCACCAATCCCCATTCATTGGTTTAAGAACAGTAACTGCATAGTGATGAGGGGAAAGATATTGCTGCACCAACTGCATCAAGTCTGAAGGCTTAAGCCGCTGAATCTGAAGCGGATACGTGACGCATAGCTCGGCTGTAGCAATCGTGTTGTAGTAGCCATACATACCGGCTATCTGGCTAGCAGCTTCTGTAGAAAAAGTGTAGTCATTACACAACAGGCGTTGACAACGGCTGAGTTCTTTTTGTGACACTGGTGTCCTCTGTAATTCAAACAAGCGATCGCAAATCAGCTCTTCCACTTGTTCCAAGTGCTGTGGGTCTAAGCAAGCACTAATTGTAAACAAACTTGAATCACGCTGGAGTGAGAACCCACTATTAATACTCTGCACTAATCGCTGCTCTTCCCGTAAGTCTCGCACCAAGCGAGAAGACCGGCCATCTGCTAGCAGTACAGAAAGTAAATCCAAGCCGTAGGCATCCGCTAGCTGATCTACGCCAGGCCCTATCCAGGCCATCAACAGGCGGGCCTGCTCAATCCGAGGTAAATACACCTCCTGACGACGAATTTTTGTAATTGGCGGTTCTGCCTCTACCTTGCACTTCGGACACACAGTAGGTTGAGGAAAGTCCTGAAATGACTCATTCACCAATCTCAACGCCAATTCTTGGTCAACTCCACCGACAATCACCACCGTCATATTTTCCGGCTGGTAGTGAGTAGAGTGAAAGGAGCGCATTTGCTCAGGCGATCGCTCCATTAATTGAACTTCTGTTCCTAAAACCGACCGTCCGTAGGGATGACACTGGTAAACGAGTTCACTCAAAGCCTGAAACCCTATCCAATCCGGATCGTCGTAGCAAGAACGAATTTCTTCTAACACAACATCCCGTTCTCGCCCAAATTCCTCATCAGGAATGGTTGCGTGCAAGAGTATGTCTGCCAACAGAGGCAGCGTATCTTCTAAGTACTGAGCCGCTGTGGTGATGAAAAAATGAGCATAGTCGTGGCTAGTCGCCGCATTAGCAACACCGCCACGACTTTCAATCACAGAGTCAAACACCCCAGTCGCCACTCGCTCTGTGCCTTTAAATATCATGTGCTCCAAGAAGTGAGCCATGCCAGACCATTCATTGGGTTCGGTGATTGTACCCGCACGCACCCAAACATCCACCACTACTACCGGTGTCGCCGGTAGGTGTTGATGAATCACGGTCAACCCATTTGCCAGCTTAAAGACATCTGCGGGAAATTTTGAGACAGTCAGCGGCTCAGACAACAATTTTTTTGAATCTCAAATTAAAGTGAATTTAAATTAGTTTATAGTAATGCCTTGCCAACCAAAAGTTGCAATGTATTAATATGCAAACAAAATTTTAGATGTTGGTTCAGTAAAGATGAGTTGACAATTTTATATTGATATGCATTTTACCATATCAAGATGGTTATCGAGGCAGTCAACAAAGAGTGGAGAGAAGGGAATAAAGTCCCCCGCTCCCTTGCCTCTCTGATTAACCAGCTTTTTGCAATTCTTCCTTAAGCATTCGCTGATAAACTTCTGGCAAGTACCCAGTCATGGCATTGTCTTCTATCCCATAACCTAGACTTGTCCAAGTTCCGGAAAGCCGCTGCAACACCTTATTCAACTTCCCTTGCCGTAGTTGTTGTGAAATATCGACGCCCCAAGCTTGCTTGTCGCTCAACCAAGCGTGAACTACTGCGTCCTGATATTCCGGTTCAAAGCTGTAGGACTTCCAAAACAGAAAACCAGACGGTCCCGGATGATAGCGCTTCGCCATGCTATCCCAGGTTGTGGTAATGAACTGATACCGCCCCGCTGCCGTTGTACAGTCGCCAACATTTGGGCCGGCAACAATCGGAACGCAGCGATCGGGATGGCGACTCAAGTCCCAAGTACGTTCACCTCCATAGATGAGTGAATAGGGTCGGGCGTCATTCGCCTCACTTGCCGTGATTGTGCGCATCAGAGCACGAATGTAGGGGTCACCTCCCCGCATTACCAACGGCGGAGTCCCGTAAACCCCTGTCGGATAATTCCAGGGCGATCGCTCTATCCAATTTCCTGAATACAGTGTTAACAGGGAGACTGTTAACGCTAAGGCACCAGTGCTAGCAAGTAGATTCCTCAAGGCAACTTTCTGGAATATCTCTTGTAGTTTTAGGGTTTTGGAATTCCGCAAGGGTGATCGATGTACCAAGTTCCATGCTCCTGACGTGGCTTGTAACAATGGCCTTAGCAAAGCATCCTCAAGAAAGCTTATGGCTTTTTACCAATCACACCACACCCGTAAATAGCTGCTCCCAATTTTTATCGGAAGCTTCTGGCTTTGCAACCACTTCTACAATTTTATTGTGCGCTTCGGGTTGCGACAGTGCCTCGACGCAAGTTTGTGCCACTTTTGTCCGAGGGATACTTCCGTCGAACAAAGTATCTGCCGATGACATTACGACAGGGTCTGGGTTATCTTCGTTTTTAAGACCACCTGGCCGGACGATCGTATAACTCAAGCCACTTTTCTGAAGGTATTCCTCCGCTTGCTTCTTCCACACCAGAATCAGCCAAAACAGGTTGAGCGGATGAAACAACTGGGATACGCATAGAGAAGAAACCATGACAAAATGCTCAATTCCTTTTGTCTTGGCAATATCTACCAAATTTTTGGTGCCTTCATAGTCCACTTTATAGGGGCCAGTTGGGTCAAAGCTGGGGCTGGCACCAGTGGCGGACAGGATTACGGTGCTATCTCCAAGGGCTGCACCCAGACTCTCTGGCTTCAACACGTCACCCACCACTAATTCCGCCTCAGCTGGGAGAATTTCTCTCGCTTTCTCCAAATTTCGTACTAAAGCCCGTACCGGAATGTCGCGCTTAACTAGCTCTTTTACAATCCGGCGTCCCGTTTCGCCTGTCGCTCCGGCAACAAATGCTTTCATCCTTACTTCTCCGTAATTCACACATGGTTGACAAAGAGACTCGCAAGCTATGCTGAGTGAGAAATTATCTCTTTTGGCAGTAACCTTAACTTCTCAATTGTAGGAACTTTCTAAATATGTACTCAGCTTTACCGTTAATTAACCTGACTAAAGTGAGAATTTGAACCTCAAGTGGGAATCTTAAACATAGGCAAAAGGCAACCGACACAGAGGATCTGGTATGCACTCGCATTTCGCTAAGAAGTTATCGATTGAGGCAGAGCAAGCGCATTTGAATGCCAAATCAAGTTTTGTAGAGACTGAGAGTTTAGTGACACAAGCACATTACTCTGGCTTCGAGCCGACGCGGTTTCAAAGTGAATTTCAAGATTCTATGGAGATGTATGCTGAAGCCAAGCAAGTGGCGGCATACCTGGATACTCATCAGAATTGGTTTTCCCGCTGCGCTCAACCCATGAAGGTAGAACCAATTGGACAAAATGGTTATGCGTTGGTAATTGGGCGCTTCGGGGCGTTTGGCTACGAGGTGGAACCGAAAATCGGTTTGGAACTGCTACCTCAAGAGAATAGTATCTATAGAATTCAGACGATCCCCGTACCAAATTACGTCGCTCCGGGGTACGAGGTTGACTTCCAAGCGTCTCAAACGTTTGTAGAAATACCGACAAGCGAGTATTTTCAGGAGCAAGAGCATGACGGTACTAAGCTGCCAGAGGCAATCACTCGCGTTGATTGGCATCTTGACCTAAGTGTTTACCTACGGTTTCCCAAGTTTATTCATAAATTGCCCCAGTCTTTGATTCAAAGCACAGGCGATCGCCTTTTGCGCCAAGTCGTGCGACAAGTTTCCCGGCGCTTGACTTACAAAGTACAGGAAGATTTTCACTCTAGCTTGGGTATACCCATGCCTAAAACATTAAAGAAGCGGTGAGGTTTCTTCTGGGGCGTGTTTTCAGACTTCCCTGTCAGATTCAGATCCCCCCAGCTCCTCGTATAAGCTCCGGCCTTAAAAAGGGGGGAGAATGAGGGTCAAAGTCCCCCTTTTTAAGGGGGATTTAGGGGGATCTGGGGGTTTGAAAACACGCACTAGGGCGTCGAGCGTTGAGTCTCGAAAATCTTCTATAGCGGTTCTCAGCTCTACATAGCGCACTATGAGGGCACGATATTATCCATTGGTGTCAACTGAACGTTAGCTGGGCGGTTGAAACCGCAGCTATACAACCAAAACCCGCCTGCGCGGGTTCGGTGAAACCTTGATTTTCCGTTAGTCCGCGCAGGCGGACTTGGTTTTTATAGGCGCGAATTCCATTCGCTAGGGCTTAAGTTGACACGCATGGATATTATCGTGCCCCTACAAAAGACGTGCTACATCTTGCTGACAATCCTCTGCACGATTTGCATACCCGTTATCGCCTGCCAGCCAAAGAGTCCCAAGAGACCAACATTGAGTGCGATGTGGGTATAGCGTGCCCACATATTACCTTTTTGCATAAATGGCGAAAGCGAGGCAGAAACGGCGATTAGTGCAGTCATGCCTAAGCCAGCGAGCAGGTGGGGACCAAAAAACAGCTTGCCATTGTTGATGTAGGTAACACCCAGGGCAGCGATCGCGCCGATGACCATCAACCCCAACAGCACTGAACCAATTTGATAGTGCCTGACGTTATAGCGACCTTTGATCAGCTCTTTCTTGGCGTCACCATCAGCATATCTAGTCTGTTGGATTTTCATACCTAAATACAGGGCATATATGGACATCCCCAGCAGTACCCACATTAATACGGGGTGAACGAATTGGGACCAGACTTTAACGGGTTCTGGGATTACGAGATTCATAGTGTTTAGCAGAGCAGTTTAAGGATCTTGATAAAACTTAACTTAGCATAGCTATCGTTCTCTCTAAACACTACATCTCTTTGAACCGCATCCCTCGTTGGGACGGCTTTTGAAAGCTCTAATAGCGTCCTAGCTTCTGGGGCGCAATTATCGGCGCGTGAGCAAAACCCCACACTTCTAGACTTAGACCAAACTCCACAGTGCGTTGAGCAAATGGTCGTCCGACATTGGCTGGGTAGCAACCAGTGTGATAGCGATTGAAGTGCTGGTGAGTAAGCTTGTCGGGTAGGCGCATCCCGGTGGTGTCGGGGATAAGCGTTGGGGCATCCACAGCAATGATCGCGGGTTCTGTTGGTGATGCCCATTTGTCCACCCAGTTCAGGATGTCTGTTATTGCCTGCTGTCGGTCTAAATCTAATAAATAAAGGCATCCGTCTGACCAACTTAGGCAACAAAGACTACTTGCCCCAGAAGTCCAACCGAGGTCAATTCCTAAAAATTTCATCGCCTCTAAAGTCGATGTCTACAAGCAACCTGATATTAACCTGTTTGAAGAAGATTTAAAGTTTCCGTAAATTTACGGAGGCATTAGGTATAGCCTTTCCTGATCATGATGTTTGGGCTATGTAGTTTCTATAGCTCGGGGAAAGTCTATGAAAGACTAATTTTATCTCTAAAATTACCTGGAAATTATTAATATGTCAACAAAAAATAAAGCCAAAGCGAAAGATACAGGTGTTAATGAACACCAAGCTAAAACTCGCTTGCTGCTTGCCTTGTGGGATATGGGAGGAACAAAGGAGGAAGTCAAGAAAAGTGAATTAATTAAGCGAATTCTACAGACCCAGGAAAAAGCAGGAGACTATCAAGTTTTTTTTGAACAATTAGAAGAAGAAGGAGCAATTACAACTGCTACAAAAAATAGATCGGTCAAGATTGTTCTCGCGGATAAGGGCTTGCAGATGCTAGAGGCTGGGCTAAAAAGTCCTATTTTCGAGTCTAGCGGCAAGCAAGTTAGAGCCAAAGATTTCAATACTCTGCTGAAGTGGATTCGTCATTCTGATAGTGCAGTGAGTACGTCAAATGGTCAAGCGAAACCAACAGCAACAGCAGCCGTGATCGCAACTTATGAAGAGTTTAAGCCAGTAGTGTTGAAAGTCTACGACCAGCTTAACCGCGACTACAACCTTGATGCTCTGGTGCCGATTTATCGGATTCGACGGGAAATAGGCGATCGCGTCACTCGCTCCCAATTTAGTGAGTGGTTGCTGGAGATGCAAGCCGATGATATTTTTCAGCTTCTGGAAGGCAGCGTCGAAGATAGCGCTCCAGACAAGCTTGAAGATTCTATCACCACTAAAGTCAGTGGATTACGCTGCTATGCCAAGCGTCTAACCTCATAACCTAGCTCATTCAAACTGTTCCATACTCTTTTACTTTTCTACTGTTGAACTCTCACACGACTTATGAATAGCGCACCTTCTGCCATTACAGATCTCAACCTTGCTATTAAGAGTGAAAACCCATTTGACAGACCATTAGTAGTCAGAAGCCATGATGTCTGGGAACAGAGTTTTCCTGATGTTCCATCGATAAATGCTTATGCTTCTAATGCAGTTTTTCAGGCAATCGAGCAAATTCGTGCAAAGCAGCTTTCCGTTCTTGGTATCACGATCAAAGCTGAGAGAGGGCTAGGTAAAAGCCACCTTATCAGTCGGATTCGCAGTCATCTTAAGGTTGAAGGTGGCTCTTTTTTTGTCTACATGAGTGAGTATGGCGATTTAAACCGAATCAACTCTAAGTTTCTAGACACTTTGGCATCTAGCCTTAAACAGATTGGTAATCAAGGTGTCATGCAGTGGCGAGAGTTAGCTACTGCTTTAGTAAATGAAACAATCAAGAAAGATTATACGCCTGAGCAGTTAACTAGCCGATTTCCTGGAGCGTTAGCTCAAAATCCCAAGTTGGTTGATAATCTGACAGCCAAGGTACTTCAACTAAAGTCGAATATTGAAAATCCCTATTTGGTTCAGGCTATCCTATGGACACTTTCTCCAGATAAAGTATCCTTCGCAATCAACTGGCTATCTGGAAGAGATTTAGCACAGTCACAAGCTGATGCAATGGGATTACCAAATCAGAACGAAGAAGATAAAGAAGCTGAAGCATTGCAGACTGTTTGTCAAATATTAGACTTAATTGGTGACTACAGAACGCTGGTCATCTGCTTTGATGAGCTAGAGAGTACAGATTGTAATGAGCGAGGTTTTACAAGAGCGCAGGTTGCTGCTCTTTTAGCAAAAGACCTGTATGGCAAAATCAAGCGTGGCGTTTTGATGATGGCAATGTATCCTCTAACTTGGACAAACCAAATCAGAGCCGTACCAGAGGCACAAGCTGTTACTGATAGGATTGCTAATAAAACCTTTGATTTAAATCATCTCAATGCTGATGGTGTTGTAGCTATTGTTTCTCACTGGTTGAAAGATTTTTACGAG
Source organism: Coleofasciculaceae cyanobacterium (assembly GCA_036703325.1). GTDB lineage: Bacteria > Cyanobacteriota > Cyanobacteriia > Cyanobacteriales > Coleofasciculaceae > DATNPI01. The sequence goes on from DATNPI010000667.1 coordinate 20,546, forward strand.
AAAAAGGGCTTGACTCCGCCTAATCCTTTTTATCCGTTTAATGAAGGTGAGTTGAGAGAGCTTGGTAAAGAAAAGCCAATTGTAAGATCAGTTTTGAAGTGGTGTGCAGAGAACTGGAAAGCAGGTAATCCTGATAATCCACCAGTAGACCCACTACATAGAGTTGAAATTGCTTATAAAAAGGAGTTGGCTGCACTTGAGAAGTCAATCGATGATTATTTAGAGGATAATGCTACGCTGGCTGATGCTCTGCGTCTAGGTTTCCTCACACTGACAGGGGAGACTATAGAACGAGTGCGAATTGAGCGTATTGAGGACGTTCAAGTGAAAAGTGCAGACAAAGGCTATCTCTACTTCAGAATTGTTGGCAAAGAAGATGGAAGAGTTGTAAAGATAGGAGTAGCAGTTGCTCAGAATTCTGGTGCAAAGTTTGTAAGTGCTACCTTAAAGCGATTGATTGACTACCAAAAGTTCGATATAACTCGCGGTTGCTTAGTCCGTACTAAGGAAGTTAAGCATAATACAAGAGGAAAAGAGTATTTGGATCAACTTCTGTCTAAAGAATTAGGCGGAGAATGGGTGATGTTGAGACGCGAAGATATTAAACCGCTTTTAGCGATTCGAGCTGTTAGCAATGCGCTGGAAGATTTTGAGGTAAGTAAAGAGCAAATAAAGGCTTTTGTCAGGCGTGAAAAGATAGTGTTTGACAACACTCTTATCCATGAAATATTGAGCGATCCATCTGGTCAACTTCCAGAGGGAGTAGTTGATGAGGAGATTACTACCCCAGTACCAGAACAAGAAACACTGAATAACATAAGTAATTCAATACCCGATACATCTGAAATAGTAAATTTTGAGGTGGCAATAGATGATTTACTCAAGAAACTGAGTTTATGACTAATTTAGTTCCAATTTCAACTGCCCTATGTCTACCTGCTCCAGATATTGAGGCTTTAGTGCAAGGTCGTATGGTTGCAGTTATGCCTCGGACATTTATTAATCCAGGGCAGCAATTTGTTCTCCATCCATGCGATGTCTCAACTAATTTACTACCAGTTGAGCAATACTACCGCTCAAGTTTTTTGCCCATTGCCCGAACGACTCTTACCCATTTAGGTTCTGAAACAGCGTTGATAAAAGCTTGGGCTAGATGTGAAACTTGCCAAGGCGTGAGTGATACGAAAGCTTTAGCTGTCTTATCACAGCTAACTGTCTGGACAGAAGAAGGATTACAAGAGGTGCTTCGGCAAAAGCAGCATATCTTCCTAGCCTACTTGCGCGTCTACCAACTACCTCAGCCAATTGAGGTGGCACTAAATCCTAACACTCATGACAAGATAGGAAAGTTTGTTGGTTTACCTAATTCCCTAACTGTTACTGAATCTGTGCCAGTGTTGAGCGATCGCATTTTCACCCAACGCCGCCGCCAGATAGAAAAACTAGAGCCTCCATTGCATCCTGAATTGGAAGAGTTACAGAGTGCGATCGCGCAATTATCAGCCAGCAATCCAGCAGCTGAGGAACTAGACCAGAATATCAAAATATTTCTGGGCTGGAGTAGCAATCCAACTGCCAAGCGACTTGATTCAGATTTGGCTTGGATTCA